>NZ_CP034245.1:1231944-1539930 GCF_003931875.1 Microbacterium sp. 10M-3C3 | reverse complement strand
CCACGCGCGGCCGACGCCGCCCTGCGCGCCCGACCCGATCGCCCACGTGATCGCGGCGAGCGTCAGCGCGAGTCCCGCCCACACCGGCGAGAACCCGTAGCGCTCGACGAACAGCAGCGGCACGTACACCTCGGCACTGAAGAACGCGGCGGCCAGGATCCCGCGCAGCAGCACGACGCTCGGCAGGGCGCGCGCCGAGCGCAGGGTACCGCGCGGCAGCAGCGGACGCGCGGCCACCGCGACCACGACGACGGCGGCGATCACCAGCGGCGCCGTGAAGGCGCCTGCCTTCCCCGCGAGCCCGATCGCGAGCAGGCCCACCGCGGTCGTGATCGCCAGCAGCAGGCGACGCCCGACCCGCCCGAGCGGCTCGACGTCGGCGGGCGGACGGTGCATGTCCGGCAGGCGCGGGGCGAGCACGAAGAACGACGCCACGGCGAGCACCGCCACCCCGAGGAAGACACAGCGCCAGTGCAGGTACTGCGCCACGGCGCCGGCGAGGAAGGGACCGACGAGCGACGGGACGACCCACGCCGCCGAGAACGCAGCGAACACCCGCACGTGGAGAGCGGCCGGATACGCCCGCGCCACGACGACGTACAGGGCGACCGTGATGCCTCCGGCGCCGAGGCCCTGCACCAGGCGCCCGACGACGAGCACGACCATCGTCGGCGCGACCCCCGCGATGACGAGTCCCGCGACGAACAGCGCGACGCACGCCGTCAGCGGCCGGAGCGGACCGCCGCGATCGCTCCAGGCACCGGCGCCGACCATCCCGATGACGCTCGCCGCAAGGGTCGCGGAGAACGCCGCGGCGTACAGGGATGCGCCCTCGAGGTCGGCGCTGACCACGGGCATGACGGTCGTGACCGCGAGCGCCTGCAGCGCAGCGAGGAAGACGAGCGAGATGGACCCGGCCGTCACCCACGTGTACGGGGCGCGCCAGATCGCCGCCGCCGTGTCGGCGCGGCTCATCGGGCGGCGAGGACGCCGATACGCTCGATGGCGTCGGTGAGGATCTCCGGCGACGTGCCGATGTTGACGCGCACGTGGCCGGCCCCGCCGGCGCCGAACAGCGGACCGTGGTGCAGGGCGACCCGCGCTTCGCGGCGGATGAGGACCGCGGGGTTCTCGCCCCAGCCGTACGCCGACACGTCGACCCACGCGAGGAAGCCGGCATCCGGCTCGCGGTAGCCGGCGAGCGGAACGTGCTCGGCGAGCAGGGCGCCCAGGAGGCGCCGGTTCTCGCGCAGCGCCGCGAGCAGCGCGTCCAGCCACGCGTCGCTCTCGGGCGCAAAGGCGGCGAGCGACGCGAGCAGCCCGAAGTGGCCGGTGCGCCACTGCACCTCGTCGGGGAGCGCCCGCAGGACGGCGGCCTTCTCCTCGGAGGCGGCGACCATGAGCGCGCACTTGAGACCGGCGAGGTTGAAGGCCTTCGACGCGCTCACGAGGGCGAAACCCACCCGCGCGGCATCGTCCGACACGGACAGGAACGGCGCGAAACCGGATTCCGCATCAGCGAGCGGCGCGTGGATCTCGTCGCTGATCACGACGGCGCCGTGGCGTGCGGCCGCGGAGGCGAGCGCCGCGAGCGACGCGCGATCGTGAGCGGTGCCGGTCGGGTTGTGCGGGTTGCACAGCACGATCGCGCGTGCGCCGGCCGCGAAGGCGCGCTCGATGCCCTCGATGTCGAGCTCCCACGCCGAGCCGGTGTCCCGCAGCGGCACGGCGTCCACCACACCCCCGGCTTCGGGGATCCCGTCGAAGAACGGCGGGTACACCGGCGGCGTGACGACGACGCGATCGCCGGGCCGGATGACCGCGCGCAGCACTTCGACGAGGGCCATCATGACATCGCAGGTCGAGCGGATGCGTGCCGGGTCGGGGCGCCACCCGAAGCGGCGTTCGGAGAAATCGGCGTAGACACGACCGAGGCCTGCGTCGGGCGGCGTGTAGCCGGTGTCGCCGAGCCGTACGGCCTCGAGGAGGGCGCTCTCGATCGCGGGTGCGAGCGGGAAGTCGGTCTCGGCCACGAACAGCGGCAGGACGTCCTCGCCGTACGTCCGCCATTTCGCGCTCGAGCGCTGACGGAGACGGTCGAGCGGCAGGGCCTGCAGCGGGGAGGAACTCACCCCTCGAGCCTAGGACCGCTCAGATGGCGAAGCCGAGCGCCCGCATCATGTCGCGGCCGTCGTCGGTGATCCGCTCGGGACCCCACGGCGGCATCCACACCCAGTTGATGCGGAAGCGCTCCACGACGCCGTCCAGCGCCTGCGCCGTCTGCTCCTCGAGGACGTCCGTGAGGGGACACCCGGCGGACGTGAGCGTCATGTGGATGACCAGCGCATCGTTCTCGTCGTCCCACGCGAGATCGTAGATGAGGCCGAGGTCGACGACGTTGATCCCCAGCTCGGGGTCCATGACGTCCTTGAGGGCCTCGGTGACCTCGTCATACTTCTCGGGCGCGAGTGTTGCGGTCATGTAACGATCCTACGCTCGGGCGGGCCGTCAGGCGTCGACCGCGGTCTCGGCCTCGGTGACGAACCGGTCGTAGCCCTCTTCCTCGAGGCGGTCGGCGAGCTCCGGCCCGCCCTCCTCGACGATGCGGCCGGCGACGACGACGTGCACGAAGTCGGGGCGGATGTAGCGGAGGATCCGCGTGTAGTGCGTGATGAGGAGCACGCCGAGGTCGGTCGCCTCCTTCGCGCGGTTCACGCCCTCGGACACGATCTTCAGCGCGTCGACGTCCAGACCGGAGTCGGTCTCGTCGAGCACCGCGATCTTGGGCTGCAGCAGCTCGAGCTGGAGGATCTCGTGACGCTTCTTCTCGCCGCCCGAGAAGCCCTCGTTGACGTTGCGCTGCGCGAACTTGGGGTCCATGCGCAGGTTCTTCATCGCGTCCTTGACGTCCTTGGTCCACGCGCGGATGCCCGGCGCCTCGCCGTCGATGGCCGTCTTCGCGGTGCGCAGGAAGTTCGTCACGGTGACGCCCGGGATCTCCACGGGGTACTGCATGGCGAGGAAGAGGCCGGCGCGGGCTCGCTCGTCGACGCTCATCGCGAGGACGTCCTCGCCGTCGAGCGTGATGGAACCCTGCGTCACGGTGTACTTGGGGTGGCCGGCGATCGTGTACGCGAGCGTGGACTTGCCCGAGCCGTTGGGGCCCATGATGGCGTGGGTCTCCCCCGTGCGGATCGTCAGCGACACGCCGTTGAGGATCGGGGTGGTCCCCGCATCCGTCTCGACCGTCACGTGCAGGTCGCGGATCTCCAGGACGGACATGGTCAGACTTCCTTCGTTCGGGTCGGGTCGATCTTGACGTCGTCGCCGTCGATCTCGACGACGTAGACGGGCACCGGCTCGTAGGCCGGGAGGTTCAGCGGCTTGCCGGTGCGCAGCGAGAAGGCCGAGCCGTGCGCCCAGCACTCGAGCGTCTCGCCCTCGACGAAGCCCTCGGACAGCGAGATGTCGCCGTGCGTGCAGGTGTCGCCGATCGCGTGCACCTCGCCGTTGGAGTCGAGCACCACGGCGATCGGCACGCCGTCGACCTCGACGCGGAGCGCCGCGTCCTGCTCGAGCTCGCTGAGCGCGCACACGCGCTGCGCGGTCACAGCGCGCCGCCTTCGGCCAGCTCGCGCTCGATCGCGGCGGTCAGCTCCGACTCGAGGTCGGCCACGCCGATGCGCTGCACGATCTCGCTGAGGAAGCCGAGAACGACCAGGCGCCGCGCCTCGGCCTCGTCGATGCCGCGCGCCTGGAGGTAGAACAGCTGCTCGTCGTCGAAGCGACCGGTCGCGCTGGCGTGGCCGGCTCCGACGATGTCGCCCGTCTCGATCTCCAGGTTCGGGATCGAGTCGGCGCGCGCGCCGTCGGTGAGGACGAGGTTGCGGTTGGCCTCGTACGAGTCGGTGCCCACGGCGTCGCGCCCGATGAGCACGTCGCCGATCCAGACGCTGCGGGCGCTCTCACCCTGGAGCGCGCCCTTGTAGAGCACGTCGCCGACGGTGTGCGGGCCCTTGTGGTGCAGGTACACCTGCGACTCGAAGTGCTGGCCGGAGTCGGCGAAGGAGAGGCCGTAGAGGCGACCGGCCGCCCCGGAGCCCGCGAGCTCGACGGAGGGGTTCACGCGCACGACCCCGCCGCCGAGCGTCGCGACGATGTGCGTGAGGGTCGCGTCGCGGTCGACACGCGCCTGGTGGCTGGCCGCGTGCACCGCGCTGTCGTCCCAGCGCTGCACCGACACCACCGCGAGGTCGGCGCCGTCGCGCACGATGATCTCGACGTTCTGCGCGTACCGCGCGTCGCCGGAGTGGTAGACCACGACCGTCGCGCGCGCGTTCGGCTGCGCCTCGATGATGACGTGCGCGGCGGCGAAAGCGCCGTCCTCGCCGACGAGGTCGATCCGCACCGGCTCGGCGAGCTCCTCGCCGGCCGGGATGCGGACGTGCAGGGCCTCGGGGGCGCGCTGCCACGCGATGGCGGCGGGCAGGTCCTCCGGCCGGAAGACCTCGCCGCGCACCGCGGAGCCCGAGACGAGCAGCTCGGCCACGGCGGCGGTCTCGACGCGCACGCCCGTCGCCTCCAGAGCGGCGTCCGCCGGCTCGAGGACCTCGCGCAGCCGCGCGATGGGCGTGTGCTTCCAGTTCACCTCGCGGCCCGTCGGCACGCCGAAGTCGGCGGGGTCGTAGGACCAGGGCCGCTCGGAGCGGGTCTGCACGGGCACGTCGGCGCGGCCCCATCCTCCGTCGGTGTGCGCGGTGCTTCCCGGCAGGGGGGTGGTCGTGGTCGTCATCTAGCCGACGGATCCTTCCATGCCCATCTCGATGAGCTTGTTCAGCTCGAGGGCGTATTCCATGGGGAGCTCACGGGCGATCGGCTCGATGAAGCCGCGCACGATCATGGCCATCGCCTCGTCCTCGGGCATGCCGCGGCTCATGAGGTAGAACAGCTGCTCCTCGCTGACCTTCGAGACGGTCGCCTCGTGGCCGAGCTGGACGTCGTCCACCCGGATGTCGATGGCCGGGTACGTGTCCGAGCGCGAGATCGTGTCGACCAGCAGGGCGTCGCAGCGCACGGTGTTGGCGGAGTGGTGCGCGTTCGCGTCCACCCGCACCTCGCCGCGGTAGCCGGCGCGGCCGCCGCCGCGGGCGATCGACTTCGACACGATCGAGGACTGCGTGTAGGGCGCCATGTGGATCATCTTGGCGCCGGCGTCCTGGTGCTGACCGGGGCCCGCGAACGCGACCGACAGCGTCTCGCCCTTGGCGTGCTCGCCCATCAGGAAGATGGACGGGTACTTCATCGTGACCTTGGAGCCGATGTTGCCGTCGACCCACTCCATCGTCGCCCCCTCGTGGGCGACGGCGCGCTTGGTCACGAGGTTGTAGACGTTGTTCGACCAGTTCTGGATCGTCGTGTACCGCACGCGGGCGTTCTTCTTGACGATGATCTCGACGACGGCCGAGTGCAGCGAGTCGCTCTTGTAGATCGGCGCCGTGCAGCCCTCGATGTAGTGCACGTACGAGCCCTCGTCGGCGATGATGAGCGTCCGCTCGAACTGGCCCATGTTCTCGGTGTTGATGCGGAAGTACGCCTGCAGCGGGATCTCGACGTGCACGCCCTTCGGGACGTACACGAACGATCCGCCCGACCACACCGCCGTGTTCAGCGCGGCGAACTTGTTGTCGCCGGCGGGGATGACGGTGCCGAAGTACTCCTCGAAGAACTCGGGGTGCTCGCGGAGGGCGGTGTCGGTGTCCATGAAGATGACACCCTGCGCCTCGAGCTGCTCGTTGATCTGGTGATAGACGACCTCGGACTCGTACTGCGCGGCGACACCCGCGACCAGCCGCTGGCGCTCGGCCTCGGGGATGCCCAGGCGCTCGTACGTGTTGCGGATGTCGTCGGGCAGGTCCTCCCACGTCTGGGCCTGCTTCTCCGTCGAGCGCACGAAGTACTTGATGTTGTCGAAGTCGATCTCGCTGAGGTCCGCGCCCCACGTCGGCATCGGCTTGCGCCCGAACAGCTGCAGCCCCTTCAGGCGCGTGTTCAGCATCCACTCCGGCTCGGCTTTGAGCGCCGAGATGTCGCGGACGACGGCTTCGTTCAGGCCTCGCTTGGCGCTCGCGCCCGCCGCGTCCGGGTCGTGCCACCCGAACTCGTAGACGCCCAGGCCCTCCAGCTCGGGCCGGTCGATCAGGACATCAGCCATGGTGGGTCCTCTCCTCTCGGGCCGCAACGGTGTTCTCCGCCCCGGCATTCCCACGCCCTCCGTGGAGTACGAGAGGGAGGTCCGCCGCTTCCGGGCCCGCTTCGCACGCGATTCCGCGCGCCTAGACTGTCAGTGATGCGGAACGCGTATGCGTCGCATCCCGAACCCCTCGATTCTACAGGTTCCCGCCGCGCACCGGACGGCCGCCGACCCGACGGCCCCGCCCCCGCGGCGCCCCAGGAGGCACCCGACGATGTCCGTACAGACCCCGTCCCCCGTCCGACCGGGACCCGTGCGGCGACTCGGCGAATGGCTGCCCGCCTCGGTCGACCGACGCGTCGTGGCGGCGGCCTGGGCGACGCTCGTCGTGCAGATCGCGATCGTCGGCACCGGCGGCCTGGTGCGGCTCACAGGCTCGGGGCTGGGCTGCCCGACGTGGCCGCGCTGCACGCCCGAGTCGTTCGTGGCGACCCCCGAGATGGGCATCCACGGGGTCATCGAGTTCGGCAACCGGCTCCTCACGTTCGTGCTCGTCGCCGTCGCGATCGCGACCTTCCTACTGGTGTTCCGGATGCGGCGGCAGCGCCGCGACCTGTTCTGGCTGGCACTCGCGATCGGCCTGTACGTGCCGCTGCAGGCGATCATCGGCGGCATCACGGTCCTCACGAACCTCAACCCGTACGTGGTGGGCCTGCACTACTTCGCCTCCGTCGTGCTCGTCGCCCTGTCCGCGGTGTTCGTCGCCCGTGTGTACGCGGTGCCCGGGCCGCGCGCACGCGCCGTCCCGGCGTGGTTCGCCGCGCTCGCGCACGTCACGAGCGCCGTGGTGATCGTCACCGTCGTCGTCGGCATCCTCGTCACGGGCTCGGGTCCGCACGCCGGCGACGGCGGCGCGGTGCGCAACGGCCTGGACCCCGAGTTCATGCAGCACGTGCACTCGTGGCCGGCGTACGCGCTCCTGGCGGCCACCGTGGTGCTGCTCGCGGGCTCGTGGCGCACACCGCCCGGGCTGCGCCTGCGCCTGTGGGTCGGCCTCCTGCTCGCCGTCGAGGTCGCCCAGATCGTCGTCGGCCTGTGGCAGGCGCGCACGGGGCTCCCGATCCTCCTGGTGAACATCCACATGGTGCTCGCGGTGTCGCTGGTCGCGGCCATGACAGCCGTCGTCACGCATCTCAAGGCCCCTGCGCCGGTGCGCGGGGACTCATAGGCTCTTCATCGTCGACACCGAGGATTCGTCCGGAACGCTCCGGAACACTGGCTCTCCGGTGCCGTCCGCACCGCCCGCTATCCGAGGAGTTTCCCCGTCATGACCGCACGTCCCCTCACCCGCAGCATCCCGTTCTGGATCCTTCTCATCAGTTCCCTGGTCGTGACGGGCGTCGGCGCGTGGCTCACCTTCGACCGGCTGTCGCGCATCGAGACCGCCATCACGACCCCGTCGGCCGACTCGAACGTCGAGGTGTTCGTGGGGCAGCCGGCTGCGACGATCGGCGGCGTCCTCCTCTCGGTCGGTGTGCTCGGGCTGCTGCTCTCCCTCGCGGTCGCCGCGATCGCGTCGGTCCTCCCCCGCCCTGCGGCGCCCACTGTCGCGGACGACGAGGTCGACACGGTCGGATCCACCGACCCGGTGGTCGCCCCCGTCACCGCCACCGACGCCACCGAGCCGGTCATCGCCGAGGACCCCGACATCGAGACCCCTTCCAGCGCGACCCCGCCGCCCGCCGCGCAGCGGTGACACACGCCCGATGAACGCGATTCGCGTCGAGGAACGCCGCCGTGCGGCGTTTCCCGGCGCGAATCGCGTGTGTGCTCCGGAGAACCGGCCGCCGCTCCGGGGGGTATCCGGAGGGTGGCGGCGGAGTGCCCTCGCCTAGACTGATCGCACCCGCGGGAGTGGTGGAATTGGCAGACACGCAGGATTTAGGTTCCTGTGCCTCCGGGCGTGTGGGTTCAAGTCCCACCTTCCGCACGGCATGGCCTGTGCGCCTGCTTTCACCGCCGACCGACCCGACGGGACCCTCGTGATCACCCACGCCGCACTGCTCCCCTGGCTGGACCCCGCCACGATCATCACCAACTCGCAGCCGTGGGCACTGCTCGTGGTCTGCGGCATCATCTTCGCCGAGACCGGTCTGCTCATCGGGTTCCTGCTGCCCGGCGACACCCTGCTGATCATGGCCGGCCTGCTCTCGCACCACACCGCGGCGGCTCCCAACGGCGTCTTCGGCATCAACGCCTGGTTCGTCGCTCTGCTGATCGGCTTCGCCGCATTCCTCGGCGGCGAGGTCGGGTACTTCATCGGGCACAAGAGCGGGCCGGCGATCTTCGAACGCAAAGAGTCCGGCATTTTCAGCCGCAAGAACGTCGAGCGCACGAACGCATTCTTCGAGCGGTTCGGTGCCCTGACGATCATCCTCGCGCGCTTCGTGCCGGTCGTCCGCACCTTCGCGCCGATCGCCGCCGGCGTGGGTCACATGCCGTGGAAGAAGTACTCGCTCTACAACCTCATCGGCGCGATCATCTGGGGCATCGGTCTGACGATGATCGGCTACTTGATCGGCTACATCCCGCCGATCCGCGACTTCGTCACCAACTACATCGACGTGATCCTCCTCGCCGCGGTCGCTGGCACGGCGGGGTTCGTCGCGTTCCACTACTTCCGCGAGCGTGCGGCCGCGAAGAAGGCCGCCGTCGCAGGCGATGCCGACACCGACGCGGTCGAGGCGCAGTCGCTCGCGCTCGACCCGAAGACCTTCGAGCAGCACCACCGCCCCGAGCACTGAGCCCGGGCGGCCGCTACGACGCCTTCGCCGTCTTCCTCCGGGCGGCCGGCTTCTTCGCGGCCGGCTCCTTCTTGGCGGGTGGCGCCTTCGTGCCGGCCGGCTCCTTCTTCGCGCCGCCGCCGGCACCGCCGGTGCCCGCGCGTGCGGCACGGCTGCGCTCGACGCTGGCGCGCAGCGCCGCCATGAGGTCGATGACCTCGCCGCCGTCGTCCTCGTCCTCCTTCTCGCCGAAGGTGGCCGCGGTGTCGAGGGCGTCGCCCTGTTCGAGCTTGGCGTCGATGAGCGTGCGCAGCTCGGCCTGGTACTCGTCCGTGAACTCCTCCGGGTCGAAATCCTTCGCGAAGCTGTCCACGAGGGCCGCCGACATCTCCAGCTCCTTGGCGGAGATGCGCACCGACTCGTCGAGCGCCGGGAACGACGCCTCGCGCACCTCGTCGGCCCACAGCAGCGTCTGCAGCACGAGCACGTCGCCGCGCACACGCAGCGCCGCGAGGCGCGTCTTCTGCCGCAGGGAGAACCGCACGATCGCGGTGCGATCGGTCTGCTCCAGCGTGCGCCGCAGCAGCACGTACGCCTTGGGCGAGGCGGAGTCCGGCTCGAGGTAGTACGCCTTGTCGAAGGTCAGCGGGTCGACCTGCTCGCTCGGAACGAACTCCACGACGTCGATCTCGCGGCTCTTCTCCGACGGCAGCGCGTCGAAGTCTGCCTTCGTCAGCACGACCGTCTGCTCGCCGTCGTCGTACGCGCGGTCGATGTCCTGGTACGGCACGACCTCGCCGTCGAGCTCGCAGATCCGCTGGTACCGGATGCGCCCGCCGTCCTTGTTGTGCACCTGGTGCAGCGGGACGTCGTGGTCCTCGGTGGCGGAGTACACCTTCACGGGCACGTTCACGAGCCCGAACGTGAGCGCGCCCTTCCAGATCGACCTCATGTTTCCAGTGAACACCGGTCACACGCGTCACGCCTACCCCCTTGCATCCGATTCCGACGCCGCGGATACGGTGGTGCCATGGTGGGTGAGCAGACGGTGCGCATCGACGGCCACCGCCTGCGCCTGACCAACCTCGACAAGGTGCTCTACCCCGAGACGGGCACCACCAAGGGCGAGGTGATCGATTACTACACGCGCGTGGCATCCGTGCTCATCCCGCACGCCACCGGACGCCCGGTGACCCGCAAGCGCTGGCCCGACGGCGTCGGCACGGCGGAGGACCCCGGAATGGCGTTCTTCGCGAAGGACCTCGAGCCCGGCGCGCCGGACTGGGTGCCGCGGCGACCGATCCCGCACTCGTCGGGCCCCAAGGACTACCCCCTCGTCGGCGACCGCGCGACCCTCGTCTACCTCGCGCAGGTCGCGAGCCTCGAGCTGCACGTACCGCAGTGGCGGTTCGACGCCGACGGCGATCGGGGCGCTCCCGACCGGCTCGTGCTCGACCTCGATCCCGGACCCGGCGTCGGCCTCGCCGAGTGCGCCGATGTCGCCCGACGCGCACGCGCGATCCTCTCCGACATGGGCATGGAGCCCGTCCCGGTCACGAGCGGCAGCAAGGGCATCCACCTGTACGCGCCGCTGCCGGGCGACCAGTCCAGCGACGCGATCACCGCCTTCGCGAAGGAGCTCGCCCGCGCGATCGAGGCGGATGACCCCGGCCTCGTCGTCAGTCAGATGTCCAAGGCCGTCCGGCCGGGCAGGGTCTTCATCGACTGGAGCCAGAACAACGGCTCGAAGACGACCATCGCGCCCTACTCGCTTCGCGGTCGCCCGCATCCCACGGTGGCCGCGCCCCGGACGTGGGACGAGCTCGACGACCCGGGCCTGCGCCATCTCCTCTTCGACGAGGTGATCGAGCGCGTCGCCGCGATGGGAGACCCGATGGCGTCGCTCGGCTTCCACGCAGGCGCGCGCGCGGCCGCCGACGGACCGCTGAGCGTCTACATCGCCAAGCGCACCGCGGGGCGGACGCCCGAGCCCGTGCCCGACAACGCGCTCGGCGCCGCCGCATCCGAGGGCCTCCCCCGCTTCGTCATCCAGGAGCACCACGCCTCGCGCCTGCACTGGGATCTGCGGCTCGAGCGCGACGGCGTGCTCGCGAGCTGGGCGGTGCCTCGCGGGATCCCGGCCACGACGGCGCGCAACAACCTCGCCGTGCAGACCGAGGACCACCCCATGATGTACGCCGACTTCGCCGGCGAGATCCCCGCCGGCCAATACGGCGCGGGCATCATGACGATCTGGGACGAGGGCCGCTACGAGCTGGAGAAGTGGCGCGACGACGAGATCATCTTCACCCTCGAGGGGCGGCCCGGCGGGCCGCTCGGCCGCGTGCGTCTCGCTCTCATCCGCACCGACGGCAGCGGCGAGAAGTCGACGTGGCTGCTGCACCGCATGAAGACGGATGCGGCGGGCCGGCCGCAGCACGACGGCGCTCCCGTCGTGCCGCTCGACCACGGGTCCGCAGCCGGCGCGTCTTCCGCGACGACGCGCACCGCGGCGCCGCCCCGCGAGGCCGTGCGGATGCAGGACCGCGCCGCGACCGCGAGCCCGCAGGCGATGCTCGCCACCGCCGCGACGCCCGCGCTCGCGCGCGCGGCCGCAGCCCGCTGGGGGCGCGCGTGGGCGGAGGGCAAATGGGACGGCATCCGGGCGCTCGCGACGTGGGACGGCGAGCGGATGCGGCTCACGTCGCGCCGCGCCAACGACCTCACCGCGACTTACCCCGAGCTGACAGCCGTCGATCTCGGCCTCGGGGCGGAGCCGGCCGTCCTCGACGGCGAGATCGTCGCGCTGGACGCGTCCGGGCGGCCGAGCTTCCCCCTGCTGCAGACCCGCATGAACCTCGTGCACGCGCGCGAGATCGACCGCGAGGCGCGACGGACGCCGGTGCAGCTCTACCTGTTCGACATCCTGCGCGACGGGGCGGAGGACCTCGCGGCCCTGCCGCTCTCCGAGCGGCGCGCGCACCTCGAGCGGCGCGCTGGCGCCGCATCCGCTCCCCTCGTCGTGCCGCCCGTCTTCGACGACGTCGACACCGCGCTCGAGGTCAGCCGCTCGCTCGGGCTGGAGGGCGTCGTCGTGAAGGACCCTGGGGGCGCCTATCGGTCGGGGGCGCGCAGCGACCAGTGGCTCAAGGTCAAGTTCACGCACACGCAGGAGGTCGTGATCGGCGGCATCCGTCCCGGCAAGGGCGGCCGCACCGGCGAGATCGGCTCCCTGCTGGTCGGGTGGCGCACCGACGACGGCCTCCATTACGCCGGGCGCGTGGGCAGCGGCTTCTCGGAGGCGGCTCTCGCGACGCTCGACCGGCGGCTGCGGCCGCTGCGCACCGACGACGCCCCGTTCGTGGACGTCCCGCGCGCCGACGCGTCGGATGCGCTGTGGGTACGCCCCGAGCTCGTCGGCGAGGTCGAGTTCGGAGAGGTCACGCCGGCCGGCATCCTGCGGCACGCGCGCTGGCGCGGCCTGCGCCCCGACAAGGACGCGGGCGACGTCGTCCGCGAGGGCGGTCCCTGAGCCTGCCGAAGGGCTAGGCGTGGCGGGCGTCGTCGTGCTCGACGTGTCCGGCCGGTTCGAGCTGGAAGGTCGAGTGCTCCACGTCGAAGTGCTGCGACAGGCAGTTCTGGAGCGACGCCAGGATGCGCGCCGTGCTCCCGTCGCGCAGCGCCTCGTCGTCCACGACGACGTGCGCGCTGAAGACCGGCGCGCCGCGCGTGAGCTGCCACACGTGCACGTCGTGCACGGCGACGACGCCGGGGGTCTCGAGGATGTGGTCGCGGATCTCCGCGACGTGCATGCCGGCCGGCGCGGATTCGCCGAGCACGGAGGCGACCTCCCGCAGCAGCCCGATGGCGCGCGGGACGATCATCGCGGCGATGAGCAGCGACGCGATCGCGTCGGCCGGCGCCCAGCCCGTCGCGACGATGATGATCGCCGCGATGATCACCGCGGCCGACCCCAGCAGGTCGCCGAGCACTTCGAGGTACGCGCCGCGGACGTTGATGCTCGTGCGCTGCGCGGCGCTCAGCAGCCACATCGACACGGCGTTCGCGACGAGCCCGACGGCCGCGACCGCGAGCATGAGGCCTCCGGCGACCTCCGCCTCGCCGGGGTTCAGCAGCCGCATCACGCCTTCGAAGGCCACCCAGCCGGCGAGCACGATGAGGATGACGCCGTTGATCAGCGCGCCGAAGACCTCCGCCCGCTGATACCCGAACGTCCGGCGGTCGTTCGCCGGGCGGGCCGCGACGGCGCTTGCGATGAGGGCGATGACCAGCGCGGCCGCATCCGTGAACATGTGCGCCGCATCCGCGAGCAGCGCGAGCGAGCCCGACAGCGCGGCGCCGACGATCTACACGACCAGCACGACGGTCGTGATCGCGAGCGACGTCGCGAGCAGCCGGCGGTTGCTCGCGCTGCGGACGCCGGGCGCGTGATCGTGCATGTGTCCAGGCTAGAACCGCGCCGACGCCGACCGCCGCAGGCGCGGCAACTCGGGAACGGTAACGATTCCCACGAGCGCGTCTCGTCCGCAGTCTCCGCCGTCCGCCGGCAACACGAGGACAGACCCGGCTCACCGCATCGACCCACGGGGGACGTCGTGCCGAGGGCTCATTCCCCGCGGTCGGCCTGAGCACCCATGAGGGTGGCCATCCCGCTCAGATAGCGATGGACGGTCTGCAGCTCCTCGAGGGAGAAATCCTGCGCGTGAGCGTCCGCCATGCGCGAGAGGGGAGCGAAGAAGTCCTCTGCCACCTCACGAGCCCGGGCCCCGTATCTCAGGGTCACGCGACGGAGGTCTCCACCCTCACGCTGGCGGATGACGTGCCCTGCCGCGACGAGCTTGTTGATGACGTTCGTGGTGGCGGGGGGACTCAGGCGGATGCGTCGAGCGAGGGCCGTCGGCGTGATCGCCTCGCCCCCGATCTCGGCGATCATGACCACCATCAAGGCGTCGAACTCCCGCTCACTCAGCGCGTGCTGCCGTGCGAAGGAGTGAGCCACGCGACGACTCTCCGAGAACAGGAGCTGCTGATCGACCGTCAACGCCGACAGCAGGTGCTCCCTCGCGTCCTCCTGACTCGTCGCGTCGCCCACGCGCACGACGATACACCTTGGAAATATTCCATTTTGGAAGTACATTGGCGTGATCTCGGGAAAGGCGTTCACATGCCCAGGTTCGACAGGTTCACAGCAGGGCGTGGGGCACTGCTGTTCTTCGCGGTGGGGCAGCCCGTCACCATCGCCATCTCGACGCTCGTGGGCTCGGACTTCAGCCGCGACGACCCGACCGGTCCCCTCCTCGTGCCGTGGGGACCAGCCTTCGCGATCTGGGGCCTCATCGTGACGCTCACGGGCGTCTACGCGGTGTGGCAGGCGGTGGCGACAGTCGATCCCCGCGGACGTGGCGCCGTCGCCGGACCGCTCGCGGTGACAGCCGCCGGCTTCTGCGCGTGGATCGCTTCCGCATCCGTCCCCGCACTCACCGTGCTCACCCTCCCGATCTTCGTCCTCATGGGTGCGGGACTTCTCCTTGCGGTGCGCGCGACCCGCCGGGCGTCGCGGGCAACCTGGCCGCGGTGGGTGCGAGGTGTGTTGTGGACGGCCCTCGGGACGCACCTCGGCTGGACAGCGATCGCCGTGTGGCTGAACGCTTCCACCGTGCTTGTCGACGCCGGCGCACCCGTTCGCGGCGCGTGGGGCTTCACGTGGCAGCTGTCCCTCGCGGCGGCAGCCGCCGGAGCCGCGGCACTCGTGCTGTTCTCCGTGTCCCGAACATCCACGCCGCTCACTCTGATCTTCGGGGCGACCACCGTTTATGCCCTCGTCTTCGCTGCGGTGGGTGCCCTGACCCGGAACGCCCCCCTGCCCTCGCTTGTGGCCGCGGCCCTCGCCGTCGTCCTCGCCGCTTCGACGGCGCTCATCGCGGCTGCCCGCCGCGGTCAGACGGCCAGTCGGTTCGCACGTCGCTGACGAGCGTCGCGGATACGACGCCGGGACGAGGGAGTCGGACCCCGAGGCTCAGAGCGTGCGCAGGAGCGGCAGCAGCGCCGCGAACGCGCGCGCCCGATGCGACTGGGCGTTCTTCTCCGCAGCGCTCCACTCCCCCACCGTGCGCTCGGCTCCGGGCTCCTGAGCGTCCGGGATGAACACGGGGTCGTAGCCGAACCCGCCAGCCCCGGATGCGGCGGCGGCGAGGCGCCCGGGCCAGCGGCCCTCGACGGTGGCCTCGCTGCCGTCGGGACGCACGAGCGCGATGACCGAGACGAACTGCGCGGTACGGTGCGGGTCGGCGACGTCGGCGAGCTGATCGAGCAGGAGCTCGCGGTTCGCCACGGCGTCCTTCGCGTGCCCGGCCCAGTACGCCGAGAACACGCCGGGCGCCCCACCGAGCACGTCGACGCAGATTCCCGAGTCGTCCGCGAGGGCCGTCAGCCCGGTGTGCGCGGCCGCCGCCCGTGCCTTGATGAGAGCATTCGCCGCGAACGTCACACCGTCTTCAACCGGCTCCGGGCCGTCGTACCCGACGACCTCGAGGTCATCGCGCACGCCGGCGACGAGCGCCTGGAACTCCTCGACCTTGTGCGGGTTGTGCGTCGCGAGGACGATGCGCGGCACGTCAGCCCGCCAGCGCCGCAGCCTGCGCGTCGCGGAGCTCGCCGCATCCGGCGACGCCCAGTTCCAGCAGGCGATCGAGCTCCGCCTTGTCGAACGGCGCGCCCTCGGCGGTGCCCTGCACCTCGACGAACAGGCCGCGACCGGTGACCACGACGTTCATGTCGGTCTCGGCGCGCACGTCCTCGACGTACGCGAGGTCGAGAAGCGGCGTGCCGTCGACGATGCCGACGGAGACGGCCGAGACGGAGTCGAAGAGCACGTCGGAGCGCTGTGCGATGAACTTGCGCTCCTTGCCCCACGCGATCGCGTCGGCCAGCGCGACATACGCGCCGGTGATCGCGGCCGTGCGCGTGCCGCCGTCGGCCTGCAGCACGTCGCAGTCGATGACGATCGTGTTCTCGCCGAGGGCCTTCGTGTCGACCACCGCCCGCAGCGCCCGTCCGATCAGCCGCGAGATCTCGTGCGTGCGTCCGCCGATCCTGCCCTTGACGCTCTCGCGGTCGTTGCGGCTGTTGGTCGCGCGCGGAAGCATCGCGTACTCGGCCGTGACCCACCCCTTGCCCTTGCCGGTCAGCCAGCGCGGCACGCCGTTCGTGAACGACGCGGTGCACAGCACCCGCGTGTCGCCGAAGCTGATGAGCGCCGAGCCCTCGGCCTGACGCGACCAGCCGCGCTCGATCGTGACGGGGCGCAGCTGGTCGACGGCGCGGCCGTCGGCGCGCGGGGAGTCGGTCATGGTTCTCCTCGGGTCGGGGGTTCAGAGCAAGCCGGATGCGGCCCGCGGAAGATCGATCGCGCCCGTCTGCACGAGCTGCACGTCGCGGACCTCGCGGCCCATGAGGCGATGCGCCAGGCGGACGAACTCGTCGGCCGAGTCGCCGGTGGCCTCGTACACGTGCCGGGCGACGGCGTCCGGGCCGGCGAGCAGATCGCGGCTCACGAGCTGGCGGTAGACGTCTTTCGCCGTCTCGGTGTCGCTCGAGACGAGGCTGACGTCCGGGCCCATGACGTAGCTGATCGCGCCCTCGAGGAAGGGGTAGTGCGTGCAGCCGAGCACGAGCGTGTCGACGCCCGCGTGCCGCAGCGGGGCGAGGTACTCCTCCGCGACCGCGAGCACCTCGGGCGAATCCGTGACACCGGCCTCGACGAACTCCACGAACCGCGGGCACGCGTGCGCGTGGACGGTAAGGCGGGCGTTGACCTCGAGCATGTCCTGATACGCGCCCGACCCGATCGTCCCGGCCGTGCCGATGACGCCGATGCGGCCGTTGCGCGTCGTGGACATCGCCGTGCGCACGGCGGGGCCGATCACCTCGACGACAGGCACGTCGTAGCGCTCGCGCGCGTCGCGGAGCATCGCCGCCGACGCGGTGTTGCACGCGATGACGAGCATCTTCACGCCCTGCCCGACGAGCGAGTCGAGTACCTCGAGCGCGTATCGGCGCACGTCGGCGATCGGCTTGGGTCCGTAGGGCGAGCGCGCGGTGTCACCGACGTAGAGGATCGACTCGCGCGGCAGGAGAGAGGAGACCGCCCGGGCCACCGTGAGCCCGCCGACGCCGGAGTCGAAGATTCCGATCGGCGCGTCATTCACGACATCCCACCCTACCCGCGCCGAGGTCGCGTGCAGCCCGCCCGACGCGCGCTTGTAGGGTGAGCGCATGAGCGCGAGCACCGCCCTGCACACGGACCGGTACGAGCTGACGATGCTGGATGCGGCGCTGCGCGACGGCACCGCGACGCGTCGCTGCGTGTTCGAGGTGTTCGCGCGGCGCCTGCCCGGAGGTCGCCGCTTCGGCGTCGTCGCGGGCACGGGGCGCCTCCTCTCCCTCATCCGCGACTTCCGCTTCGGCGATGACGAGCTGCGGTTCCTGCGCGACGAGAAGGTCGTCGATGCGGCGACCGTCGCGTGGCTCGCCGACTACCGGTTCGCCGGCTCCATCTCGGGCTACCGCGAGGGCGAGCTCTACTTCCCGGGCTCGCCGCTGTTCACCGTCGAGGGGACGTTCGCCGAGGCCGTCATCCTCGAGACGCTCGTGCTGTCGGTGCTCAACCACGACTCCGCGATCGCGACCGCGGCGGCGCGCATGTCGGTCGCCGCCGGAGACCGACCGCTCGCCGAGATGGGGTCCCGCCGCGCCGGCGAGGACTCCGCCGTCGCCGCGGCCCGCGCCGCGTACATCGCGGGCTTCGGCGCGACGAGCAACCTCGAGGCGGGTCGCCGGTGGGGCATCCCGACGATGGGCACCGCCGCCCACGCCTGGACGCTGCTGCACGACAGCGAAGAGGACGCCTTCCGCTCCCAGGTCGCCGCGCTCGGCGCCGGCACGACGCTGCTCGTCGACACCTACGACATCCGCCGCGGCGTCGAGACGGCGGTGCGGGCGGCGGGAACGTCGCTCGGCGGCGTGCGACTGGACTCGGGCGACCTCCCCACCGTCGCAGCGGATGTGCGCGCACAGCTCGACGACCTCGGCGCCACCGGCACCCGGATCACCGTCACGAGCGACCTCGACGAGTTCGCGATCGCCGCGCTCGCGGCCTCCCCGGTCGACGCGTACGGAGTGGGCACGTCGCTCGTCACCGGCTCGGGGAGTCCGACCGCCGGCATGGTCTACAAGCTCGTCGCGCGCCAGGACGCGGCCGGACGCTGGGTCGGCGTCGCGAAGGCGTCCACCGACAAGGCGTCGAAGGGTGGCCGGAAGGCCGCGTTCCGCGAGCGCGAGGACGGCGTCGCCACCCGGGAGCTCGTGATGGTCTCCGACGGGTTCGATGAGCTCGACACCGCCACGGAGCATCCGACGGCGCGCGCGTTGCAGGTTCCGCTCGTCGTCTCCGGCGACGCGGACACGTCGGCGGAGGGGCCGGCCGGCGTCGAGGCGGCACGCGCCCATCACGCGCGCGTGCGCGAGGAGCTCCCGGTGCGGGCTCTGGCGCTCAGCCGGTCGGAGCCGGCGATCCCCACGGTCTTCGTCGACGTGGCGTGAGCGCCGTCAGCTCTGCAGCGACTCGTAGATCTCCTTGCACGTCGGGCACACCGGGAACTTCTCCGGATCGCGCCCCGGCGTCCACTTCTTGCCGCAGAGTGCGCGCACCGGCTTGCCGGTCAGCGCGGACTCGAGGATCTTGTCCTTCTTCACGTAGTGCGAGAAGCGCTCATGGTCGCCCGGCTCGACGTTCTCCTCGCGGATGAGCTCCTCGAGCTCGCGGTCGAGGGTGGCGATGCCGCCCTGGTCGGGCTGGTCGATGGGCGTGCTCATGGTGAGCCAGTTTAGCCGCGGCCGAACCCGCCGGGTCAGGTCGCTTCGGCGAACTCCATGATGCGGTCGCCGCGGCGCACGAACACGGCGGCCCCGATGGCGACGCCGCCGGCGAGCACGACGACCCCCTCGACGACACCGCCCCACAGCGCTGGGACGGCCCACTCGGTGTCGCGCGTGAGCGTGAGCCATCCCCACCACAGGGCCGGCGCGCTCAGCACGATCGCGCCGATCATGACGAAGGCCTGTGCGATGGCTCCGCCCGAGCCGGTGCGCTGCGGCTGCTGGAACGGGCTGTCGCCCGGACGCGTGACCGCGTACGGAGCGAGGGCCGACGTGATGCTCGAGAGCCCGAGCGCGCACAGGAACAGCGACGCGCACACCCCCGCGAGCGCGGGGAGCACGGCCCATCGACCGTGGAGCGCGGTCGACACCGACACGGCGATCGCGAGCACGGGCACGGCGATGAGGACGATCGGCACGAGGCGACCGACCCGGTCGGCGGCCCCGCGGACGCCCGCGGCAAGGTGCATCCACACCGCGGTGGAGTCGTAGGCGACGTCGTTGTGCGGCAACCATCCGAAGAACAGCGCCATGATCGGCACCGGCACGAGCACGACGATCTCGAACGGCACACCGGCCACGAGGAGCGGGATCGCCGTGAGGACGGCCGCGAACGGGATCACGACGATGTTGACGAGGTACCGGCGGTCGCGGAGCCAGTAGACGAGGCTGCGTGCGGCGATCGCGCCGCCCGGCGTGCCGGGCGCGACGGCGAACCAGCCGAGGCCGCCGCGCTCGCGCACCGCGAGGGGGCGCTCGACGCTCGTGAGCATGTGTCGCACGAGCAGCGCCCACACCCCGGCGAGCACCGCCGCAGTCGCCAGCGCGACGGCGAGGCTCGCGCCCCACGGCGCCGTCGGATCGGGAAGCGCCCACGCGGCGCCGAGCGGCGTCATCGCGAAGACGCCCGCCGCCTCGGACAGCTGCACGGGCACCGTGCGACCCCACTCGAGCGAGGCGAGGAACACGCCCACCGGGACGACGACCACCACGACGACGACGAGGAACAGGCTCGTCAGCTCGCGTGAGCGACGCTGCCGGACGACGAGGGCCGAGACCGCCTCGCTCACGCGGGCGAGCAGGGTGCACACGACGACGGACAGCACGACGGAGACCACCACGAGGGCCACCGGCGCGCCATGCGCGCGCCACATCACGGCCGCCGACACCGCGACCGCGATCACGACGAGGATCGGCACGCTCAGGAAGCCGGCGAGGGCGAGGATCGCCGCGAGGGGGCCGGCGGAGGGGCCGACCACGGCGAACCGGCGCGGATCGAGCGGATCGACGGCGCCGAGCAGGAGCGGGCCGAGGGCGAACCCGAGCGTGATGGCCGACCCGCCGAGCACGGTGACGACGCGGGCGGCGGCGACGCTGTCGTCGCGCAGGCTCAGCACCGCGATGCAGGCCGCGGCGGTCGCAGCGGCCAGCAGCACGAGCCCGATCGTCATGCGCACGACGTGACGCCGATCGCCGCGCAGCGCGCCCAGCAGCGACGCGAGCCTCAGTCGGAGAACGTATGCAGCCACTCGAGGCCTTCCAGGTCGCCGAGCCCGCCCGCAAGCTCCACGAACCGCTCCTGCAGCGTTCCTGCTCCGCGGACGTCCTCGACCGTACCCTCCGCGAGCACCTGGCCGGCGACGAGCACGGCGACACGCGAGCACACGCGCTCGACGAGCTCCATGCCGTGGCTGGAGAGGATCACCGTGCCGCCGTGCTCGACGTAGGTGCCGAGGATGTCGAGGATGACGGCGCTGGAGACGGGGTCGACCGACTCGAACGGCTCGTCGAGGACGAGGAGCCGCGGCGAGTGGATCATCGCCCCGGCGAGCATCACCTTCTTCGTCATGCCGGCCGAGTAGTCCGAGACCTTGCGACCGAGGGCGTCGACGAGGTCGAAGGCGCGCGCGAGGTCGGAGATGCGCCGTTCCACCACGGCGGACGGCAGACCGCGCAGCACACCGTAGTAGTAGAGGAGCTGACGGCCGGTGAGCCGGTCGAACGTGCGGAGCCGATCGGGCAGGACGCCCATCGCGCGCTTGGCCCGCGCCGTGTCCTCGCGCACATCGACACCGTTCACGCGGATGGTGCCGGCATCCGGCACGAGCAGTCCCGCGATCATCGAGAGGGTCGTGGTCTTCCCCGCGCCGTTCGGGCCGACGATGCCGTAGAACGAGCCCGCGGGCACCGTCAGGTCGACGTCGTCGACCGCGCGCGCGCCGCCGAAAGACTTGGAGACACCGGTCAGGGCGAGCGCCGGCACCGCCGCGTCGGGCGAGACGTCGGAGTCCGTCTCCGAGACCACGACGAGCGGCGTCGCCTCGGCCGCCGGCTCGGACTCCAACGATTCCGACTCGACGGCAGCAGCGGACTCCGACTCGGCGACGGGCTCCGGCTCCGGCTCGGGCTCCACGACAGGTTCCGGCTCGGGCTCGACCACCGGCTCCGGCCCGACGACCGGCTCCGGCTCGACGACCGGCTCCCGCTCCGGCTCCGGCTCGACGACCGGCTCGGGCTCGGGTTCGACCGGCTCCACGACAGGTTCCGGACCGGGCTCGACGACCGGCTCCGGCCCGACGACGGGCTCGGGCGCGACGACGGGCTCGGGCGCGACGATCGGCTCCGGCTCGACGAGCGGCTCAGGCTCGGGCTCGACCGGCTCCGGCTCGACGACCGGCTTGGACTCCGGCGCGACCGTTGGCGCCGCGGCCGGGGTGTCGCTCCGCGGCGCGACGAGATCGGCCGGCAGCGGCGGCACCGGCGGCAGAGGCGGCCGCGGCGGGATGACGACCTCGACGGGGAGCGTCAGGTCGTCGGGAAGCGGAGGCGGCGGACCGGGGACCACCGCACCGTCGGGAGTCGCTGCCGCAGACCGGGCGGAGGAGGACGGGCGACGCGGTGTCGTCTTGCGCGGCGTCGTCGTGCCACCGCCAACCTTCTTGGCCGCGGCCGCGCCGGACGTGGGCTTTCTTGTCGACGCGGCCGGCTTCTTCGCGGTCGACGAGGCCGTGTTCGCGCGCGGCGCGGCGGGCTTGCGCGGGGTCGTCGGACGCTTCGCCGGCGTCTTGCGCGGCGCCGCAGGAGGCGTGGCCGGCGAGCTGTCGCCCTCGCCATCGGCGGCGTCGGGAGGAAGGTCCTCCGGCAGCGGGAGCGAGGCGGCGGTCATCGGTCCAAACTACCAAGTCGGGCGACCGGCACAGGACGCTGTGGAGGGCCCCGCGGCGCTACACCATGTGTCACGAATGGGCAACGGCCGCAGCGTATTCTGCTCTTCTTCAGGGGGCATCGCTAGCATGGCCTACGCACAAAGGAGTGGCTTTCCGGTGAACCGGAAGTGAACCAACCCCAGGAGCATCATCGTGTCCCCTCAGATCGTCATCCTCGCCGCCGGCCTCGGCTCACGGCTCGGCCGCAGCCTGCCCAAGCCCCTCACCGAGCTCGCCGACGGCCGCAGCATCATGCAGCAGCAGCACGACAACGTGCACGCGACGTTCGGTCCGGATGCGCGCATCCTGACCGTCGTGGGGTACCGCGCGGAGACGATCGTCGACGCCTTCCCCGAGGCCGACTACGTCTACAACGAGCGGTACGACCAGACGAACACCTCGAAGTCTCTGCTGCGCGCACTCGCGCAGACGGGCAAGGGCGGCGTCCTCTGGATGAACGGCGACGTCGTCTTCGACCCCCGCGTGCTCGGCCGCGCCCTTCCGCTCATCGAGCGCGACCAGTCGTTCGTCACGGTCAACACCGCAAAGGTCAGCGACGAAGAGGTCAAGTACACCGTGACGGCCGAGGGCTGGATCAAGGAGCTCTCCAAGACCGTCGAGGGAGGCATCGGCGAGGCCGTCGGCATCAACTACATCTCGCGCCGCGACAAGAAGGCGCTCCAGCGTCAGCTGTTGCGCGTCAAGGACCAGGACTACTTCGAGCGCGGCCTCGAGCTCGCGATCGCCGAGGACGGCGTCCGCCTGGAGCCGATGGACATCTCCGACCTGTACGCCGTCGAGGTGGACTTCGCCGAGGACCTCGAGCGCGCGAACCACTTCGTGTGAAGCACCCAGCCGGCGTCCGCCCGGCGTGCGTAGGATGCGCGGGATGAACGAGAAGGTCCACCGCATCCACTCCCTCCCGCAGGATGCACCGTGGGCCGGCGGCTTGCCGCCGGTGGGCTCCGACGAGCACCCGCTCGCGATCCGCGCCCTGGACCGCGTGCTCGCGGTCCAGCGGCCCGTCGTGATCGCGCACCTGCGCAGCATCCGGCTGCGGCATCCGAAGGCCACGACGCCCGAGATCGTCCGCATCCTGGAGCGCCGGTACCTCGCCGCCGTCACGACCGGCGGCGCCGCGGTGGGCGCAACGGCTGTCGTGCCGGGAATCGGAACGGGCGTGACGCTCGCGCTCAGCGGCGTCGAGACGCTCGGGTTCCTCGAGGCGACGGCGCTGTTCGCGCAGTCGATCGCCGAGGTGCACGGCGTCGCGATCGAGGACCCCGACC
The DNA here is from genome assembly GCF_003931875.1 of Microbacterium sp. 10M-3C3. NCBI lineage: Bacteria > Bacillati > Actinomycetota > Actinomycetes > Micrococcales > Microbacteriaceae > Microbacterium > Microbacterium sp. 10M-3C3. Next base: position 1,516,505 of record NZ_CP034245.1, on the reverse strand, counting down.
GCGCGCGTGCCCTCGTGCTGACGCTCATGCTCGGCAGCGAGGGCGTCGACCTGCTCGCGCAGCTGGCCGGCCAGGCGGCGGGCCGCGGCCCGACGCGCGCCGGCTACTGGGGCGATCTTGTGACCAAGACGATCCCGCGAGCCGCCATCGGTCCGGTGGTCGACCGCCTCAAGACCGCCTTCGTGCGCCAGTTCGCCGCCCGGGGCGGCGCCTCGTGGCTGGGCAAGGCCCTCCCGTTCGGCGTCGGCGCGGCCGTCGGCGGCGCCGGCAACCACATCCTCGGTCGCCGCGTGCTCACCGGCTCCCGACGCGCGTTCGGCCCGCCGCCGGCGCTCTTCCCCGCCGAGCTCGAACCGCGTCCGGGCGCACGACGGATGGAGCACACCGCGGGCGCGATCGCGCAGCGCGTGAGCGGCGCGATCGCATCGACCGCGCGTCGGGCCACGGGCCGACGGGCGCGCAGGGCGGGCGACGACCATACCGCCGGGGAGATTGGCAAGCCCCGCGGCGTGGAAGGACCCTCCGACTAGTCTCGCGGGCATGGAGAATCTGCTGGCGCGCCTGACCGAATGGATGCCCCGGCAGCGCTGGTACACCGGCAAAGGAACCGTTCCCGCCCTCACGCTCGTCGCCCGCTGGGATCTCGGCTCCACCGCGCAGACGCGCGCGGAGCTGCTGCTGGTCGGCGACGCCGGCGGCGCGGTCCCGGTCGTGTACCAGGTGCCGGTCGTCATCCGAGCCGACTCCCCCGGAGACGCCACCGTTATCGGCGAGATCGACGGGGGCGTCCTCACCGACGGCGCCCACGATCCGGCCTTCCACGACATCCTGCACGCGTGGCTGACGGGCGGCGCCACCATCGCCGGCGACGTCGGACCCGTGCACGCGGAGCCCGCGCACGACGGGCGCGCGACCGGCGCACACGTCTCAGGAGCCGTGCTGTCGGGCGAGCAGTCCAACACGTCGATCATCCTGCGCACAGACGACGGCGCACCGGTCATCTGCAAGCTGTTCCGCCAGGTGCACGCGGGAGTGAATCCCGACATCGAGCTGCAGGTCGCCCTGTCCGATGCCGGCATCCGCGCCGTGCCGCCGGCGGTCGGAACGGTGTCGGCCGTGTGGCACGATCCGCGCGCCGCCACCGTCGTCAGCGGCTCGCTCGCGTTCGCGCAGGAGTTCTTCCCCGGCGTCGAGGACGCGTGGCGGGTCGCGCTGCGCGCCGCTGCCTCCGGGAGCGACTTCAGCGACTCGGCCCGCAGCCTCGGGCGGGCCGTCGCCGACGTCCACGCCGCGCTGGCGCGGCTCTTCCCCACCGCGGAGGCGACCGACCTCGCGCGGGCGGGAGCCGTCGCGGGGTGGCGAGGGCGCCTCGACGCCGCGGTCGACGCCGTGCCCGAGCTCGCGGCTCTCCGACCCGGGATCGAGGCGGTCTTCGGTCGCGCGCAGGCCGTGCCATGGCCGCGGCTGCAGCGCGTGCACGGCGATCTGCACCTCGGCCAGGTGCTCGATGTGCCCGGACGCGGCTGGGTGCTGCTCGACTTCGAGGGCGAGCCGCTGCGGCCCATCGCCGAACGCCTGTCGCCCGACTTCGCGGTGCGCGATGTCGCCGGGATGCTGCGCTCTTTCGCCTACGTCGCCTCCTCGGTGCCCGCGACCGAGCATGCCGACCCGGCGCGGTGGGCCGAGAGCGCACGCCGGGCCTTCCTCGACGGCTATGCCGCATCGCCCGCGGCCGCGCCCCTCACGGAGGAGCTCGTGCGGGCGTTCGAGCTCGACAAGGCGCTGTACGAGACCGTCTACGAGGCGCGGAACCGCCCCGACTGGCTGCACATCCCGCTGTCCGCCGTGCGCCGCATGGCCGGCTGACGCCGCCCCGGCGTCAGGACTCCGCGCCCTCCGGGTCGGGGCTCTCCGGCGCGTCGCCGGCGCCGACGGCCTCGGCGTCCACGTCATCTCGGGCGGCGGGCCGCGAGTGCCACTGGTCCCAGCGCGCCATGAGCTCGGCGACGGCGGCGTGGAACCGGGCGGTCGCCGCGCCGGGGGTCGTGTCGCCGAAGTAGTGCCGTACCCACCGCTCGAGGCGCTGCACGGCGTCGGGGTCGCGCAGCACGCGATCGGCGTGGGCCACGATCGAGGGCGCCTCGTCTGCGGTGAGCCACTCGCAGGCCGACAGGTAGCCGTGGGTGTCGATCGCCGCCTCGGGGTCGACGGGTCGCGTGATCATGAGCGGCTTGTCGGCGGCGAGGCGGTCGTACACCATGGCCGAGATGTCGACGACCGCGAGGTGGGCGGCCGCCAGCTGCCAGCCGAGCTCCGGCCGGTCGTCGTACACGTGCTGCGCCGCCGCATCCGCGCCGTTGGCGGCCTCGATCGCGGCGAGGATGCGACGGTGCGCGGCCCCGTACTCGGGGTCGACGACTCCTGAGCGCGGGTGCGGCCGGTAGATCACCCGGTGCCGCCCGGTCGCGAGCAGCGCGTCGACGAGCGCCTCGCCGTGCGTGCGGATCGAGCCGTAGTGCGCGGAGGGCCGGTCGCCCTCCCACGTCGGCGCGTACAGCACGACCGTGCGGCCGTCGGGGGTGTACGGGAGCGTGCCGGAGTAGTGGTCGGCCTGCGGGCGGCCGATCTCGAACGTGCGCTCGTCGATGTCGTAATCCCACAGCACCCGGGAGAGCCGCTCACGGGCCGCATCGCCGGCGACGAAGGCGAAGTCGTACGCCTTGAACTGGTTCGTGGTCATGTACATCTTGTCGGACTCGCCGTGGTTGATGAATACGTGCCACCGGTGCCCGTACCGGAACATCTGGAAATTGCGGGTGTTCTGATTGACGTAGAGCACGACGCGGATGTCCTGCTCGACGAGGAAGCGCTCGATGTCGGCGACGGTGGGCACGAAGGCGACGGGCAGCGCACCGTCCTCGAGGAGGGCGCGCGCGCCGAAGGGCGAACGGGCGAGGACCACGACCGGCCAGTTTTCGGCGAGGCCTGCGAGGGGCCGGTACCACTGCCGCATCTGGTACATGTTCACGGCACCGTCGGCGAAGTACACCGCCACGCGGTAGCGGTGGGGCGGATGCGGCGGGGCGGCGGCGACCGCCCTGCGCACCGCCGCGAGCGCCGCGCGGTGGGCGATCCCCTTGCGGAGCAGTCCCCACGCCAGTTTCACGTCGTGGACCGGTCGCATCCCTCCAGGGTACCCAGCGGCCCGTGACATGATCGACGGATGCACGTCGCCGATCCCGGACGCAGAGACGCGCCCGTCCCGGCGGCGGACGCGGGCGTGACGTTCGTCATGCCCGTGCTCAACGAACGCGCATACCTGCGCCGCGCCGTCGAGACGGTGCTCGCGCAGGATGTGCTCGGTCCGGTGGAGCTGGTGCTCGCCCTCGGCCCCTCGAGCGACGGCACGAACGACGTCGCCCGGGCGCTCGCCACCGAGGACGACCGGATCGTGCTCGTCGACAACCCCGCGGCCGACATCCCCGTGGGCCTGAACCTCGCGATCCGCGCGGGCTCCTACCCGACGATCGTCCGTGTCGACGCGCATTCGGAGCTCTCACCCGAGTACACGCGCCGGGCCCTCGAGACGCTCGCGCGCGTCCGCGCGGCCAACGTCGGCGGCGTCATGCGCGCCGACGGGCGCACGCCGTTCCAGCGGGCGGTCGCGCGCGCGTACAACTCTCCCATCGGACTGGGCGGCGGCGCTTACCACGGCGGCACCAAGGAGGGCCCGGCGGAGTCGGCGTACCTCGGGGTCATGCGCCGCTCGGTGCTCGAGGAGGTCGGCTACTTCGACGAGTCGGTCCGCCGCGGCGAGGACTGGGAGCTGAATCTGCGCATCCGCCGCGCCGGCTACCGCGTGTGGTTCGACCCGGCCCTCTCCGTGGTCTACTGGCCGCGCGAGAGCTGGACGCGGCTGGTGCGACAGTTCCGCGCCACCGGCGCGTGGCGGGGCGAGCTCGTGCGCCGCTACGGGCGCCGCAACTCGCTGCGCTTCTTCGCGCCGCCCGCACTCGTGGGGTCGCTCGCGGCCTCCGCGGTCGTCGGAGTGCTGCAGGCGACACGCGCGGTGACGGGCGTCGTCTCCGCGGCGCTCAGCGTCGTCTACGTGCCCGTCGCGGCATACGCGGTGCTGGTCGGCGCGGTCGCCGCCGGCCGGGGCGGCGGCTCGGGGTGGCGCGACAAGCTGTGGACCCTCGCCGTGCTTCCTACGATGCATCTGGCGTGGGGCACGGGATTCCTCGGAGGGCTTGCCTCGGGCGCGCACGACACCGTCGACACCTCGCGCCTGGACGGCCGCAACACGCCGCTGCCGTGACGCGACGTGCGGTCAGGGCTCGACGTCGACGAGGCCCTGGTCGATGATCCGCGCCACCACCCGCTCGGCGGCGCGACCGTCGTCGCGCGCGTTGAAGGTGGCGCGCCACCGCTCGTAGGCGGCGGCGTGCGCCGCCGGATCGCCGTCGCGGAGCTCGTGGATGAGCTCGTCCTGCGTGCGCACCAAGGGCCCCGGCGCGGCGCGCGCGAGGTCGAAGTAGAAGCCGCGCAGCTCGCCGCGGTAGTGCTCCATGTCGGGGACGAGGAAGTACATCGGCTTGCCGGTGACGCTGAAGTCGAACATGACAGACGAGTAGTCCGTGATGAGCGCGTCGGCGACGGTCAGCAGCCGCGACGTGTCCGGGAACGCCGTCACGTCGACGACCCGCTCGCCGTGCGCGTCCGAGCCCGGCAGCAGGGTGCGCGAATGGCCGCGCACGAGGACCACCGCGCCGAGCGCTTCGGCGAGGGCGGCGGGGTCGACGAAATCGACGATCTCGTCGCGGTCGTCGCGCCACGTCGGGGCGTACAGCAGCACGCGCGCGTCCGGTGCGATGCCGAGGGCCGCGCGCGTCGCACGTCCGTCGTCGGTCACGAGAACGTCGTTGCGGGGATAGCCTTCGACCCAGATCGGCCGGCGGAAGAACGCGTAGGCCTTTCGCAGGATGCGGGCGGCGTACGGATTCTGCGCGAGCAGCACGTCCCAGCGCCGCGATTCCTTGACGACCGCGGCCGCCCGCCGCGGGTCGAACCCGGGCCGGTGCAGCGCGAGGCGCTTGAGGGGGGTGCCGTGCCACGTCTGCAGCACGTGCTGACCGGGGCGACGCGCGAAGCGGCGCCGCATCCAGTCGTTCACGACGAGCAGACGCGACGAGCCGCGCGCGCGCCACCACTCGGGGCTGCCCTCGACGACGGCGACAGCACCCTCGGGCACCTGCACCGACAGATCGACGACGCTCCAGTAGCGGTGGATGCCCGGTGCCCGCCGCGCGAGCTCCCGATCGATCGCGAGCGGGTTGCAGCTGGCGTTGCGCCCGTAGAAGCTCTCGAAGAACACCGCGTTCTCGAGCGCGTCGCGGCCGGCCGCATAGCGTCGCTCGAGAGCGTCCTGCCCTTCCCCGGAGTCGAAGGCCGGATCCAGCGGCGGCCCGATCCGCACATGCGCTCCGTCCCACGACGCGCGAAGCGTCCCGAGTTGCGCCAGCGACACGGGCTCCGTGGGAACGTCGGCGTCCGTGGCCTCCCCGCGCTCGATGAGGAGGCGGTAGGCGCCGGTCGGCAGCGGCAGCTCCGGCCCGCCCCAGCGGGCGGCCACGAGCGGCAGTGTCGCCCGCCAGGTGCGGCCGCGACCCGACAGGCGCGCCTGGACGCCGGCGCGTCGTCCGACCAGCGACACGCTGATCGGGCGCGGCCCCTCGCCGGTCACCTCGGCGAAGGCGACCCCGTCGTCGCCGCGTGCGAAGCGGATGGCCGTCATGAATCCTCCTCGGGGGCGCCGATGCCGGCGCGGATGAGAGCGTGGACGCGCTGCGCGTTGCGTCCGTCACGGAAAGCATGGACCTGTTCGCTCAGAGCGAACGAGCGGGCGGCGCGCTCCGCGGGGTCGGCGAGCACCGCGTCGAGCTGGCCCGTGAGGACCTGCCACGACGAGGCCCAATCCGTGCCGGCGACATCGGCGTACCGACCGTAGAAGCCGCGCCGCGCGCGGTACTCCTCCAGGTCGGGGGCGAGGAAGAGCACGGGCAGCGGCACCAGTCCCGCGTCGAACGCGAGCGACGAGTAGTCGGTCACGAGCACGTCCATCCCGGGAAGGAGCGGTGTCACGTCGGCGACCCGGTCGCTGCCGAGCGGCTGCACGCGAGCCGTGTCGACCGGCGGGGCGTACTCCCCCGCACCCAGCGGGTGCGAGCGCACGAGCAGCACGGCGTCGTGGCGGTCGAGCACCTCGAGCAAAGCGCGCCATTCCTCGGCAGACGGAACGGCGGGATCGGGAGCGCCGTCGCGCCACGTCGGCGCGTACAGCACGTGACGCCGCGGCGAGGTGGCGGTGAGCCCCGCGAGCGCCGTGCGCGCCCTCTCCCGGCGCTCGGCCGCGCTCCCCCGCGAGAGCACATCGACGCGCGGCTCCCCCGTCACCACCACCCGGGCGTCGGGCAGCCCGAACGCCGACTCCAGCCGGCCGCGCACGAGGTGCGACGCAGCCGGCAGCAGCCGGATGCGGGCGGTGGTCGACGCGTACATGCGGCGCAGCACAGCCCGCACGACACGCGATCGGGGCAGGATGCCGCTGCGGAACGTCTCCGGCGAGTCCAGGCCGATGCGCTTGAGCGGGATCCCGTGCCACAGCTGCACGAGGAACGCTCCGGAGACGGCGTAGCGGTTCACATCGCCGAAGCCGTGCGTCACCACGACGACCCGGGCGCGCGCGGTCGCCCAGAACCCGCGCGGACCGCCCTTGCGGACGTGCGGGATGCCGCGTTCCGCCGCAACGGCGGCTTCCTCGTCGGACGCGACGAGCCACAGCGCCGGTGTGCCATGACCGGCGGCCACGTCCCACAGAGCCAGTGCGCCGTCGGCGATGCCCACGGCGCATCCGAACACCCACCGGTCGCGCGTGCGCGGGATGACGAGGGTGGCCAGTCGACCCGCGGCGTACAGCGGGATGCTCAGGAGTTTGCGCGCGTTCCCCGCTCCGAACGAGAAAGACGCCACCCCGCGATGCTATCGCGGGGTGGCGTCACGACACGGTGTCACTGCGTCCAGGCCCGCGATGCTGTCGCGGGGTGGCGTCACGACACGGTGTCACTGCGTCCAGGCCCGCGATGCTGTCGCGGGGTGGCGTCGTCCTTCGGGACGTCAGGAGCCGAGCTCGCCGAGGGTGACCGTCGCCGTCTCGGAGCTGCCGCCGCGGACGTAGGTGATCTTCGCCTCGGAGCCGGCGGCGAGGGCCCGCACCTGCGCGGTGAGGTCCGTCGCATCCGTGATCGGCTTGCCGTTGAACTCGGTCACGATGTCGCCCTTGCGCAGGCCTGCCTGCTGCGCCGCACCGCCCTGGCTCACGTCGGCGAGGTAGGCGCCGGCGATGTCGGTGCCCTGCACCGACGATGCGGGCTGCACCGACGCGCCGAGCAGACCGTGCGTCGCCGAGCCGTTCTCGATGATCTCCTGCGAGACGCGCTGGGCGATGTCGGACGGGATCGAGAAGCCCACGCCGATCGAACCGGACTGACCGCCCGAGGACGAGCCGCCCGCCGAGGCGATCGCGACGTTGATGCCGATGAGCTTGCCCTCGCTGTTCACCAGCGCGCCGCCCGAGTTGCCCGGGTTGATCGCCGCATCCGTCTGGATGACGGCGATGCTGATCGACTCGGTGGCCTGCTGCTGCTGCTGACCCTGCCCGAAGTCGAAGAAGAACGGGCTCTCGCCGCCCTGCTCGGGCGCCTGCTGGTCGCCGTTGCCCTCGGGGGCCGCCGAGGAGGCGACCTGGATCGACCGGTTCAGCGCGCTGACGATGCCCGTGGTGACGGTGTTGGACAGTCCGAGCGGTGCGCCCACGGCCACGGTGGCGTCACCGACGTTCAGCTTGTCGGAGTCGCCCCACTCGATCGGCGTCAGGTTTGTCGCACCCTCGAGCTTGATCACGGCGAGGTCGTAGGTCGGGTCGGTGCCGACGATCGTCGCCTCGAACACACGGCCGTCCGACGTCGTGACGCTCAGCTGCGCGTCGCCGGTCTGACCGTCGAGGGTGACGACGTGGGTGTTGGTGAGCACGTAGCCCTCGTCGTTCAGCACGACGCCCGAGCCCGTGCCGCCGCCCGAACCCGACGACGCGCTGATCGTCACGACGCTCGGCACGACCTTCGCCGCGATCGCCGAGGTGGCGGTGACGCTGTCGGGGTTGTTGACCGTCACGGTCTGCGGCCCGGCGGCGGGGGACGACGTCGTGCCGCCCCACAGCTGGACGCCGGCGTAGGCGCCGCCCAGGCCCGCGCCGCCGCCGACGAGCGCGGCCGCCACGATCAGCGCGGCGACCTTGCCCGCGCCGCCGGAGCGACGCGCGGGCGCCGGAGCGCTGTCAGCGAGCGGAACGGTCGGATGCGTCGCCGTCGCGCCGAACGCGGCACCCGGCTGAGCGGGCTGCCCCGCGTACTCGGGGCGCGGCGGTACGCCGTAGGCGGGCTGCGGCGTGCCGGTGTACGGCGGGCGCTGCGCCTGCCATCCGGCCGGCGGGAGCGGGGGTGCGGGGCGCGTCGCGCCCGCGGAGTCGGGGGTGCCTGCGCCGGTGGGCGCGGCCGGGGCCGCGGCCTCGGCGGCGGGGGTCGGGTGAGGGGTGCTGGTCTCCGGCGTCTGCGCCGGCACGTTCTCTTCCGGGCGGTCGCCCTGGTGGTCGCTCATCGGATGCTCCTTCTGCCAAGCGATAACCAGGCTGACGGTTCTTGCTGTGGGTTTTCTATGCCCGGTATGGGCCGTGCATATGCGACTAGCGTGAGGAGGATGCGAGACATTCCCGGCGCGTGGCGACGTGCGGCCGAGGGCGCCGGCCTGCGTGCCCCCGACGGTTCGACCACCCCCACGATCTTCGCCGAGATGTCGGCACTGGCGGCGCGGACGGGTGCGATCAATCTCGGCCAAGGCTTTCCCGACGAGGACGGCCCGGCCGAGGTGCTGGACGCAGCGCGTGAGGCGATCGGCGCCGGCGTCAACCAGTATCCGCCCGGTCGCGGGATCGCGGAGCTGCGGGAGGCGATCGCCGCCCACCAGCAGCGGTTCTACGGCCTGCATCTCGACGCCGACCGTCATGTGCTCGTCACCGCCGGTGCGACCGAGGCTCTCGCGGCAACCCTCCTCGCGCTCGTGGACGGTCCGGACGACGAGATCGTCGTGTTCGAGCCGTACTACGACTCCTACGCCGCCGTCATCGCGCTGGCCGGCGCGCGGCTCGTGCCGGTGCCGCTGCGCGCGCCCGGCTTCCAGCCCGACCTCGACGAGCTGGCCGCCGCCGTCAGCGACCGCACTCGCGCCATCCTGGTGAACGATCCGCACAACCCGACCGGGGCGGTGTTCGACGCCGCGACGCGCGAGACGCTGGTGGCCCTCGCCGAGCGTCACGACGCGTTCCTCGTGACCGACGAGGTCTACGAGCACCTGGTCTTCGCCGGGCCTCATGTGCCGCTGGCGACGCTTCCCGGCGCATGGGACCGCACGATCTCCATCTCCTCCGCCGGGAAGACGTTCTCGGTCACGGGGTGGAAGATCGGCTGGCTCACCGCTCCCGCCGACCTCGTCGACGCCGTCGTGGCGGTCAAGCAGTACCTCACGTATGTGAACGGGGCACCGTTCCAGCCCGCCGTGGCCCAGGGCCTCCGCCTGCCGCGGACCTTCTTCGCCGAGGCCGCGGACCGGCTGCGGCGCCGTCGCGACCTGCTCGGTGCGGGCCTGCGGGCCGCGGGCTTCGACGTGTTCGAGCCGGCGGGGTCGTACTTCACCGTCGCGGATGCGGAGCCTCTGGGCGTCCGCGACGCCGCGGCGTTCTGCCGCGAGCTGCCCGAGCTCGCCGGCGTCGTCGCGATCCCGCTGACGGCGTTCGCGACTCCCGCGCACCGCGGCGACTACGCGAGCCTGCTCCGTTTCGCGGCGTGCAAGCGCGACGACGTCCTGGCCGAGGCATCCGCCCGCCTGGCGACGCTCGACCGGATCAGCGCGGGATGACGCGGTAGCGACGCAGCGCGAGCGCGGGGTTGACGCGTCGCACCCGGGCGACCACTTCGACGTCGAGGTGCGCGACCGCGACGTCGGTGCCCGTCCCGACGCCGGCGATCTGCACCCCCTGCGGATCGACGACGAGCGAGTTGCCCACGCCGAGGGGCGGCGGATGGTCGGCCGCGGCGACGAAGAGGGTGTTCTCGATCGCCCGCGCGTGGACGAGCGTGCGCCAGTGGTGCTCCTTGAGCGGCCCGCGCACCCACTCGGCGCCCATCAGGACGACGTCGACGCCGGCGTCGGCGAGCGTGCGCGCGACCTCGGGGAAGCGCACGTCGTAGCAGGTCATGAGCCCGAAGCGCAGACCTTCCACAACGAACGTCTCGGGAGCGACGAGCTCCCCGGGCTCGACCCAGTCCGACTCCCGCTGCCCGAAGGCGTCGTACAGGTGCAGCTTGCGGTAGGTCGCGACGACACCGTCGGCATCGACCGCCACGATCGTGTTGCGCACGCGACGGCCCTCGGCGGATTCGACGAGTCCCGCTGCGATCACGACGCCGTGGCGCGCCGCGAGCTCGCGCAGGGCCGACGTGAAGGGGCCGTCGAGCGGCTCGGCATGGGCGGCGAGGGTGTCGTCGAACGGGTCGACGAAGTAGCTCGTGTACTCGGGGAACAGCACGACGCGCGCCCCGCGTGCCGCCCCGCGCTCGGTGAGCTCAGCGACGGCCTCCAGGTTCGCGGCCGGCGAAGCCGACGGCGCGAACTGCGCGACCGCGACCCCCACGGACTCCGCCGTCATCCGATCTCCTCCCGTCGCCGCCGCATCCGGATCATGAGCGGCACCACGACCCACAGTACGAGGATGAGGGCACCCAGGGCCGCCGCGGTGGCGAGGCCGGCGTCGGCGCCCACGACGACGTCGAACACGAAGGCGACGACCCCGCCCAGGAGCAGGGCGACCGTGAGGAGGGCGATGATGAGCGCGCCGTGGCCGTACGCGACCACCGCTCGCTTCTCGCGCTGCCGGAAGACGACGCGGTGGAGGGCCACCGGCGCGAGGGCGATGATCGCGCTGAGCGCCGCCAGCACGACGAGCACGAGGTAGAGCACCCGCTGCCCGGCGTCGAGGTCGGCGAACGCCGGCTGGAAGGCGAGGGCGAGGAGGAATCCCGTGAGGATCTGGGTGCCGGTCTGGAGCACGCGCAGCTCCTGCAGGACCTCGTTCCAATTGCGGTCGGCGCGTTCCGCCGGCGACTCGTCGCGACCGTCGGCGATGGCGTCGTGCCGCGCCGCATCCACCCCGTCATGCATGGAGCGATCCTCCCGGCCGGAGCTCGCCGAGGGCAACGGGCGGCGGCGCCGATTCGTGCCCCCGCCGCATCCGTGCTAGAGTTTTCTCTTGTGCCGCGGGGTGGAGCAGCTCGGTAGCTCGCTGGGCTCATAACCCAGAGGTCGCAGGTTCAAATCCTGTCCCCGCAACGAACGGAAGGCCCCGGATCCTCGTGATCCGGGGCCTTCTGCACGCGTATCGCCGCCGATACTCTTCTCGCGTGGGCACCCGGACGACGGCTCTTCGGCCCTCGCCCGTCGCTGTGGCGGCTCTCGCTTCGGCGGTCGTGGGTGTGGCGTCCCTGTTCGCTTACCGGGCGCTATGGATCGAGTCTGCGGGGTCGCCTGCGGCGCTCGACGCGAATGAGGCCATCGCCACGATCGCGTGGCTGGGCGGCTGGGTCCTCGTCGCGGGCGCGGGCCTCGCAGGGCTCATCCTGCTCGCGACGCTCGTCCGCCGACTCGTGCGGTGGCAGTCTCGATGGATGGACGCGGCGGTGCTCGTCGCCACCGCGGTCCTGATCGCGGGTGCGTGGCTCGTGGCGCCGCTGTGGGGCATCGGCGCCGGCGTCGCCTGACCCGCTCTCGCGACGACGCTTCGTCTCGCTGCGCTCGCGCAGCGATCGAGTGCGGGCGCAGGGCCGGGAGCGCGGGAGCGCAGCGACCGAGACGAAGGGCACCCCGCACGCGGATCGATGTCGGAGGTCGGTGCGAGAGTGAGCACATGACCAGGACCGCGAGCATCGCTCATCCCGACGAGGATGACGTCGCGCTCGCGGAACTGATCGATGGGCTGATCACAGACGACGAGGCGATCGCGCAGATCGAAGCGGACGAGATCGTCCGGCTCGCGGCGGCGCTGCGCATCGCGAAGAAGCGTGCGGCCACACAGTCCGTCGAGACGCGGATGCGGGAGGTCGAAGAGCGTTCGATCGCGTCGGAGATCGGCACCGCGCTCCGGGTGCATGACCGGGCGATCCAGAACCGCATGCACGCCGCCCTCGAACTGGTCGAGGACTACCCCGCCACCCTCGACGCCTTGGCGGAGAGCCGGATCTCGGCGCGGCACGCGATGGTCATCGTCGAGGAAGGCCGCGACCTCGTCGACCCCGACACGCGGGCGCTGTACGAACGCACCGTGCTGGAGCGGGCGTTCCTCGTCACGGCACCGGCCACACGCACTTTCGCCGAACAGGTCGTCGAAGAACTGCACCCCCGCTCGATCACGGAACGGCACCGGGAGGCGGTGAAGGGGCGGACGGTGTGGATGCAGCGCCGGGGCGAGGGCATGTCCGAACTGGGCATGATCGCGCCCACCGTCCTCGCCGAAGGCATCTGGGACCGGCTCACCCAGCAAGCCCACGAGACCAAGACCGTACAGGTCGCCGCGCCCGAGGGTGACACCGAGGATGACGACGCGGTCTACGACCAGCGGAACCTGGACCAGATCCGCGCGGACGTCGCCATCGACCTGCTCCTCACGGGCGGACCCACCATCGACCCCACCACCGGCGCGATCACCGGACCGGCCGGCGGGCTCGCCGCCATCCAGGCGCGCGCGTCGATCGTCATCCCCGCCCTCACCGCCGCCGGCCTCGCCGACCGCGGCGCCACCCTCGACGGCGCCATCCCGGTCGACGCCGACACCGCCCGATGCCTGCTCGCGGGGGCGTCGTCGTGGGAGCGGATCCTCACCCACCCCATCCACGGACACGTCCTCGCGACCGACACCTACCGGCGACCCGCGAACCTCGACCGCTACCTCGCCGCGCGCGACATGCACTGCCGCTTCCCCGGATGCCGACGCCCCGCCCGCCACTGCGACCGCGACCACAACCGCGACTGGGCCCTCGGCGGCCCCACCGACGCGTGCAACCTCGCCTGCCTCTGCAAACGCCACCACACCCTCAAGACCGAGAAACCCTGGAAACCAATGCAGCTCCGGGACGGCAGCATCCGCTGGACCAGCCCCCACGGAAGAGTGTCCACCGACCCACCCGAGCGATACGTCATCTTCAGAGACGAACCCGACCCTCCACCCGGCGCCCCACCCTTCTGACCGCCGTCAGGCGGGGTCGATCGACGCGGAGAGCTCGTCGATGAAGCGCGTGATGAGCGCCAGCTCGTCGTCGCTGTACCGCTCGACGACCCCTCTCATGTCGTGCAGGTGGGCCCCGAGGTGTTCGTAGAAGACGCTGCGCGAGTGATCCGTCAATGCCACGACGCGCGCGCGACGGTCGGACGGGTGCGGGCGGCGCTCGATATGCCCCGCCTCCGAGAGCCGGTCGAGGAGCTTCGTCGTCGAGGCCGTCGAGATCCGCAGGTGACGCGCCATCTCGTGCGGGCTCACCGACTCGCCACGGTGCTCCCGGACGATCAGCATGCGCAGCGCCGCGAGATCGGTCGCGTTCATCTCCATATCGCTCTTCATGCTGCCGTTCATGCGATCCAGCGCGTCGCTGAGTGCCCGCACCGCGGAGAGAGCGGCGGTCACCGCAGAGCGCCCCTGCGCCCGGATGTCAACAGCCCGTGTCACGATGGACACTCCCTCTCCGCGACTTGTATCATCGAGCTCATTCGCTAGATAAACTAGCAAACAGGAGGCGCTGTGATCGAGACCGAATATGTCGTTCTGCTGGACGACGACGGCCGGGAGATCGGAACAGCTCCCAAGAGCAGCGTCCACGGTACCGACACCGCGCTGCATCTCGCATTCTCTTGCCATGTGGTCAACGACGAGGGTCAGGTTCTCGTCACGCGCCGCGCGCTGAGCAAGAAGACCTGGCCGGGCGTGTGGACCAATTCGTTCTGCGGGCACCCGCGCCCCGCCGAGCCGGTCATCTCGGCCGTGCACCGCCGCGCCTCGCATGAGCTCGGCATCACGCTCACCGACATTCAGCTCGCGCTGCCCCTGTTCCGCTACCGCGCCACCGATGCGACGGGCATCGTCGAGCACGAGATCTGCCCTGTCTACACCGCGCGCACGACCGACGTGCCCGAGCTGAACCCGCTCGAGGTCGTGGATGCGCAGTGGGTCGACCCGATCGATCTCGCGACGGCACTGGAGGCGACGCCCTGGGTGTTCAGCCCGTGGCTCGTGCTGCAGGCCGAGCAGCTCCGTCTGTTCGGCGCGCCGCGCGAGAGTCGCCGCGCGTCATGATCGCCCTCCCCACCGCGCCGGCCGCCCGCGCGGCGATCGACACCGCGATCGGCGAGGCGACCGCGCGACTGCGCGAGCGGATGGCCCGCATCGACCCGTCCTCCGCTGCGCTGGGACAGGCCATCGAACGCGCCGCCGACGGCGGCAAGCGCTTCCGCCCGACGCTCGTCGTGGCCGCGTTCCACACGCTGGGCGGAGACCTCGACGACCCGGCGGTGTATTCCGTCGCCGCGGCGTTCGAACTGCTCCATACCGCCTTCGTCGTCCACGACGACGTCATCGACCACGACATCGAGCGACGCGGCATGCCCAACGTCGGCGGCGAGTTCCGCGCGCGCGGCCGCGCTCTCGGGGCGGATGCGGCGGGCTCGGCGCTGCTCGGCGACGCCGCCGGCATCCTCGCGGGCGACCTCCTCCTGCACGAGGCCGTCCGCCTCGTCGCGAGCATCGACGCCCCCGGCGAGACCCGGCGCGACCTGCTCGACCTCGTCGAGGATGCCGTCGTCGTCTCGGCGGCCGGCGAGCTCGCCGACGTCGAGAACGCCGTGATCGCGGACGACGGGGTGGCCGCCGACGCGATCCTCGTCGCCACCGCGAACAAGACCGCGGAGTACTCGTTCTGCGCGCCCCTGGTCGCCGGGTCCGTGCTCGCCGGCGCACCCACGGGCGCTCGCACCACGCTGCGCCGCGTCGGGCAGCGCCTCGGGCTCGCCTTCCAGCTGGCCGACGACCTCATCGGCGCCTTCGGCCCCGCCGACGTGGCCGGACGCGGTGAGGGCGGCGACCTCCGCGAGGCCAAGCGCACGCCGCTCATCGCCCTCGCGCGCGAGAGCGACCGCTGGCCCGAGGTCAGCGACGCGCTCGCTCAGGCCCACACCGGGCCGGTCGCCGTGCGCGCCGCCCAGCAGGCGCTCGCGGCATCCGGCGCGCGAGAGCGCCTCGAGCAGCTCATCGCCGACACGCTCGCCGAGGCACGCGGACTCGTGGTCGATTCGCTGCTGCCCGACCCGGCACGGGCGATGCTCCTCGACCTGGTCGAAGCGGTCCGGGAGCGTGTGCCGTGAGCGCGTCGTACACCGGCCTCGAACTGTACGATCGCACCGCGGCGGATGCGGCGGCCGCCGTCATTTCGCGCTACTCGACATCGTTCGGGCTCGCGACGCGGCTCCTCGGCCCCCGCCCGCGTCCGCACGTGCGCAACGTGTATGCGCTCGTCCGGGTGGCCGACGAGATCGTGGACGGGCCGGCCTCCGACGCAGGTCTGTCCCCCGAGCAGGAGCGCGAAGTGCTCGACGCCCTCGAGGCCGAGACGCTCCGGGCGATCGAGCGCGGTTTCAGCTCCAACCTCGTCGTCCACGCGTTCGCGCGCACGGCCCGCGAGTGCGGCATCGGCGCCGCCCTCGTGACCCCGTTCTTCGCGTCGATGCGCACCGACATCGACACGTCCTCGCACGACGCGGGGTCGCACGACGCGTACGTCTTCGGTTCAGCGGAAGTGGTGGGGCTCATGTGCCTGCAGGTCTTCGTCAACGCCGGTCGGCCCTCGCCGCGCCCCGCGCCCGACGACCTCGTCGAGGGCGCGCGGCGCCTCGGCGCGGCGTTCCAGGATGTGAACTTCCTCCGCGATCTCGACGACGACGCCGGTCGCCTCGGCCGGGACTACCTCGGCGGCGCCGACGACGACGCGCGCCGCGTCACGGTGCTCGATCGCATCGACGCAGACCTCGCCGCCGCTGCGGCGGTCGTGCCCCGGCTCCCCCGCGACTGCCGGCGCGCCGTCACGACCGCGCACGACCTGTTCGCCGAGCTCTCGCACCGCCTGCGGCGCACGCCCGCCCGCGCCGGGCGGGTGCGCGTGCCCGACGCCGTCAAGGTGGCCCTCGCGGCCCGCGCCGTCGTCACGTCGCGTCCCCGGAGCATCCGATGAGCCGCGCGGTCGTCGTCGGCGGCGGCATCGCCGGCCTCGCCACCGCCGCACTGCTGGCGCAGGACGGGCACGACGTCTCCCTCTTCGAAGCCCTCGACGACGTCGGGGGCCGCGCCGGCTCGTGGGAGAGCGACGGGTTCCGCTTCGACACCGGGCCGAGCTGGTACCTCATGCCCGAGGTGTTCGACCACTACTTCCGCCTCCTCGGCACCTCGGCGGCCGAGCAGCTCGACCTCGTGCCGCTCACCCCGGCATACCGCGTGTACTCCGCCGACGGGTCGGCGCTGGAAGTCGAATCCGGCCGCGCTCGCGCCGTCGCGCTGTTCGACAGCGTCGAGCCGGGCGCCGGCGCACGCCTCGACGCCTACCTCGACTCCGCGGCGGATGCGTACGACCTCGCGGTGTCGAAGTTCCTGTACGACCCGTATTCGTCCACCTCGGGCCTGCGCGACCCCGCGCTCCTCCGCCAGGTCCCGCGACTCCTTCCCCTCCTCACGCGCACGCTTGCCGGCTTCGTCGAGCCGCGGTTCGCGGACGTGCGCCTGCGGCAGATCCTCGAGTACCCCGCCGTCTTCCTCGGCGGCTCGCCGTACGGCGTGCCGAGCCTGTACCACCTCATGAGCCACCTCGATCTCAACGAGGGGGTGCTCTACCCGCGCGGCGGGTTCACGGCCGTCATCCGCGCGATCGAGGCTCTCGCGCGCGACCGCGGGGTCGAGATCCGCACGTCCTGCCCCGTCGAGCGGATCGAGGTCGAGGACGGCCGCGCCAGGGGCGTGCGCCTGCGCGGCGGCGAGAAGGTCGCCGCCGACCTCGTCGTCTCGACCGCCGACCTGCACCACACCGAGACGCAGCTGCTCTCTTCGCCGAACGACCGCACCTATCCCGAAGAGTGGTGGGCGACGCGCACCCCGAGCCCGGGCGCGCTCCTCATCCTCCTCGGCGTGGAAGGCGAGCTGCCCGAGCTCGCCCATCACACGCTCCTGTTCTCCCCCGAGTGGCGGGAGAACTTCGAGGCGATCTTCGGCGATCGGCCGCGTGTGCCCTCGCCGGCGTCGCTGTACGTGTGCAAGCCCAGCGCGACCGATGACTCGGTCGCGCCTGCCGGCCACGAGAACCTCTTCGTGCTCGTCCCGATCCCCGCCGATCCGGGTCTCGGTCGCGGCGGCGTGAACGGCGACGGCGACCCGGCGATCGAGAAGGCCGCAGACGCCGTCATCGCGCAGATCGCGCAATGGTGCGGCATCCCCGACCTGGCCGACCGCATCGTCGTGCGCCGCACGATCTCGCCCGGCGACTTCGCCGTCGATCTGCACTCGTGGCGGGGGAACTCGCTCGGCCTCGCGCACACGCTGCGGCAGAGCGCGATCTTCCGTCCGCGCAATGCGTCGCGGAAGGTGTCCGAGCTGTACTACGCGGGCACCTCCGCCCTGCCGGGCATCGGACTCCCCATGTGTCTCATCTCGGCCGAGCTCGTGCTCAAGCGCCTCCGCGGCGACACGTCGGCCGGGCCGGTCGCGGAGCCCTCCCGCGCTACGGTGTGACGGTGCCGGGACTGTACCTCGCCGCCCTCGTGCTGTCGTTCGCGGGCGTGGCGGCGATCGACTTCCGGTGGCGTCTGGCCGTGAGGCGCGCGCCGGGAGCGACGATCGCCGCCGTGGCGATCGGCACCGCGTTCTTCCTGCTCTGGGATGCCGCGGGCATCATCACGGGCGTCTTCGTGAAGGGCGGCAGCACGCTCCTGGTGGGCGTCGACCTCGCGCCGCACCTGCCCCTCGAGGAGCCGGTCTTCCTCGCCTTCCTGAGCTACCTGGCTCTCGTCGTGTGGTCGGCTGCGGTGCGCACGCGCGCGCGCCGCGCGGAGCGCGCGTCGTGACCTACCCGCTCCTGATCCTGCCCTTCCTCGCGGTCACCGCCGTGGTCGTGGCGCTCTCGGCTCGCCGCCCCGCCTTCGGGCGGCGCATGCTCGCTTCGACGATCGCCGCGGTGGCGCTGCTGGCCCTGACGGCGGTCTTCGACAACGTCATGATCGGACTCGACCTGTTCACCTACCCGCCGCAGCATCTGTCCGGCCTGCGCATCGGGCTCGCGCCGCTCGAGGACTTCTCCTACCCGCTGTGCGCGGCCTACGGCGTGCCGGCCGTGTTCTGCTTGCTCCGAGGCGAGGAGTCGCCGGCATGAACGACAGCGCGCTGTCCGCCCGCTCGGTCGCGAAGGAGCTCTTCGTCTCGTCGCGTCCCGTGAGCTGGATCAACACGGCCTACCCGTTCGCCGCCGCGTACCTGCTCTCCACGCGGCACATCGACGCCGCCTTCGTGATCGGCGTGCTCTTCTTCCTCGTCCCGTACAACCTCGCGATGTACGGCATCAACGACGTCTTCGACTACGAGTCGGACCTCCGCAACCCGCGCAAGGGCGGCACGCACGGCGCGGTCCTCGATCGGCGGATGCACCGCATCACGCTGTGGGCGGCGGGGATCTCGTGCGCGCCCTTCGTCGTGGCGCTCGTGATCCTGGGCACGCCGTGGTCGTGGCTGGTGCTCGCGGCGAGCCTTTTCTTCGTGGTGTTCTACTCCGCGCCCCCGCTGCGGCTGAAGGAGCGCCCGTTCGCCGACTCCGTCACCAGCAGCATTCACTTCTTCTCCCCCGCCGTGTATGGGTTCGTGCTCGCCGGAGCGACGTGGACGTGGCAGCTGCTCGTGATCGTCGTCGCGTTCGCCCTGTGGGGCGTCGCCTCGCACGCGTTCGGCGCGGTGCAGGACGTCGTCGCCGACCGCGCCGCCGGCATCTCCTCGATTGCGACGGCGCGGGGCGCGCGCTGGACCGTGCGCTTCGCGCTCGCGTGCTACGCGCTCGCGGGCGTCGCGATGCTCGCAACGGCGTGGCCGGGACAGCTCGCGGCGCTGCTGGTCGTGCCCTACCTCGTCGTGGTGTGGCCGTACCGGTCGGTGACCGACGAGACGGCCGAGCGCGCGACAGCCGGCTGGGATCGCTTCCTGTGGGTGAATCAGATCGCCGGGTTCGGCGCGACGCTGCTGCTCATCTGGTGGTGGTTGCTCACCGCGTGAGCAGTCAGCGCCGCGCCGACCGGGGGCCCTCAGCCCTGCTGACCCTCCAGCTCGAGCAGCCGCTGCACGGCGTCCGTGAGGCGCTTGTCGGCCTCACCGAAGGCTGCGAAGTCGCCGCTCTGCAGCGCCGACTGACGATCCTGCAGCGCCTGCCGCGCCTGCTCCAGGGCGGCCTGGTAGTCGCTCGATCCCTCGGAGGGCGAAGGCGAGGGGGAGGGCGTCGGCGTCGAGCCCCCGGTGTCGGTGCCGCCGGTGTCGGGCGGCGTCTCCTGATCGGTGGGCACGACGCCGGTGTCACCGGTGGTGGCGCCCGAATCGCCGCCGAACAGCACGTCGAGAGCCTCGTTGAGGGTGTCCTCGAACGCGATCTTGTCACCGAAGGCCACGAGCACGCGGCGCAGCTGCGGCAGCTGGGTGCCCTGCGAGGCCTGGACGAAGACCGGCTGCACGTAGAGGAGCCCACCGCCGACCGGAAGCGTCAGCAGGTTGCCGTTCAGCACCTGCGACTGCCCCTGCTGCAGGATGTTGATCTGACTCGACACGTTGGTGTCGGAGTTGAACGTGTTCTGCACCTGGCCGGGGCCGGGAACCGTGTCCGCGGAGTCGATCACGAGCATCCGCAGCTTGCCGTAGTCGGGACTCTTCACCCCCGCCTGGTCGCCCGCGTTCGAATCGACGGCCAGATAACCCGTCAGCACGTTGCGGCTGTTGCCCTGGGACGACGGGATGAACGTCGTGAACATCGAGTACGTCGGACTGTCCTGACCCGGCATCTGCATCGTCAGGTAGTACGGCGGCTGCAGCCGTTCGGGATCCTGCGGATCGTCGGGCGTCGCCCACGCGTTGTCGCGCTGGATGAACGAGCGCGCGTCGTCGACGTGATAGATGCCGAGCATCGACCGCTGCACCTTGAAGAGGTCGGTCGGGTAGCGCACGTGGCTCATGAGCCCGGCCGACATCTCGGAGTAGGGCTTGAGGCTCGACGGGTAGATCTTCTGCCACGCCTGCAGGATCGGGTCGGTGTCGTCCCACGCGTACAGCGTCACGCTGCCGTCGTACGCATCGACGGTCGCCTTGACCGAGTTGCGGATGTAGTTGATCTCGTCCAGCGCGTAGCGCGGAGCCTGGTTGTTCGAGTCGGCGATGGCCTGCTGCAGGCTCACGCGGCTCGAGTACGGGTAGTTCGCGCTCGTGGTGTAGCCGTCGATGACCCACTTGATGCGCCCGTCGACCACGGTCGGATACGGGTCGCTGTCGAGCGTCAGGTAGGGCGCGACCTTCTCGACGCGCGTCTTGGGGTTCCGGTCGTAGAGGATCTGCGACTTCTCGTTGACCGAGTCGGAGAAGAGGATCTGCTCGGACTGGAACTTCAGCGCGTAGATGAGGCGGTTGAAGACGTTCCCGACGCTCGGACCGCCGTTGCCGGTGAAGGTCGTCCGGGTGTCGCTGCCGCCGTCGCTGCCGATCGGATAGTCCAGCTCGATCGGCTCGCGATCCTCGGGGGCGCCCACGATCGAGTAGTCCGGCGAGCTCTCGCCGAAGTAGACGCGCGGCTCGAAGTCCTGGTCCGACAGGAAGCCGGTGGCGGGGATGCCCTGCTCGAGGAAGACGGGGTCGCCGTCGCTCGTGCGCTCGTTTCCGGCCGCGGCCACGAGGCCGTAGCCATGCGTGTAGACGAGCGTCGTGTTCTGCCACGTCGCCGCATCCGAGAGCTGCCCCATGTTGAGCTCGCGGACGCCGACGATCGTGTCCTGCGACTGTCCGTTGATCTCGTACCGGTCGACGTCCATGTTGTCGGGGAACTGGTAGTACGCGCGGTACTGCTCCAGCTGGCGCACGGTCGGGCCGATGATCGCCGGGTCCATGATGCGGATCTGCGCGGTCGTGCCGGCGTCGGCGCGCAGCTGGCCGGGCTCGGCGTCGGTCGTGGCCGAGAAGTTCTCCTTCTCGAGGCCGTCGATGCCGTACGCCGTCTTGGTGCCGTCGATGTTGCGCTGGTAGTACTCGCTCTCCAGCTGCAGCGTGTTCGGGCGCACCTGGAACGTGTTGACAACCCACGGGTAGCCGACGCCCACGACGAGCGAGGAGACCACGAGGAGCGCGGTCGCGATGAGGGGATAGCGCCAGCGGCCGATGACGGCGGTGACGAAGAAGAGGATCGCGACGAGCACGGCGATGATCGAGAGGATCGTCTGCCCGGGGATGACGGCGTTGACGCCCGTGTAGCCAGGACCGGTGATCCGCTCGCCGTCCTCGACGAGCGTGCGATAGCGGTCGAGGAACAGGCTCGCGCCCTGCACGAGCACGTAGAGCCCGGCGAGCACCGCGAGCTGGATGCGCGCGGAATTCGAGATGCGCAGCTCCCGCTGGCCGACGCGCACCGAGCCGTACAGGTAAGAAACGACGGCCGTCAGCAGCAGGCTCACGAGCAGGACGGCGGAGGTGAATCCGAGCACCGACGCGTAGAACGGCATCGCGAACAGGTAGAAGCCGGTGTCCATGCCGAACTGCGGGTCGGTCTGCGAGGTCTGCACGCCGTTGAACCACAGCCATGTGGTCTCCCACTGGGCGGATGCGGCGAACCCGGCGAAGAAGCCGAAGAAGATCGGGATGCCCCACATCGCGAGGCGGCGCAGCGGCTCGACGACCTCCTGGTACCGGTCCAGCTGCGAGCTCAGCCGCGCGTAGACCGGGCGCAGGCGGTAGGCGAGCTGGATGACACCCCACACCGGCACGGCCATCGCGAGGAAGCCGATGACGAACATGACGACACGCGCGAGCCACTGCGTCGTCAGCACCTCGGTGAAGCCGAGCTGCGCGTACCAGAGCCAGTCGGCGTACAGGTTCGCGAAGACGAAGAACGCCACGACGAGCGCGGCGATGATGGCGAGCGTGATCGCGATGATGCGTCGGGAGCGGTTCGGTGCGGCCGACTGGGGCGCAGACGTCGTGGTCACCCATCCATCCTAGGCAGGACGATCTGAGGGAATGCCGTGGGGGCGCCCGTCACGACCCGCACGTCGGCAGCGCCGCGAGGTCGCCGCCGTCGCGGATCTCCTCGAGCGCCGTGAGGCTGTCCTGGAGCGTGGCCACCGAGAAGACCTGCAGCCCGTCGGGGATGTGCCCGACCACCTCGTCGCAATTGGACGCGGGGGCCAGGAAGTACTCGGCGCCGGCGTCCTTCGCCCCGTACAGCTTCTGGCGGATGCCGCCGATCGGCCCGACGTCGCCGGCCGCATCGATCGTGCCGGTGCCGGCGATGGTGTGGTCGCCGGTGAGCTCCCCCGGCGTCAGGACGTCGATGATGCCGAGCGCGAACATCATGCCGGCGCTCGGACCGCCGACGTTGTCGAGCTGGATGGTCACATCCACGGGGAAGTCGTAGTCGGCCATGAGGTACACGCCGACGAGCCACTGCTGCGCACCTTGCGCGTCGGTCGCCTCCCGCGGCGTCACCGAGACGTCCTGCGTGCGGCCGTCGCGCTCGATCGTGAAGCCGACGGGCTTCCCCTCCGAGGCGGCGACGGCGTCGCGCACGTCGTCGGCGCTGCGCACCGGCGCCCCGTCGACGGCGTCGATGATGTCATCCTCCTCGAGCAGCCCTGCGGCGGCCGACCCGTCGGTCAGGCCGTGGATGCGGATCCGCGACGTCACGTCGTAGCCGAGCTCGGTGAGCGCGGCGGCCTTCGCCTCCTGCTGCGAGTCGACCATGAGCTGCGCGTTCTCGTCGTTGCGCTGCTCGGTCGTCTGGCCCGGGGGGAACACGCGCTCGAGCGGCAGCACGGCGCGCGTCGGGT
Source organism: Microbacterium sp. 10M-3C3 (assembly GCF_003931875.1). NCBI lineage: Bacteria > Bacillati > Actinomycetota > Actinomycetes > Micrococcales > Microbacteriaceae > Microbacterium > Microbacterium sp. 10M-3C3. The sequence continues at coordinate 1,493,207 of NZ_CP034245.1, read as the reverse complement.
CGAACCAGGCCTGCGCGAGCTCGAACCACGACGGCCGGCGCTCGGGATTGCCGACGACCTGCACGGTCAGCAGGTCGAGCGCCCCCTCCGGCGGATAGGTCTGCGCGTCGGCGACGGAGATGAGCGGAACGTCCTGCCCGTCGGCGTTGCGCACGGTGCCCAGGGTGTTGAACACGGGACCGGGCTGCTGGATGACGTACGCGGTCGGCAGGAAGGTCATCACGAGGAGCGCGACCAGGGCCACGGCCAGCGCGGCCAGGCCCACGCGCGTGCCCCGCCCCACGCGCCGCCGCGGCGCGGGCACGACCGTCACGTTCTCGTCGAACAGCGTCACGGGAAGACCTCTCTCTGGTCGCCTGGTCGTTCGCGACCGGCGTAAGGAACGAGGAGCCCTGCCGGGAGGTGCGAGGAAAGCGTGCGACTAGCGTAGATCGCACGCCCCGGGCGGGGCTGAAAGGCGGCTGAAGTGGCGGACGAGGACCGGAGTCCCGAAGAGGAGCTCCACGAGCTGCTGCGTCGGATGATGTCGGGCGAGGGGGGCCAGATCGACCCGGAGCAGCTGTCGCGGCTGTCGGGTCTGCCGATCGACCCGGCGACGCTGCAGACGATGATGCGGCACCTGCAGGGCGCCTTCGCGAACGGCGACGACGGCATCGCGTGGGACGTAGCCCAGCGCCAGGCGCTGCACCTGGCCAATCAGGGCGACCTGGGCGTGACGGCGGGCCAGCGCGCCGACCTGGATCAGGCGCTGACGCTCGCGACCCTGTGGCTCGGCGAGGCGACGGCGATCTCCGAGCTCGCCCGCGCGCCGCGTGCGATCACCCGCGGCCAATGGGTCGAGGCGACGATGCCGGTGTGGCAGGAGCTGGCTGAGCCGGTCGCCACGAGCATCGCCGACGCCCTCACCTCGGCGCTCAGCGCCCAGGCTCCCGAGGAGATGCAGGAGCTCGTCTCCGGCGCCGGCCGCATCATGCGCACCGTCGGCGGCTCCCTCTTCGCCGCCCAGCTCGGCCAGGTCGTGGGCCGCCTGTCGACGGAGGTCGTCAGCGGCGGCGACGTCGGCATCCCCGTCATGCCCGACGGCGACGCCGCCATCCTGCCGCAGAACTTCGCGGACTTCGGCCGCGACCTCGAGATCCCCGAAGACCAGCTCGCGCTGTACCTGAGCACGCGCGAGCTCGCCCACGCGCGGCTGTTCCGCCACGCGCGGTGGCTGCGCCTGCACGTGATCTCCCAGGTGCGGGAGTTCGCCGCGGGGATCCGCGTCGACACCGACGCCCTCGAAGACCTGGCGACGCGCTTCGATCCCTCGGAGCCCGACGAGCTGCGTCGGGCCCTGGAGAGCGGCGCGCTGCTGCCCTCACGCTCCGAGGAGCAGGAGGCGGCGCTCGCGCGGCTGGAGAACCTGCTCGCCACGATCGAGGGGTGGGTCGACGTCGTGACCGCCGACGCCGCATCGCGCCTGCCGTCGGCGGAGCGGATCGCGGAGGCGGTGCGGCGACGCCGCGCGGTGGGCGGCCCCGCCGAGCAGGCCCTCGGTTCGCTCGTCGGCCTGGAGCTGCGTCCTCGCCGGATGCGCGAGGCCGCGGCGATGTGGCGCGCGGTGACGGATGCCGTCGGCGTCGAGGCGCGCGACGCCCTGTGGGACTACCCCGACCTCATGCCGACGGCCGCCGACATCGACGATCCCGCGAGCCTCGTCGCCCGGCTGACGGCGCAGGCGCGCGGTGAAGCGCCCGAGCCGGACGAGATGGACGACGCGCTCGCGCGGCTGCTCGCCGAGGAGGCGGACGCCCCCGGCGACGCGGCTCCCGACGAGAACGCGGCCGGTGAGGACGGGCCGGAAGGACCGGAAGGGCCGCGCGCGGTCTGAGCCATCGTCCCCAGGACGGCGGATGCCCCTCCCGCGCCCACGACCTGTGGACAGCGGCGCGGGGCGGGCGGGGCGCCGCGGCAGGATCGGGCGCATGCTGCGCCTGGACCCCGCTCACCCGCCGCTCTGGCGCGACGCCGACACACTGCAGTTCGGTCTCGACGACCGCGCGCGTCTGGACGACCCGCAGCCGTGGGAGCTCGCTCTCCTCGCCGAACTCGCGGACGGGGTGACCCCCGCGACGCTGAGCGCCCTCGCCACCGAGCGCTCGGTGTCGGCGGCGCAGCTCGACGCGCTGCTCGCGGAGATCCAGCCCGTGCTCGTGCGCGAGGCATCCGCCGTGCGGGTCGTCGTGCTCGCCGGCCGTGGCGTGCCCGCGGCGGCCGTCGAGCTCGTGGTGGGAGCCCTCGAGCGGGGCGGCGCCGTGACGCGGACGCCCCCGTGGCCGGATGCGGTCGACCTGCCGGCGATCGCCCGTGACGAGACGGCCGTGGTGCTCGCGTCGCATCTCGTCGAGCCGCGCGCCGTCTCGGCGCTCATGGCGGGCGACATCCCGCACGTGCCGATCGCCTTCGACGCGGGCGGCGCCGTGGTCGGGCCGGTGGTCCGGCCCGGTGAGACGGCGTGCCTCGCGTGCGCCGCCGCGTGGGCGCGCGAGGCCGACGGGGCATGGCCCGTGCTCGCCAGTCAGCTCGTCGGGCGTCCGTGCTCCGTCGACCCCGATGTCGCGACGGCGGCGGCGCGGACGGCCGTGCAGCTGATCACCGGACCGGACGGGGCCGCGGGCCGGTCGGTGACCCTGCGGGCGGACGAACCGCACCGGCGCTGGCGGAGGCACGCTCCTCACGAAGAGTGCGCGTGCCGATCTCTTGCAGGAACCGTGACGGAGATCTCGGCGTCCGGCCGCTCCCCCGCGCCCAGCTCAGCGAGAGGGTTCGCCCGGCCCGCGTGATGCCGACGTAGGCCAGGCGGCGCTCCTCGTCGACGGCCTCGAAGGTGCTCGCGTACGAGATCGGGAGGAAGCCCTCGCTCACCCCGATGAGGTGCACGTGGTCCCATTCGAGCCCCTTCGCCGCGTGCAGCGTCGCGAGCGTCACCGTGCGTGTCGACGGCGCGTGCTGGTCCTTGGCACGCGCGAGGAGACCGTCCGTGAACCCGCGCAGCGCGGTGTCGTCGGGGGCCTCCTCGGCCAGCCGCAGCAGTGCCGCGCGCGCCTCCCATGCGTCGCGCAGCGCTCCCCCGGCCGGCGGCGGCTCGTCGGTGAGGCCCACCGAGCGGAGCACGTCGCGGACCGTCGTGAGGAAGTCCGTCTCCAGCGGAGCCACCGTCGCAGCCCGCAGCGCGAGCAGGGCCTGGCGCACCTCGGGCATGTCGAAGAAGCGCCGTCCGCCCAGCACGCTCGCGGCCACTCCGACCGCCGCGAGTGCGGCCAGGACCGGCGCGGACTGCGCGTGCGAACGGTACAGCACGGCGATGCTCGCCGGGTCGACGCCCCCGGCTACGGCGTCGGCGATCGACCGGGCCACGGCTCGCGCCTCGGCCTCGTCATCCTCGAAGGCGCGTACGACCGGCATCGGAGCGGGCGCCGTGCGGGCGGGCGCGAGCTCGAGCGCGCCGGGCCGGCCCCGCATGAGGGCGTTGGCGACATCCAGCACCGGCCCTACCGAGCGGTAGTTCCGCTCGAGGCGGAACACCTGGGCGTCTTCGTGGCGTCGAGGGAAGTCGAGGAGGTACGCCGCGTCCGCCCCGGCGAAGGAGTAGATCGTCTGACTCGCATCGCCCACGACGCACAGGTCTCTGCGGTCGCCGAGCCACAGCTCCAGGAGGCGGTGCTGCAGCGGTGAGACGTCCTGGAACTCGTCGACGGTGAAGTGCCGGTACTGCTCCCGCACCTCCTGCGTCACGCGCGGCTCCGCCTCGAGCATCCCGGCGCACGCGAGCAGCACGTCCTCGAAGTCCATCTGCCGGCGCTCGTCCTTGAGCTTCTCGTAGGCGTGCTGCAGTGCCACGACCTGGTCGATGTCGAGGCGTCCGATGGCCTGCGGGCGATCCTGGGCGTACCGGTCGACGCTGCGCATCGTGATCTTGCGCCACTCGATCGCGCTCGCCACGTCGCGCAGGGTCGCGGTGTCGGGCGAGAGCGACACGGTGTCGGCGGCGTGGGCCAGCAGCCGCACCTTGTTGTCGACGATGGCCGGCGCGTTGTCGCCCGTGAGGGTGGGCCAGAAGTAGTTGAGCTGCGCCAGCGCGGTCGCGTGGAAGGTGCGCGCGGCGACGCCGTCGACCCCGAGCGCGCGCAGCCGGCCGCGCATCTCCCCCGCCGCCTTGGCTGTGAAGGTCACCGCCATGACGCGACCGGGCGAGTACGCGCCGGTGTCGACGCCGTGCGCGATGCGGTGGGTGATGACGCGCGTCTTGCCGGTGCCGGCGCCGGCGAGCACGCACACGGGCCCCCGCAGCGCGGACGCCGCCGCCCGCTGCTGCTCGTCGAGGCCGTCGAGCGCGCTCACGCGCCCTCGGCCCACGCGCGGATCAGGCGCGAGGCGATCGAGACGGGACCGGGCAGCTGCAGGTCGCTGCGCCCGGCGAGGCCGTCGAGGATCTCCGCCCGCGTGAACCACCGCACGTCGGCGATCTCGTCGCCGTCGGCGCGCGCCGTGTCGGCGGCGCGGGCGACGGCGGTGAACCCGAGCATGAGCGAGCGCGGGTACGGCCATCCCTGCGACGCGACATAGCGGAGATCGCTGACGTCGACGCCGGCCTCCTCGCGCACCTCCCGCACGACGGCGTCCTCGAGCGACTCCCCCGCCTCGGCGAACCCCGCGAAGCACGAGTACCGGTTCGCCCCCCACAGCGCGTTGGAGCCGAGCAGGAGCGCGTCGGGGTCATCCTCGCGCGTGACGGCGACGATCACGGCGGGGTCGGTGCGGGGGAAGTGCTCGCGCCCGCAGTGCGGGCAGTGCCGCGCCCAGCCGGACTGCTGCTCGATCGTGCGCGTGCCGCACGCGGGGCAGAAGGGCGCGTCCACGAGCCACCGGCCGAGCGCCACCGCCGTCACCACCGCAGCGGTATCCGCCGCGGGCAGCAAAGTGCCCACCGCGCGCAGCCCGGCCCAGCCGTCCGGCGCGAGGAGCGGGTCGGGGTGGTCGGCCGCGAACGCAGCCAGCAGCAGTGCGCCGCCGTCGGGACGGCGCCCGAGGAACGCGCGCACGCCACCCGTCGGAACGGCGGCGGGCACGACCGCCATCAGGCCGCCGTCGACGAGCGGCACCTGGTCGCCGCGCACGACGAGCACGCGCGTGTCCGGGGCGTCCTCCAGCCGCGCGAGCAGGTCCTCCTCGGTCCGCTCGGCAGCCGCGCGGTCGACGGGCCCTAGGCGCGGGTCGGAGTCGGCGGAGAGTGTCATCGAGAACCTCTCTCACAGGCGTGGCGCGGGGGGCGGGGCGGCGCGCCCGGCCTACCCTGGGCGCATGGCACGCTCTCCCTTCACTCTAGCCGCGTCCGCGACGGCGGCTCTGCCGCGCACGGGAGTGGTCGGGGCGGCCGGACTGACCGAGAACGGCGCCGGCCGGTTCGACGCAGCGGTGCTGCGCCTGGAGGACGGCCGCGAGGCCGTCGTGCGGATGCCTGCGGACGAGGACGCCGCGGCCGACCTCGCCGCGGAGTCGCGGGCGCTCGTGGCGCTCACGCCGGGTGTGCGCGCGCTGCTGCCGTTCCGCGCCCCCGAGGTCATCGGCGAGGCGGGATCGGGCACGGCGCGCACCCTCGTGGTCGACCGTCTCCCGGGATACCGCGTCGAGCCTCAGCATGTGCCCCGGGGACGGGGTGTCGCGACCGCGTTGGGCGCGGCGATCGCCGCCGTGCACGCTCTGCCGCCCTCGGTCGTGCGCACCGACGGACTGCCCGTGCGCACGCCCGCGCAGGTGCGCGACGACGTCGAGCGACTACTGGATCGCGTGGACGCGACCCGGCAGGCGCCGGACGCGCTCGTGGAGCGCTGGCGCCGCGCGTGGGAGTCCGACGATCTGTGGCGCTTCGAGTCCGCCGTGGTCCTCGGCGGGGCCAGCTCATCGGCGTTCCTCCTCGAGGACTCCGGCGACGACGTGCGCGTCGTCGGAGTGCTCGAATGGGCGGGGCTCAGCGTCGGCGACCCCGCGATCGACCTGCGCTGGCTCGCGTCGGCGCCGGACGCAGCCGACGACGTCTTCGCGGGTTACACCGCGGGCGCCACGCGGGCGCCGGATGCGCTCGTGCGCGAGCGGGCGCGCCTGTACGCCGAGCTCGAATTCGCCCGCTGGCTCGTGCACGGCGTGGAGCGCGGCGACGACGCCGTGGTCGCCGACGCGACCGCCCTGCTCACGGCCCTCGCCGACGGCGTGCGCGGCGACCGGCTCGTGCCCGACGTGTCCGTCGACGTCGACACGGCGATGGCGTTCGCCGAGGGCATGTCCGCGCCGGCCGACGACAGTGCCGGGGCGACGTCGATGCAGACCGACACGTACGACCCCGCTCAGCTGTCGCTGTTCCTCGCCGACGAGCGCGAGCGGGCGGAGGGTGCGGACGCCGCGCCGGACTTCGGGCTGTCGGATCTCCGCCGGCCGGAGGAGGGCGAGACCGCGCCGATCGATCTCGCCGGCTGGTCTGCGGCCGCGCACGACGGTCCGGAGCGCGACGACGACGGCCCGGGCGCCCCCGCGCTCACCTCCCCGGAGGACACGGGAGACGAGCTGGACGACCGCGACGTGCACGACGAAGCCGAGCGCGCCTCGCGCGCAGCGCTGCGCTGGTGGGGCGGCGACGCCGATCCGCGCGTCAGTTCCGGAGGATGAGGTCGTCCGCGACGTAGTACAGCGCGACGTCGATCGCCGAGCGCGGCACGCCGTGCCGCTGCGCGTAGGCCTCGCGGTACAGCTCGAGCTGCAGCATGCGTTCGCGCCGCTCCGCCTCCGTGCGCGGCGGGCGGCCCGTCTTCCAGTCGACGATCTCGATGCGCTCACCGCGACGGTAGACCGCGTCGAGCTTGCAGATGACGATGTGAGGCCGGCCGTCGATGTCCGTCGTGACGTAGTCGATCTCGGTCTCGACCTCGAGCGGCTGCAGGTCGGCCCACTCCGACCGCTCGAACCGCTCCTGCAGGCGACGGAGGTCGTCGACGTCGGCCGGTGAGCCGTCGACCGCCTCGTCGTCATTCCACAGGGCGTCGTCCCACAGCGCGTCATCGAGCCCGGGCGCGGCCCCGACGATCCCGGAGCGGCGCTCCACCCACGCGTGGAAGAGGGTGCCCAGCCGGGTCTGCCGGTACGGCCGCTCGGGCATCGGGCGGTCGAGCTCGGCGACGGCCCGACGGTAGTCGGCGACGAACTCCTTGACCCGGGAGGCCGGCAGGCGCACGGGGGCGACGCGCTCGCGCGGGCGAGCGCGCGCCGCACGCTCGGCGAGGAGCAGCGCGGCGTCCGCCGACGGTTCGGGAAGCGGCTCCTCGCGCGCTCGGGCGACCGCGTCGGCGGCTGCGGTGACGGCGACCCGTCGCGCGCCGAGCGGGTCGAGCGGCCAGTGCAGCACGCGCCGACGGCCGGCGAGCGGATCCTCTCCCGGATCCGCGACGGGGAGGTCGAGCGCGAGCGCGTCGGCCATCTCGCGCAGGAAGACGCTCTGCTCGCGAGGCCGCTTCGTCCCCGCCCAGCTCGATCCGGACAGCAGCAGATGATCGCGCGCGCGGGTGACGGCGACGTAGGCGAGCCGGCGATCCTCGTCGCGCTGACGGCGACGGTTGGCGTCGACATACGCCTCCATCGCGGCCTTGAGCTCCTGCTGGGTCTGCGCCCCGCGCCACGCGAGGTCGGGCAGCCACGGGGCGTCGCCGCGGAACTCCGCCGGCAGCTGCCCGAAGCCCAGCCAGCCCGCGGTGTCCCGCGCGAGCGTCGGCAACTCGTCGGTGACGAGGCGCACGACCGCCACCGCGTCCCACTCGAGACCCTTCGAACCGTGGATCGTGAGGAGCTGGACGACGTCGTCCTCGGGCGGCTCGGTGCGCGGCGCGAACTCATCGAGGCGCTCGGCGTGGTCGAGCCATGCGACGAGGCTCGCAAGCGAACCCGAGTCGTCGGCGGCGAGGAAGCCGGAGATCTCGTCGACGAACGCGCGCAGCTGCGCCGACGCGATGCGGGCCGGGCCGCGCGCCTCGTTCGCGGCGAGCTCGACGTCCAGCCGCAGCTCCGCCTCGATGAGCCGGATGAGCTCGGGGATCGGTGCGCCGGCGGCGCGGCGGAGTCCCGCGAACACCGCGCCCGCCTCGCGCAGGCGTTCTCGTGCGGCGGGCGTGAAGCCGGCGAGCCACGTGTGCCCGTCGGGCTGTCGCGCGACGAAGTCGAGCGCGTCGACGAGCGACGCACGGTCGGCCCCCGGGATGCTGCGGAGCCGCTCGGCGACCTCCGGGCCGAGCGGGCGCAGCGCCGCGTCGTGCGTCGCGAGACGGCGGGCGAGGAGTGCGAGTGCGCGCAGGTCGGCGAGCCCGATCGCCCAGCGCGGCCCCGCGAGCAGCCGCAGCAGCGCCGAGCCCGCGTCGGGGTCGCTGAGCACCCGGAGGACGGCGACGACGTCCACGACCTCGGGGGTGGACAGCAGGCCGCCGAGCCCCAGGATGCGATGCGGGATGCCGCGAGCCGACAGGGCATCGCCGAAACGCACCATGTGCTTCTTGCTGCGGAACAGCACGGCCCCGGTCGTGGGCCGCCCGTCGGCGGCCCGCGCCGCGCGCACCCCCGCGAACCACGCCGCGACGCGGTCGGCCTCGTCCTCGAGGCTCGCCTCGAACACCGCCTCGACCTCTCCCGCGGGGGCGCCGGGACGTGGGCGCAGGCCGTCGACGCGCACCGCCGCACCGGCCGCGAGGGGCGCGAGCACCGCGTTCGCCGCATCCAGGACCCGCGAGCTGTTGCGCCAGCTCGTCAGCAGGGCGAAGCGCGCGCACTCGCCATCCGGCGCGAACGCCGCCGGGAAGCCGGCGAGGTTGCCCGCGCTCGCCCCGCGCCACGCGTAGATCGCCTGGTGCGGGTCGCCGACGGCCATGACGCCGGTGCCGGCGAACAGGATCGCGAGCAGGTCGGTCTGCACGACGGACGTGTCCTGGTACTCGTCGAGGAGCACGACGCGATAGCGGTCGCGGATCTCCGCCCCCACGGCGGGATGATCACGCACGATGCGCAGCGCGCCGGCGACCTGATCGGCGAAGTCGATGACGCCGCGCCGCTGCTTCTCGCGCGCGTAGTCGCGGGCGAGGTCGGCCAGGAGCGACAGCGCCGACACGCGCCGCTCGGCGTCGAGGACGTCCTTGTACACGACCGTCCCCTTGCGCGTGGAGGGAAGGTCGAGGACGCGGGAGAACGCGGCCGGGAAGGCGGCGAGGGCGTCGAGGTCGACCAGGTTGTCGACCGCGTCGCGGGCGACGCGCAGGGCTGCGTCGATGATCGTGCGGGGGGCCTCGTTCCGTCCCTCGAGCCGCGGGTCGTCGGAGGCGAACACGACGCGACGCATGAGCAGCCACGCCGCCGACTCCGACAGCACCGCCGACTCGCCGTCCTGCCCGATGCGCACGCCGTGCTCGCGCACGATGCCGTCGGCGAAGCTGTTGTACGTCGACACGGTCGGGCGGTGCAGCAGCTCGTCCGGGTCGACGAGCGCTGCAGCGGCCCCATGCCGCGCCGCGAGCGCGTCGAGGATCCCGGCGCGCTCCGCGTCGGCGCGAGCGCCCTCGCCCAGCCGCGCGAACACGTCGAGCTCGCCGGCCGCGTGCAGCTCCGGCAGCAGCGGCAGCAGCCCGCGCCGCTCGAACTCGGACAGACGCTGGAGGCGCCGCGCGATGCGCTCGGCGAGCTCGCCCGCGGCCTTGCGCGTGAACGTCAGTCCGAGCACCTCGTCACGGCGCACGAGTCCGTTGGCGACGAGCCACACCACGCGCCCGGCCATCGTCTCGGTCTTGCCGCTGCCCGCGCCGGCGACGACGAGTGCGGGCGCGAGCGGCGCCTCGATCACGGCGGTCTGCTCCGGCGTGGGGGCGAACTGGCCGAGCGCGGCCGCGATCGTCGCGGCCGGGACGGGACGGGTCACGACGCGCTCACCGCCGCGATCGTGTGGATGCGGCAGAGCCCGTACGAGTGGTCGTCGCGGCAGTGCTCCTCGTATGCGGCCTCGAAGGACGTGCCGCGCATGACCGAGACGGCCGCATCGACGCGCGCGAGGAACGCCGCGCGCCGCTCGTCGTCGAAGGGCTGCTGCGTGGGAGTGGCGTAGTCGGCCCGGGCCGCGGTCGGGCGCAGCACCAGCAGCTTCGCGCCCCCCGCCGGCAGCCCGGCGACCGACTCGATCGCGCCCGCCTCGTGGGCGAGCTGGTATGCGGCGAGCTGCGGATGATCGGCGACCTTCGCGTCGGTCTGCGGCTCGGCCTTGCCGGTCTTCAGGTCGACGATCACGACCGCGCCCTCGCGCGTGACCTCGACGCGGTCGATGTCGCCGCTGAGGACCGCGCCGTGGGCGCCGGGAGCGGAGACCGGCACCGGCACGTCGAAGTGGCGTTCGGCGCCCACGAGGCGTCCGCCGGCCTGCTCGAAGTGACGGAGGTACAGCGCGAGCCGTCGTACCAGGTCGCGCGCCCGCGCCCGCTCGGCGCGCTCGCGCCACGCGGCCTCGAACTCCAGCTCACCCCAGCGCTCCATGACGCGCGCCCACAGGGTCTCTTCGTCGGCACCGTCGCCGGTCTCCAGCGCCGCGTGCAGGACGGTGCCGATGCCTGCGGTGGTGCCTTGCCGGTCGCCGCCCAGATCGGCGATCACCCAGTCCAGCTGACACTCCTCGAGCGCGTGCAGGCGCGAGGGCGACACCCGGACGGGCTCGACGTCGAGATCGCGCAGCGGCGCGGTCGAGGTCGGGGCCAGCAGCCCGTACCACGACGCCGGGTCGGCCCCGGCGACGCCGGCCTGCGCAAGCACGGCCAGCTGCCCCGCCGCGTCCCGTCGCTGTGCGGCGGAGGACGCACGCGAGGTGAGCGTCCTCCGGTGCTCCGCCGCGAGCCCGCGCAGCGAGAGCGGATGCTCCGGCACCGCCGAGGGCGGCTGCGGCGACGGCAGCAGCTCGAACAGCACGCTCGGACCGGTGTCGTCGTCATCGACCGCCGTCACGACGAGCCGGTGCGCCGCTCGCGACACCGACCGAGCGAACAGGCGCAGCTCGTCGTGCATCGCCTGCCGACGGCGGTCGAGCACTCCCGCGACCGGCGCGTCCGGGTGCAGGACGGCGTCGGTGAGGCGCCATGTCTGGAGCAGGCCGCCGCGGATGCGCGTGTTGGGCCACACGCCGTCTTGCACGCCCGCCACGACGACGGTGTCGAACGCGCGCCCGGCGGCGCCGGCCGGCGTCAGCACCGCGACCGCGTCGGCGCGCCCGTCGTCGTCCAGCCGGTCCTCCGCGACATCGCTGTCGCGCACCGCGCGGATGAAGCTGGCCGCCGGCTCCCCCGGCTGGCGCTCGCCGAAGCGCTTGGCGGCTTGGAACAGCGCCACGAGCGCGTCGAGGTCGCGACCCGCCTGCGCGGCGAGCGGACCGGTTCCGGCGGCCGCCTCGCGCCACGGCCGCGCGAGGCCGCTGCGCTCCCACGCGGTCCACAGCAGCTCGTGCGCCGTGGCGCCCTGCTCCCAGCCGGTGCGCAGCATCGCGAGCGTCTCCGCGCTGCGGGCCGCGCGGCGGGCCTCCCGTGTGTCGAGCGCCTCGAATTCCAGCGGGTGCCGCATCGCCGAGACGAGCAGCTCGGCGGCGGGCCGCTCGCCGCCGTCGCCGATCTCGGCCGCGCGCAGCTGCATCCGCACGCGGCGCAGCTCCACCGGGTCGAGGCCCCCGAACAGTCCCGTCAGCGCATCGGCGAGGCGCTCGGGCGACCACTCGCCCGGATCCTGCGCGGCGAGGTCGACGAGATCGAGCAGGTCGCGCACCGGCCGCGGGTCCCCGAGAGCGCGGGCGGGCCCGCTCGCGCGGGCCGGCACGTCGCGCGCGACCAGCTCGCTCTCGAGGGCGACCACCTGGCGTGTGTCGTGCGCGATCACGGCGCACGAGCGCCACGGCACGCCGTCGCGCACGTGCCGCTCGCGCAGCAGCCGCGCGATGAGGTCGATCTCCTCCGCGGGCGAGCGCAGCACGAACGTGCGCACCTCTTCGCCCGTCCGCCCCTCCGGCGCGCGGCGATGGGCGACGACGCCGGCGGCGCCGATGCGCGAGGTCACCGTGCGGACGAGGTCGACGAGCGGACCGGATCCGCGGTGCACGTCGGCGAGGACGAGGACGGTCCCGAGCGTCGCGGCGAGCCGCGCGAAGTTCTCCGGCGTCGCGCCGCGGAATGCGCCGGATCCGACGTCCGGGTCGCCCCATGCGAGCACGGCGATGCCGCGCGCGCGACAGGCCTCCAGCAGGGCGACGCCGCCGGCGGTCAGCTCCTGCGCATCGTCGACCAGGATGACGCGCAGCGACGCGAAGCGTCCGAGCAGGGCGGGCTCCGCGGTGCGCAGGATCTGGGTGGCCTCGAGGACGAGCCCCGCCGCGTCGCGATGCGCGCCGCGCATGTCGGACCGCACCCGCGCGTAGTCGCGCGCGAACGAGGCCATCGCACGCCACGCGGGCACGTCGTGCCGGGCGGCGAGGGCGTCGAGCGCATCGGGGCCGATTCCGAGCGTCGTGCATTCGGCGAGGAAGGCGCGCACGTCGCTGCGGAAGCCTCGCGTCGCGCGGAGCGCCGCGGGCAGGTCGTCCGGCCAGCGCCGCATCCCCGCCGCCTCGTCTTCGACGTCGCCGGCGAGGAGGTCCTGCACGATCTGGTCCTCGTCGGCACCCGTCAGCAGCTGCGGCGGCTCCCCGCCGCGGTGCACCTCGGCGCCGCGCACGAGGTGGTACGCGAACGAGGCGACCGACCGCGCGAGGGGGCCGGCGGTGGCCGCGTCGATCGCCAGTCCGAGCGGATCGCGCAGGGCCGTGGCGGCCGAGCGCGAGGGGGTGAGCACGACGAGATCGTCGACGGCGAGGCCCGCGGCCACGAGGGCGCGCACGCGCGCGACGAGCGATGCGGTCTTGCCCGAGCCGGGTGCACCCGCCACGACGCCGGACGCGCCGATCGGCAGACCGGCGACGGCGCGCTGCGACGGATCGAGGTGCGCGTCCGCGACGAACACTCCCTCCGATGCCATGACCGACACGGTACCCGGCGCCGCCGACACCGTTCGCCCAGAGCGTGGCAATCACGGCCGGGCGCCGCGCGGGCGGCGGCTAGGCTCGGTGACGAGGCGCCGGGAGGACCCCGGCAGGAAGGCAGTACCCGTGGACATCCGCATCGGAATCGCCAACACCGGCCGCGAGCTCACCTTCGAGAGCTCCGAGTCCGCCGAGTCGGTGAAGAAGGCCGTCACCGACGCGCTGGACGCCGCCGCGAGCCATGTGACCTTCACCGATTCCAAGGGCAACTCCTACATCGTCCCCACCGCCGGGCTGGCCTTCGTCGAGGTCGGCACCGAGGAGTCCCGCCGCGTCGGCTTCGTCGCCTGATCCCGTCGGAGCGGACCTCGTGCAGATCCTCCTCGGCATCCTCTTCGGCACGGCGGTCGGCATCGCCGTGCACTTCGCCGTGCCCGCCCGCCCGACACGCGGCGTCGCGCTGCTGCCGCTGATCGGGGCGGCGGTGGGCGCGGTCGTGTGGACGGCGCTGACCTGGGCGGGCTGGGGTGCCGACAACCCGCTGCTGTGGCTGTCGGCCATCGTGCTCCCTGCGGTGGTCACCGTGCCCGTGGGCATCGCGCTGTCGAGCGTGCGTGCGCGCCGCGACGCCGCCGTGCAGGCGCGTCTGCGCACGCGCTGACGCAGCGCGGGGGACGCGGGGTCAGGCCGCCAGGCCCATCGCGTCCATCCGGCGCGAGTGCGCGCCCATGAGCTCGGTGAAGACGGGCTCCACGCGCGCCTCCTCCGCCTCGTCGAGGGCGCGCGTGCGCAGCGCCGATCGCGCGACGAGCAGCGTGTCGCCCACGAGGCGCCGTCCCCACAGCGCGAGCAGCGACGCCCACTCCGGGTCGCTCGCGATCGTCTCCTTCGTGATCTCGACGATCGCCTGCCGGTCGCTGTCGGCCTGCAGGATGCGCGCGACGCGTCGGCCCGTGTCGCCGTAGCTCGCCGACAGCGCGAGGTAGAAGTCGTCGAGCATGCCCGCGGTGATGTGCACCGAGAGCATCGTCTCCTGCGGGCGCACGCCGTGCGTCGCGCGCCGGAACGCATCGAGCTGCTCGCGGAAGGGCAGCATGAGGGCCGTGGGCTCCAGGTCCCGCTCGCGGATGAGCGCGACGAGCTCCTCGTGCTTGCGCAGGGCAGCGCCCGCGGCGCGCGAGAGCGACTCCTTCTGAGCCAGCTCGGGCGTGGAGGCGATCAGCTCGCTCAGCGTCTCGAAGAAGCCGAGCTGCAGATACGCGGCCTGACCGAGGTAGGTCTCGATGTCGGGCGCGAGCTCTTCGAAATCCACGCGGGTCGCGTCGCCGAGGTCTCCGCGCGAGCGCAGCTGCAGCGCTCGCCCTTCGGGCCGGCGACGCCGACGGAACCACTCGAACACGACCCCCAGCCTAGGGCGCGGCCGGCACCGGTGCGCGGCCCCGGTATCCTGGACATGCCCCGGCATCGGATCGGGGCCCCGCGCCTGTGGACAGTGGAAGGGCGTGGACCTTCGACCAAGGCGGCGATCGCCCGCCGGACAGGTGTACATCGTGACGACTTTCGCCGAGCTCGGCGTGGATCAGGACATCGTCGACGTGCTCGCGGCACGCGGCATCGTGGACGCGTTCCCCATCCAGGAGCAGACCATCCCGCTCGGCCTGCCGGGCCAGGACATCATCGGGCAGGCCAAGACCGGAACCGGCAAGACGTTCGGCTTCGGGATCCCGGTCGTCCAGCGTCTCGGCCAGAACCCCGAGCCGGGCGTGAAGGCGCTCATCGTCGTGCCCACGCGCGAGCTCGCGGTCCAGGTCTACGAGGACATGGACATGCTCACCTCCGGCCGCGCGACGAGCGTCGTGGCCATCTACGGCGGTAAGGCCTACGAGGGCCAGATCGACCAGCTGAAGGCCGGCGCGCAGATCGTCGTCGGCACCCCCGGGCGACTCATCGACCTGAACAATCAGCGCCTGCTCGACCTCTCGAACGCGACGGAGGTCGTGCTCGACGAGGCTGACAAGATGCTCGACCTCGGCTTCCTCGCCGACATCGAGAAGATCTTCACGAAGGTGCCGGCGATCCGCCACACGCAGCTGTTCTCCGCCACGATGCCGGGGCCGATCGTCGCGCTCGCTCGCCGCTTCATGTCGAACCCGATCCACATCCGCGCGAACGACCCCGACGAGGGCCTCACCCAGGCGAACATCCGGCACCTCGTGTACCGGGCCCACTCGCTCGACAAGGACGAGGTCATCGCGCGCATCCTCCAGGCCGAGGGCCGCGGCAAGACCGTCATCTTCACGCGCACCAAGCGCGCCGCGCAGAAGCTCGTCGACGAGCTGGGCGACCGCGGGTTCAACGCCGCCGCCGTGCACGGCGACATGAGCCAGGAGGCGCGCGAGCGCTCGATGGCCGCCTTCAAGGCGGGCAAGAAGGACGTGCTGATCGCGACCGACGTCGCCGCGCGCGGCATCGACGTCGACGACGTCACGCACGTCATCAACCACACCATCCCCGACGACGAGAAGACCTACCTGCACCGCGCTGGCCGCACCGGCCGAGCGGGCAAGACCGGCATCGCGGTGACGTTCGTCGATTGGGAGGACCTGCACAAGTGGGCCCTCATCAACCGCGCCCTCGAGTTCGGCCAGCCCGACCCCGTCGAGACCTACTCGTCGAGCCCGCACCTGTTCAGCGACCTCGACATCCCGGCCGGGACGAAGGGCCGGCTGGTGACCGCGCCGAAGGCCGAGCGTCCCGCCGCCGCGCCGGCGTCCGAGGGCACCGAGCCCGCGGGCGAGGCGTCCCGTCGCCGCCGGCGTCGCCGCACGGGCGCTGCCGAGGGCGCCGCATCCGCTCCGGAGCGCACCGGCGAGGGCGCCGGCACGCACGACGGCGGCGGCCGCGAGCACCACGACGGCAACGCCGCCCCGCGCCGCCGTCGTCGTCGGCGCAGCGGCTCGCGCACGGGCGGTGGCGCGCCGGCCGCCGGCTGAGCGCGGGACCCGTCAGGCGAAGACCGCGGAGCTGCCCGTCCCGCCGGCGAGGATGCGCGCGAGCATCGCGTCGGAGGTCGTGTTCTCCCCCGGCAGGTTGGGCTTCCCCAGCCCGTGGTAGTCGCTGGAACCCGTCACGATGAGGTCGCGCGTGCGGACGATCCGCTTGAGCGCGCGCACGCCCTCCGGCAGGTTCTCGCGGTGGGCGAGCTCGAAGCCGGCCAGGCCCGCGTCGAGCATCGCGTCCAGCAGGCCGTCGCCCGGCACCCCGGCGCGTCCGGCCGGATGGGCCATGATCGCGACGCCGCCTGCCCCCACGATCAGCTCGACGGCGGTCACCGGGTCGGGCGCGTACAGCGCGACGTAGTAGTCGTTCGCCGGGCTGAGGATGCCCGCGAACGCCTCGGCACGGTCGCGCACGACGCCCCGCGCGACGAGCGCGTCGGCGATGTGCGGGCGACCGACCGTCGCACCGTCGGACGTCTGGGCGACGATGTCCTCCCACGCCACGTCGTAGTCGCGGCCGATCCGGTCGGCCATCTCGCGCGCACGATCCAGACGCGACGAGCGGATGCGGTCGGTCATCGCGCGCAGCGCCGCGTCGTCGGGGTCGACGAGGTAAGCGAGCAGGTGGATGCTGCGCCAGCGGTGGCGCGACGACAGCTCCATCCCCGGCACGAAGGTCATTCCGAGCGAGGTCGCCGCATCGGCCGCCTCGGCCCAGCCCGAGGTCGTGTCGTGATCGGTGAGCGCCGCGGTGCGCAGGCCGTGACGGTGGGCCGCGGCCATCACGAGCGCGGGCGGCTCGGTGCCGTCGGACGCGGACGAGTGCAGGTGCAGGTCGCTCGGGCCGTGGAACCGGGGGCGCGTCTGCACCCTCCGAGGGTATCGCGGCGACGCCGGCGTCTTGCGTTGTCTCCCAGACTGCTCACCTAGAGTCGTCGCGTGCGTCGCTTCGTCGGTCTTCTCTTCGCCGCCGCGTTCGCACTCGCCGCCGTCGCGGTGACGTGGCCGCAGCTGCTGCACCTCGAGCGCACGTTCCCGTTCGCGCAGATCGTGTCCTTCCGCGGGCCGCTCGCACTCGTGTGCGCCGCGGTCGCCGCCCTCGCGCTGCTGCTCGCCCTCGCCCGGCCGCTTCGCGCGTTGGCCCTCACCATCGCGCTCGTCTCGATCGTCGCGGCCGTGGCCAACGGCGGCATGATCGTCGCGCGCGGGACGGGCAGCGGCACGCTTCCGGACAAGACCGAGGGCAGCATCCGCGTGATGACCTGGAACACCGCGGGTCAGGCCACGTCGGCCGACACGATCGCGAAGATGGCCGTCGCGATGCAGGCCGACATCGTGACGCTGCCCGAGACGACGATCGACACCGGCGAGGCGGTCGCGATCGCGATGCGCGACATGGGCCATCCGATGTGGGCGCACCACGCCGCATACGGGCAGTACGGCGTGGACGGCTGGGATGCGACCTCCACGACCGTGCTCATCTCCCCCGCCCTCGGCGACTACTCGGTCATCGAGTCGTCGCAGGACGGCTCGAGCAACACCTCGACGGTGCCGAGCGCCGTCGCGATGCCCGTCGACGGCGACGGCCCGATCGTCGTCGCGGCACACGCGGTGGCGCCGCGCCAGGAGTACATGGACCGCTGGCGCAGCGACCTGCAGTGGCTCGCCGACCAGTGCGCGAGCGCGAACGTCATCCTGGCGGGCGATTTCAACGCGACCCTCGACCACATGGCGGGGCTCGGATCCGAGGGCGGCACGCTCGGGCGGTGCCACGACGTCGCATCCGAGACCGGCAACGGCGGCGTCGGCACGTGGTCGACGTCGTTCCCGGCGCTGCTGGGCGCCCCGATCGACCACATCCTGGTCTCGCCGCACTGGCGGCCCGTCGCCTCGGCGGTGCTGAGCTCCCTCGACGGCTCCGGCAGCGACCATCGCCCGCTCATCGTGCAGCTGGAGCCCTCCGGCGGATGACGGCGCCCGCCCCCGGTGGAAGACTGGGGGTCATGGACACCACCGGCGAGAACGACGCGGTCACCACCGCCCCCGAGCCCTCCACGACCACCCCGGAGACCACCGCGGCGGCCGGCACGACGGTCACGAATCGCCGCCAGCCCTTCCCCCGCGGGTTCCTCGACACGATCTCGCAGGGCTGGGCCGAGCGGCCCGAGTCGGTGCCGCCACGGCGCGAGGCGGCGGCGTGGGCCAAGCGCCGGCGCGACGCGGTGTCGGCGGCGTTCCCGGGCGACCGGCTCGTCCTTCCCGCCGGTGCCCTGCGGCAGCGCAGCAACGACACCGACTATCCGTTCCGCGCGCACTCGGCGTTCGCGCACCTCACCGGATGGGGCGCCGACGCCGAGCCCGACGCGGTGCTCGTGTTCGACCCGCGCGAGGGCGGCCATGACGTGACGCTCTACTTCCGCGAGCGCGCGGGCCGCGAGACCGCGGAGTTCTACGCCGACCCCTCGATCGGCGAGTTCTGGATCGGCCCGCGCCCGGCGCTTGGCGGCGTGGCCGCCGATCTCGACCTCGCGACCGACCACCTCTCGGCCTTCGCTCCGGCGGACGGCGATCGCGTCCTCGACGACGACGCCGACCTCACGCGCTTCGTGTCGGAGCTGCGGCTCGTCAAGGACGACTGGGAGATCGGGCAGCTGCAGCTGGCCGTCGACGTCACGGCGCGCGGATTCGACGACATCGTCGCCGACCTGGCCCGCATCATCGCGCACCCGCGCGGCGAGCGCGTCGTCGAGGGCGTCTTCCACGCGCGCGCCCGCAGCGACGGCAACGCCGAGGGCTACGACACGATCGCCGCGTCGGGGCCGCACGCGTGCTACCTGCATTGGACGCGCAACGACGGCTCCGTCGTGCCGGGCGACCTGATCCTCATCGACGCGGGCGTCGAGGTCGACAGCCTCTACACCGCCGACATCACGCGCACCCTGCCGGTGAGTGGCCGGTTCACCGACATCCAGCGGCGCGTGTACGAGACGGTGCGCGAGGCCGCCGACGCGGCGTTCGCGGCCGCGCGCCCGGGGGTGCGCTTCCGCGCGGTGCACGAGGCCGCGATGGCGGTCATCGCGCAGCGCACCGCCGAGTGGGGACTGCTCCCCGTCACCGCTGAGGAGGCGCTCGACGCGGATCGGGGCGGGCAGCATCGCCGCTACATGGTGCACGGCACGAGCCACCACCTGGGTCTCGACGTGCACGACTGCGCGCAGGCGCGGCGCGACATGTACTACGACGGGCTGCTCGAGCCCGGCATGGTCTTCACGATCGAGCCCGGGCTGTACTTCCAGGTCGACGATCTGACCGTGCCGGAGGAGTACCGCGGCATCGGCGTGCGCATCGAGGACGACATCCTCATGACCACCGACGGACCGGTGAACCTCTCGGCCGGCATCCCTCGCACCGCCGACGACGTCGAGGCCTGGATCGCGCGCCACGCGCGCTGAGCCTCACGCGCGCGAGCGCAGGAACGCCGCCGCGGACGCAGCGAGCGCCTCGCCGACCTCGTCGGCGGGGCGCCGCCGCCCGGCGACATCGAACGAGTGATCGCCGCCCTCGACCCACTCGAGGACGGCGTCGGGGCACGACGCCACCGCATCCTCGAGCTGGACGTGCGGATCGACGAAGGGGTCGCGGGTTCCCGAGAGGAACAGCTGCGCCGCCGTGACGGCGGGCAGATGGGCGACGCGGGGCGCCTCGGGGCGGCCGGGCGGATGCAGCGGATAGCCGAGGTAGACGAGCCCAGCGGGGGCGATCGCGCCCTCCGCGGCCGCGACGGAGGCCATCCGGCCGCCGTAGGACTTGCCGCACGCCCACCGGCGGCCCGGGGTGTCCGCGGCGTCGAGGTGCGCCATGACGGCCGCCCACGCGGCGACGGCGTGGGCGGCGGGGCCGGGCATACGACGGCCCGCCGCGCGGTACGGGAGGTCGAACAGCGCCGTGCCGACGCCCGCCGCCCACATGCCGCGGGCGAACCCCGTCAGGAACGGGTGCGTGCGTCCGGCCCCCGCGCCGTGGGTCACCGCGATCGTCGCCCACGCGTCGGCGGGGAGGTCGAGGTCGAGCGGGATGGGCTGCGCACCGGCGGGCAGAGCGACCTCGACGACGTGCGCGACCGCGGTCATCCGTGCGCGCGCTCGCCGTATCGGGGTGGCTCTTCGACGTCGCCCGCGGTCTCCTCGGCGTCCGCGCGATCGGTCGGCGCCGCATCCGGGTCGGGGGCTGCGGCTGCCGGCGGCTGGGCGTCGCCGGTCGGCGGGGCCACGCGCTCGCCGTACTGCGGCGGCCGGTCGTCGGTGGGCGCCACCGGTCGCGGCGGCACGGGAGCCGCGGCGCCGGGCGCCCCCGCTGCGAACGCGGCGGAGCCGAGGGTCTGCCGCGCCTTGCCGATGCTCGTCGGCGCGACGCACACCTCGTAGTGATCGGCGGCCACCTGCATGACGGAGGCGAAGTCGCGGCGGCGACGGACGATCGAGTAGGTCACGAGGCTCAGGAGCATGCCGACTGCGACGCCCACGAGCAGCACGCCGAGGAATACCGAGATCTGCGCGGTGGGCATGCCCAGCACGAACACGAACGAGAAGAGCAGACCGAGCAGCAGGCCGTTGACCGCCCCCGATCGCGCCGCGGTCGCGTAGCCCAGACGCCCGGTCACGCGCTCGATCGAGCGCAGGCCCTGACCGACGATCGCGATGTCGCGCGCGGGCACCTCGGCGGCGATGAGCGCCGAGACGGCCTTCTGCGCGCTCTCGTACGTCGGATACGCCGCCACCGTCTCGCCGACGTTCTCGCGACCGGGAGGGACGCGACCACCGAGCATGCTCATCGCTCCATCTTGGCACGGGCGCCTCGGTGGCCCCTGAGCGCGAGCGCACCGCTGCGCACCCGCTGCGGGCACAGGGGCCGGGACTACGCTGGACGGGTGAGCACGCAGAGGGTATTCGTCGCGCGTCTGGCCGGCTGCGCGGTCTTCGACCCGGCCGGCGACCGGCTGGGCAGGGTGCGCGACGTGGTCGTCATCTACCGCGCCGCCGACCCGCCGCGGGTCGTGGGCCTGGTCGTGGAGATCCCCGGCCGACGGCACGTATTCCTCTCCATCGGACGGGTCACCTCGATCGCCGGCGGCCAGGTCATCACGACCGGCCTCATCAACGTGCGCCGCTTCCAGCAGCGCGGCGGCGAGGTGCGCGTGCTCGCCGAGCTGGTCGGCCGGCGTGTGTTCCTCACCGACGGATCGGGCGAGGCCGTCATCGAGGACGTCGCGATCGAGCGCAACCGCTTGGGCGAGTGGGATGTCGGTCAGCTGTTCCTGCGCCGCCCCAAGACGAGCGCGTCGCCGTTCGCCAAGGGCTCGACGACCTTCGCCGGCTGGCACGACGTGCGCGAGCAGCAGTCCCCCGGACAGGCGCAGTCGGCCGAGCAGCTGGTCGCGACGTATGCCGACCTGAAGCCGGCCGACCTCGCGAACACGCTCCTCGACCTCCCCGAGGAGCGACTGCTGGAGGTCGCCGAGGAGCTGCCCGACGACCGCCTGGCCGACGCGCTCGAGGAGATGCCCGAGGACGAGCAGGTGCACATCCTCGAGCAGCTCGGCGACGAGCGCGCCGCCGACATCCTCGACGCGATGGAGCCCGACGACGCGGCCGACCTGCTCGGCCAGCTCCCCGAGGGCCGGCTCGAGCAGCTCCTGGACCTCATGGAGCCGGAGGAGGCCGATGACGTCCGTGCGCTGCTGAAGTACAGCCCCGACACGGCCGGCGGCCTCATGACGCCCGAGCCCATCGTGCTCTCGGCCGACGCGACGATCGCCGAGGCGCTCGCCCTCATCCGTCGCCACGAGCTGCACCCGGCGCTCGCGGCCTCCGTCTTCGTGACGCTGCCGCCCTATGAGACCCCGACCGGGCGCCTCCTCGGCACCGTCCACTTCCAGCGGATGCTGCGCTATCCGCCGCACGAGCGCCTGGGCGCGATCATCGACGACACGCTCGAGCCGGTGCCCGCGACGGCGTCGGCCGCCGAGGTGGCGCGCCTGCTCGCGAGCTACAACCTCGTCTCGCTCCCGGTGGTGGACTCCGCCCACCGCCTCGTCGGCGCCGTGAGCGTCGATGACATGCTCGACTACCTGCTGCCGGAGGACTGGCGCTCGCACGACGCGGACGATCCCAAACCGCCCACGAGTCCCCGCTCCCTGAACACGGCGAGCATCCCGACGACGATCCCGAGGAGGCGCTGATGGCCCGTACGAACCGCCGCCCGTCCGTCGCCCTCGACGCGCCCCGCGGCCGCGGCGGCATGCGCACGCCGCTGCGCACGCCCCAGCCCTCGCGCGACCGGTTCGGCCGCTTCACCGAGTGGGTCGCCCGCAACATGGGCACCCCGGCGTTCCTCCTGGGGCTCACGCTGTTCTGCGTCGGATGGATCGCGTGGAACACCCTCGCCCCGGAGATCCTGCGCTTCGACTCGCAGGAGTTCGGGTTCACGGTGCTCACTCTCGTGCTCTCCCTCCAGGCCTCCTACGCCGCGCCGCTCATCCTCCTCGCGCAGAACCGTCAGGACGACCGCGACCGCGTGCAGATCGAGCAGGACCGCCAGCGCGCCGAACGCAATCTCGCCGACACCGAGTACCTCGCGCGCGAGATCGTGGCGCTGCGCATGGCGGTGCGCGACCTCACCGATGGCGTGCTCACGAAGGAGACGCTGCGGGGCGAGCTGAAGGCCCTGCTGAAGGAGCTCGACCAGTCCGAGCGCGAGGCGCCGGGCTCGTGAGCTCCGAGGACGACGCGGCGGTCGCGCAGGCCGTCCGCGCGCGCGTCGACGCCGTCACCGACCCGGAGCTGCGCCGGCCCCTCGGCGACCTCGGCATGGTCCGCGACGTGCGCGTCGCGGACGGGGTCGCGCACGTCGAGATCGCGCTCACGATCGTGGGCTGCCCCGCGGCCGACCGCATCGAGCGCGACGTGCGCGCCGCCGCCGCCGACCCTCGCGTGCGCGACGTGCGACTCGAGGTCGGCGTCATGACCCCCGACGAGCGGCACGCGCTGACCGATCGCCTGCGCGGCGGTCGTGCCGCCCGCACGATGCCGTTCGGTCCCGACTCGCTCACCCGGGTGATCGCGGTCACGAGCGGCAAGGGGGGCGTCGGCAAGTCGACCGTCACGGCGAACCTCGCCGTGGCCCTCGCCCGCCGCGGGCTGCGGGTCGGCCTCGTCGACGCCGACGTACACGGCTTCTCGATCCCGGGCCTGCTGGGCCTCGTCGACGCCGACGGGCTCCCGCCCTCCCCCACGCGCATCGACGACCTCATGCTGCCCCCGGTCGCCTACGACGTGAAGACGATCTCGATCGGCATGTTCCTGCGGCGCCCGGGCGCGCAGGCGACCGATGCGGTCGCGTGGCGCGGCCCGATGCTGCACCGCACCGTGCAGCAGTTCCTCACCGACGTGCACTTCGGCGACCTCGACGTGCTCCTGCTGGACATGCCGCCCGGCACCGGCGACGTCGCGATCTCGGTGGGGCAGCTGCTGCCCCACGCCGACGTGCTCGTCGTGACGACGCCGCAGGCCGCCGCATCCGATGTCGCCGTCCGCAGCGGCCGGGTCGCCCGTCAGAGCGGTCAGCGCGTCGTGGGGGTCATCGAGAACATGGCCGCGATGACCCTCCCCGACGGAACGACGCTCGACCTTTTCGGCGCGGGCGGCGGCGCGGCCGTCGCGGCGAGCCTGTCCGCCGGCGACGCACCGGTGCCACTGCTGGGCTCGATCCCGCTCAGCCCGGCGCTGCGCGCGGGCGGCGACACCGGGCTGCCGGTCGTCGTCGCCGACCCCGCGGATGCCGCGGCCGCGGCGATCGACGCGATCGCGGCCGCGCTCGTCGCGGGCGGTCGGGGTCTCGCGGGGCGCGCGCTCCCCGTGCGACCGCGCTGAGTCAGGTCGCCTCGGAGTCGAACGGCGGCTCGTCGCCGGCCCGGAAGGCGGGTGTCACCGGCGGCGGCGCGGCTGCCGTGGCGGCGGCAGCGGCGCCCGCGGCGGCCATCGTGCGCACCGTGGCGGTCGGGGCGTCGTCGAGCAGCGCCTCGCGGATGATGCGGCGCGGGTCGTACTGACGCGGGTCGAGCTTGCGCCAGTCGACTTCGTCGAAGTCGGGTCCCATCTCGTCGCGCATACGCGTGCGCGCGCCCTGCATCATCTCCCGCGCACGGTTCGCGAGCCGCGCGAGCGACTCCGCGTAGCGCGGCAGGCGCTCGGGTCCGATCAGGAGCGCGGCGATCACACCGATCAGCAGAAGCTTCTCGATCGTGATGCCGTTGAACATGGATTCAGGTTACTCGCCGCGCCTGAGCGGGGGCCCGCCGACGCCGACGTAGGGTGAGCGAGGGAGGTCGGGATGAGCGGTTCTGACGCGAATCAGCGGTTCGTGCTCGAGGCGACGGTGGAGCCGGAGCACATCGCCCGTGCGCGCGCCCACGCGCTCGAGATCGGCGCGGACCCCGTGAGCGCGCCCGTCGGCGCGCAGATCGCGGTGCTGGCCGCCGCATCCCGCGCGTTGAACATCGTCGAGATCGGGACGGGGGGCGGCGTGTCGGGGCTGTGGCTGCTGCACGGCTCGCCGCGCGCGACCCTGACGACGATCGACAACGAGCCCGAGCACCTCGGCGTCGCGCGCTCCGCGTTCGCCGACGCCCGCATCCCCGCGGCCCGCGCACGCTTCATCACCGGCCGCGCCGCCGACGTCCTGCCGCGCATGAACGAGGCCTCGTACGACATCGTGCTCGTCGACGCCGACCCCGACGGCGTGATCGAGTACGTCGAGCACGGCCTGCGCCTCGTGCGCGCGGGCGGAACCGTGCTCGTCCCCCGGGTCCTCGCCGGCGGCGCGGTCGCCGACCCGGTGCGCCGCGACTCGCAGACCACCGCCTACCGCTCGCTCATCCAGGAGACCCAGGCCTCCCCCGCTGTCATCGGCGCCCTCTCGACGTCGGGTGAGGGCCTCCTGCAGCTGACGACAGTCACCGAGCCCCGCTGAGCACCGCACTGCGCGCGACGCGCACGCCGCGCAGACGCCGACGGCCGGCCCCGCAGGACCGGCCGTCGTGAGCGTGACGGAGCGTCAGGCGCTGACCACCTCGCCGAGCACGTCGTAGAGCTCCTTCGCCTCGGCGTCGTTCACCGAGACGACCAGGCGGCCGCCGCCCTCGAGAGGAACGCGGACGATGATCAGACGTCCCTCCTTCACGGCCTCCATCGGTCCGTCACCGGTTCGCGGCTTCATGGCTGCCATCGCGGGCTCCCTTTCGTCATAGGTCTTTTTCAGTTTATCGTGCGGCGCACCTGTCTCGGCGCCCGCCCACAGGTCACGGGATCTGCCAGAAGGTCTGCGCGAGCGCGTAGACGTTGTAGATCCACCACCACTGCAGCGTCACGCCCACGACGAGCACAGCCACGCGCCACGCCGTCGAGCGCGGCGCCGCCACGGCGCCGGCGAGCGGGGTGAGCGGCAACAGCAGGCGGAACGTGCTCGACTGCGGGAAGAACACCGCCAGCAGATACAGCAGGTAGCTCGCCGACCACAGCCGCACCTCGACGCCGAGGCGCCGCACATGCCGCTCCCGCAGCAGCACGGCCGCGGTCGCCGCGACGAGCCCCACGAGCGCGATCGGCCCGAGCGCCGAGGGCAGCCCCCACGTGCGGAACCAGAACTGCGAGGCCGTCACGAACCCTTCGAACGGGATGAACCCGCCGTGCGCATCCGGCAGCCAGTTGCGCCGCCAGGCCAGCTCGGTCGCGAGGTAGGCCCCCGGGTCACCCGTGACCACCGCCGCGATCACCTGCCACGCGAACCCCACCACCGTCGCGAGCGCGCCCAGCGCGACGATGTGGACGATCTCCCGCGGCGGGAGCGGCTCGACGCGGCGGCGCCGCAGCCGCCACAGCCCGTAGAGGCCGAGGAACAGCGCGAACGCGAGGATGCCCGGCCGCGTGAACCCCATGACGGGGATCAGGACGTACAGCCACGCGTACCGACGCGCGAGGACGCGCTCGAGCGCGACCAGCAGCAGGAAGAGGAACAGCATCTCGGCGTACCCGACCTGGAAGAGCGCACCGAGCGGTCCGGCGGCGAAGAAGGCGACCGCCCACATCGCCGCCGCGGGGTCCAGGCGCCGGCGCAGCAGCCGATGCAGGGCGAGGCACGCGCCGTAGCCCGCCGCGAGCGAGACGACCACCGCGCCGGCGCCCCACGAGCCGATCACCGCACCCACGGCGGCCGAGAGGTACGGGTACACCGGGAGGAACGCCCACTGGTTCTCGGCGACGGCGCCGGTCGCCGTGAGCGGCAGCGTCGTCGGGTAGCCGTTCACAGCGACGTACCAGTACCACTGCGCGTCCCAGCCGAGCACGAGGGTGCCGAGGTCGGCGTCCGGTCCGAACCGAGACGCCGGGCCGGAGAGGTCGGCGGCCGCGATCAGGAACAGGGTCGTGACGACCCGGGCGGCGACGTAGACCAGCGCGATCGGGACCGGCGCGGGCAGGCGCCGCAGGCGCGTCAGGACGACGTCAGCCACGCGCGCAGCCCGCGCTCGACGGCGTCGATCTGGTGGAGCGGCACGCGCTCCTCGTCGTGGTGGGCGAGGTGCGGATCGCCGGGGCCGTAGTTCACCGCGGGCACGCCCATCGCCGAGAAGCGCGCGACGTCGGTCCAGCCGTACTTGGGGCGCGGGGCCGCTCCGACGGCGGTGACGAACTCCTGGGCGAGCGCCGCGTCGAGCCCCGGACGCGCGCCGGGCGCGATGTCGACGACCTCGACGTCGAAACCCGCGAACACGTCCCGCACGTGGCGCGAGGCCTCGTCGGCGTCGCGACTCGGCGCGAAGCGGTAGTTGACCTCGACGACGCACTCGTCGGGGATGACGTTGCCGGCCACACCGCCCGAGATCCGCACCGCGTTCAGACCCTCGCGATAGACGAGCCCCTCCACCTCGACGTCGCGCGGGCGGTACTCCGCCAGACGCATGAGGATCGGCGCGGCCTTGTGGATCGCGTTCTCGCCGATCCACGCGCGCGCACTGTGCGCGCGCACGCCGCTCGTGCGCACGAGCGCGCGGAGGTTGCCGTTGCATCCGCCCTCGACCTCGCCGTCCGACGGTTCGCCGAGGATCGCGAAGTCGCCCGCGAACAGATCGGGGCGGGTGCGCGAGAGCCGTGTGAGCCCGTTGAGGTCGGCGTCGACCTCCTCGTGGTCGTACCACATCCACGTGATGTCGACGCGGGGATCGGTGAGCTCGACGGCGAGCTTGAGCTGCACCGCGACGCCGGCCTTCATATCCACCGTGCCGCGCCCCCACAGGTACGGCACGCCATCCATCTCGATGTCGCGTGTCGGGACATTGCCGTTGATCGGCACCGTGTCGATGTGCCCCGCGATCACGACACGGCGCTCGCGGCCGAGCTGCGTGCGCGCGACGATCGTGTCGCCGTCACGGAAGACGTCGAGATGCTCCAGCGGCGCCACGATCTCCTCGATCGCGTCGGCGAGCGTCTTCTCCTCGCCCGACACCGACGGGATGTCGCAGATCGCGCGGGTCAGCTCGACGGAGGACTGGGTGGGATCGAGGAGGGGCACGGCACGATCCTACCGGCGGCGGTCGGACGGCCCCGAGGCGAGCCGCTACCGTAGAGGGCATGAGCGACGCGCGATGGGTGTGGGGCTGGGGGCTTCAGACGGTGGCCGAGGACGGCACGGTCCTGGACACGTGGTACCCCGAACCGGCGCCCGGCCGACTGCCGCTCGGCCTCGACCCGGCGCTCCCGCCCGCCGCCCTCGAGCAGCTCGCGGTGCCCGATCCCCGGCGCGCCGTCGACGTCGAGGTCGTCGCCGTCGAGATCGACCTCGACGCGCCGCCGGCCGGCACCGCCGACGCGTATCTGCGGCTGCACGCGCTGTCGCACCGCCTCGTCGCGCCGAACGAGCTCTCCCTCGAGGGCGTCTTCGGCCACCTCCCGAACGTCGCATGGACGACGGCGGGCCCGATGCATCCGGATGCGGCCACGCGCCTCCGACCGACGCTGCTCCGCGAAGGCGTCCAGGTGCAGGGCCTGGACAAGTTCCCGCGCCTGCTCGACTACGTCACGCCCCCGGGCGTGCGCATCGCGGACGCGTCGCGCGTCAGGCTGGGCGCCTACCTCTCCCCCGGCACGACGGTCATGCACGAGGGATTCGTGAACTTCAACGCCGGAACGCTCGGCGCCTCGATGGTCGAGGGCCGCATCTCCCAGGGCGTCGTCGTCGGCGACGGCTCCGACATCGGTGGCGGCGCCTCCATCATGGGGACGCTCTCGGGCGGTGGCACGCACCGCATCTCGATCGGCGCGCGCACACTGCTCGGCGCCAACGCCGGCATCGGCATCTCGCTCGGCGACGACTGCGTGGTCGAGGCGGGGCTGTACGTGACGGCCGGCACGAAGATCGTGCTGCCGGGCGAGCCGCCGCGCGCCGACGGCTCGCCGCCGTCGGTGAAGGGCGCGGCGCTGTCCGGCCGGGACGGACTGCTGTTCCGGCGCAACTCGCTGACGGGCGCCGTGGAGGCCGTGCCGCGCGCGGGCGTGGGCGTCACGCTCAACGAGGCGCTGCACACCTGACCGATCGCGTCAGGCCCGGAGCCCGCGCACCGCGGCGGCGAGGACGCGGTCGCGCTGCGCGTCGTCCTCGTACGTGCTGACGGCGGTCACCCCGGCGATGAGCCGCACCACGTCGCGGATCGTGAGCGCGGGATCGACGTCGCCGCTGTCCTGCGCCCGCACGAGGAGCGGCTCGCCGGCGCCGTACATGATCGCGCGGCATTGCGCGAGCACGTCCGACTCGCGCGTGAGGCCCTCGACGAGGGCTCGCTTCGTGCCGACGTACTGCACGAATCGCGCGAGCCACGCCTCGAGCGCCGCCCACGGCTCGCGGTCGCGCACCTCGTCGGCGGCCTCGACGAGCGCGAGCACCTCGGACACGTAGACCGATTCGATGAGGTCGTCGCGCGTCGGGAAGTTCCGGTACAGCGTGCCGATCCCCACACCCGCGCGCCGCGCGATGTCCTCGAGCGACGCGGACGCGCCGTGCGCGGCGAACGCCTCACGCGCCGCGGCGACGAGCGCGTCGTAGTTGCGCGCGGCGTCGGCGCGACGCGGTCGACGCAGCGTGATGTCGGCGACGGAATCGGACACGGTGAACTCCGGTTGTAAACGGAGGGCGCCTCCGCTAATCTTTAAGCGGAGGCTTCCTCCACTCCCACCATCATACGCGCCGACTCGCGCGTGGGAAGGTCGACATGTCCGTATCCACCCCCTCCGGCATCCGATTCGCCGCGATCGCCGTGAGCGTCGCCTCGATCGCGCTGCTGCAGAACCTCGTCATCCCCGTCATCCCCCTCATCCAGACCGATCTCGGTGCGAGCGCCGACGCGGCCTCGTGGACCATGACCGCGTGGCTGATCGCCGCGGCCGTGGCCACACCCTTGCTCGGCCGGGTCGGCGACCTCGCCGGCCGGCGACGCACGTTCCTCGCCGTCCTCGCCGTCGTCGCACTCGGCGACGTGGTCGCCCTGGTTGCTCCCGACCTCACGACGCTGCTCGTCGGCCGTGTGCTGCAGGGCGTCGGCGGCGCGCTGTTCCCGCTCGCCTTCGGCCTCGTGCGCGACACGCTGCCGCCGCACCGGGTCACCGGCGCGATCGGCGCGACGAGCGCGGTCATCGGCATCGGCGGCGCGGCGGGCAGCGTGCTCGCCGGTCCCCTCGCCGACGCCTTCGGCTGGCGCACGCTGTTCGCGCTGCCCCTCGTCATCGGCGCGCTCGGGTTCGCGGCGACCCGGCTCGTGGTCCCCGCCGCCGGCAGCCGCGCCCGCGGCCGCGTCAACCTCGTGTCGGCCGCGCTGCTGTCGGCGTGGCTCATCGCCCTGCTCGTGCCGCTGAGCTCCGGCAGCCGCTGGGGCTGGGGCGCGCCCCCGACGATCGGACTCTTCGTCGCCGCCGCGGTGCTCCTCGCGGCCTGGGTCGTCGCCGAGCTGCGGGCGGCCGAGCCGCTCGTGGACATCCGGATGCTGCTGGACCGAGCGATCTGGCCGACGAACCTCGCGGGCATCCTCGTCGGGGCCGCCGCCTTCGGGTTCTGGGGCTACCTGCCGCAGTTCCTGCAGGTCGCCGAGACCACCGGCTGGGGGCTCGGCCTGAGCGCCGGAGCCGCCGGGCTCGTCCTGCTGCCCCTCCTCGTCGGCATGAGCGCGGTCGGCTTCGCGACCGGCGCCCTGTCGCGCCTCCTCCCGCTGCGCGCCCTGCTCGGGCTCGGCGCCGGCGCGATGGGCCTCGCGGTGGTGGCAGCCGTCGTCGCGCACGCGCAGGTGTGGCAGCTGGCGGTGGCGGGCGGCGTGTTCGGCGTGGGCATCGGCCTCGCCTACGCCGCATCCGCGAGCATCATCGTCCAGAGCGTGCCGGCCGACCGCGTCGGCGTCGCGACCGGGATGAACGCGAACCTGCGAACCATCGGCTCCGCGATGGGGTCGGCCGTGACCTCCGCGATCGTCTTCGGCCAGGTCGACCGCTCGGGCGCACCGCGCGAGCTCGGATACGACGTGGCATGGATCGTGGTCGCCTCCCTCGCCCTCGCCGCCGCCGTCGTCGTCGGCACGGTGCGCACGGGCCGCCGCTCGTCCGAGACCGCCGAGGCGCGTCGTCGCGAAGAGGGCGCCGCCCGGGAGGCGACGGCTCTCGCCGACGCCGCCTGAGTCACCGCAACCTGTCGGTGCGCGTCAGCGAGCGAGATCGCGGACGCGCACCGACAGGCAGGTGACGCAGCCCTCGAGCTTCTCGAACTCGCTCACCGGCACCGTCACCACGTTCAGCCCGCGCGCACGGAAGAGCTCGGCGGTCGCCGGTGCGTCCGCCGACATCAGCACCGTCCGCGAGTCCAGGACGACGACGGCCGTGCCGTGCTCCTCGGGCACCGGAAGGAAACGGTCGAACACTCCCGGGTCGTCCACGAGCGGCGGGTAGCCGATGACCGTGCCGTCCGGGAGCGCCGTGACGGCGCTCTTCAGGTGGAGCACGCGCGTCACCGGCACGGCGACGACGCTCCAGCCGCGCGGCTCGAGCAGCGCACGCAGCTGATCGACGGCGACGGTGTTCGTGCGCGCCGACAGACCGACGTAGGCGGTGCGCCCGATCTTCAGGACGTCTCCCCCGTCGAGCGTGCCGGGCGCCGTGATCTCCGCCACCGGCAGACCGAGCGTCGCGAGGACGGGCGCGACCGTGGCCGCCTCGCCGCGCCGCGACAGCGCGCCGGCACGGCAGACGACCGCCACGTCGTCGAAGACGACCACCGCATCCTCCACGAACACGCCGTCGGGATGCGCGTCGTCGGCCGGCACAGGCACGACGTCCCAGCCGCGCGCACGGAAGACGTCGACGTACGCCTCCCACTGCGAGCGCGCGAGCGCGGCGTCCACGGGGACGCGCTCGAGGTGGGTGAGCTCGCCGTCGGCCAGGTGCGGCGACGGCTTGCGGACGAGCAGGCGCGGCATCAACCGACGCCGGGGTAGTTCCGCTCCGAGGCGCCGATGTACAGCTGCTGGGGGCGGCCGATCTTGGTCTGCGGGTCGCTCTGCATCTCGCGCCAGTGCGCGAGCCATCCGGGCAGCCGGCCGATCGCGAACAGCACCGTGAACATGCGCGTCGGGAAGCCCATGGCCTTATAGATCACGCCCGTGTAGAAGTCGACGTTCGGGTAGAGACGGCGCTCCTTGAAGTAGTCGTCGTTGAGGGCGATCTCCTCGAGCTGCTTCGCGAGGTCGAGCAGCGGATCGCTCACGCCGAGCGCCTCGAGCACCTCGTCGGCCGACTCCTTCACGAGCTTCGCCCGCGGGTCGTAGTTCTTGTAGACGCGGTGGCCGAAGCCCATGAGCTTGACCCCGTCCTCCTTGTTCTTCACGCGCTCGACGAAGCGCTCGACGCTCTCACCGGAGTCGCGGATGCGACCGAGCATCTCCAGGACCGCCTCGTTGGCGCCGCCGTGCAGCGGACCGTAGAGCGCGTTGATGCCGGCGGAGATGGAAGAGAACTGGTTCGCGCCGGTCGAGCCGACCAGGCGCACGGTCGAGGTCGACGCGTTCTGCTCGTGGTCCTCGTGGAGGATGAGCAGCCGCTCGAGGGCCCGCGACATGACCGGGTTGACCTCGTAGATCTCGCTCAGCACACCGAAGTTGAGCTTCAGGAAGTTGTCGACGAAGCCGAGCGAGTTGTCGGGGTACAGGAACGCCTGGCCGACGCTCTTCTTGTGCGCGTACGCCGCGATGACGGGCAGCTTCGCGAGCATCCGGACGGTGTTCAGCTCGACGTGCTCCGGGTTGTGCGGGTCGGACTCGCGCTCGTAGTAGGTCGAGAGGGCCGCGGTGGCCGCCGACAGCACCGACATGGGGTGCGCCGTGTGCGGCAGCGCGGAGAAGAAGCGCTTGAGGTCCTCGTGCAGGAGGGTGTGGCGCCGGATGCGCTCGTCGAAGGCTGCGAGCTCGTCGGGCGTCGGCAGCTCGCCGTAGATGAGCAGCCACGCCACCTCGAGGTACGTGCTGTTCTTCGCGAGCTGCGCGATCGGGTATCCGCGGTAGCGCAGGATGCCCTGGTCGCCGTCGATGAAGGTGATGGCGGACTTCGTGGAGGCGGTGTTCACGAAGCCGTAGTCGAGCGTCGTGTGGCCGGTCTGGCGCATGAACGACGCGATGTCGACGCTGGGGACGCCGTCGGTGCCCGGGATCACCGGGAATTCGGCGGTGCGGCCGCCGACCGTGAGGGTCGCCGTCTCCTGCTGCGTTCCGCTGTCGCTCACTGCGCCTCCTTGCGATGTCCGATCGCTGCGATCCGTG
This sequence comes from Microbacterium sp. 10M-3C3, assembly GCF_003931875.1. Lineage (NCBI taxonomy): Bacteria > Bacillati > Actinomycetota > Actinomycetes > Micrococcales > Microbacteriaceae > Microbacterium > Microbacterium sp. 10M-3C3. The sequence continues at coordinate 1,460,215 of NZ_CP034245.1, read as the reverse complement.
ATCGCTCGCCTGGCGGCCGAAGGCGCGTCCGTACGCGCCGGCCGGCACGTCGACGCGGATAGTGTCCTGTCCCCGTGCCTTTACAGCCTAGTAGGCGGCCAGCGGTATCTCGGACACGGACAAAGGACCTGGGGAGTCGCTGGAGAAGGACGCCAAAGATCAGCCGGCGGTCGCGCGCAGCCGCGCCGCGGCGGCGGCGATGCGCTCGTCCGTCGCGGTCAGCGACAGCCGGATGTGCTGCGGATGGTGCGGACCGTAGAAGTGGCCCGGACCGGCCAGGATGCCGAGATCGGCCAGGCGCGACAGGCTGTCCCACGCGTCACGACCCTCGGTCGCCCACAGGTAGAGACCGGCCTCGCTCTCGTCGATGCGGAAGCCCGCGGCCTCGACGGCGGGCTTGAGCACGGCGCGGCGCGTGCGGTAGCGCTCCTTCTGCGCTGCGACGTGCGCGTCGTCGCCGAGCGCGACGGCCATGGCCGCCTGCACCGGCGCCGGCGGCATGAGGCCCAGGTGACGGCGGGCGGTCAGCACGCGCGACACGATCGCCGGGTCGCCCGCGATGAACGCGGCTCGGTAGCCGGCGAGGTTGGACTGCTTGCTCAGCGAGTACACCGAGAGCAGCCCCGCCGTGTCGCCGTCGGTGACGGCGGGATCGAGCACGCTCGGCACGGCCGCATCCGCCCACGGCCCATCCCAGCCGAGCTCGGCGTAGCACTCGTCGGACGCCAGCACGGCCCCGAGCTCGCGCGCGCGCTCGACGGCGGCACGCAGCTGCGCTCGGTCGAGCACGCGCCCGTCGGGATTGCCGGGCGAGTTGATCCACACCAGCCGCGTGCCGGCCGGCCACTGCGCCGGGTCGTCGACCGCGAGCGGCTCCGCGTCGACCAGCCGCGCGCCGACGTCGTAGGTCGGGTACGCCGCCCGCGGGTGCACGACGAGGTCGCCGGCGCCGAGGCCGAGGAGCAGCGGCAGCAGAGCCACGAGCTCCTTCGAGCCCACGGTCGGCAGCACGTGCGCCGGCGTGAGGCCGGGCACGCCGCGCCGACGCGCGTACCATGCCGCGATCGCCTCGCGCAGCGCCGGGGTGCCCGCGGTCAGCGGGTATGCGTGCGCGTCGGTCGCCGCACGCAGCGCGTCGGCCACGACGCCCGGCGTGGGGTCGACGGGCGAGCCGACGGACAGGTCGACGATCCCGTCGGGATGCCGTCGGGCGCGCTCGGCGTACGGCGCGACCGCGTCCCACGGATAGTCGGCGAGATCGGCGACGCCCATCAGCGCGGGGTCACTCGCCCTGCGGCGGCAGCGCGGCGATGAGCGGGTGGTCCTTCGCGATGACACCGACCTTGGCCGCACCGCCCGGCGAGCCGATGTCGTCGAAGAACTCGACGTTGGCCTTGTAGTAGTCCTGCCACTCGTCGGGCAGGTCGTCCTCGTAGTAGATCGCCTCGACGGGGCACACCGGCTCGCACGCCCCGCAGTCGACGCACTCGTCGGGATGGATGTAGAGCGATCGCTCGCCCTCGTAGATGCAGTCGACCGGGCACTCGTCGATGCAGGCGCGGTCCTTGACGTCCACGCACGGGAGGGCGATCACATACGTCACGCCCTCCAGTCTATGCGCGCGCGCCGCGATCGTCGGTCGCGCGGGGCCGCAGGTCGGGCCACGCCACGACGAGGGCGACGAGGATCGGCACCGCGATGGTCCATGCGACGGGGATCCAGGCCGTCGCATCCGTCGCCGGCGCCACGATGGCCGAGCCGCCGGGGCCGACGTTGCTGAAGACGAAGGTCGCCAGCAGGACGCCGAGGCCGCCCGCGAGCGCCGTCCACCGGTCGCCCGTCAAGGCGCGGAACGCGACGAGCAGCCCGCCCGTGCCGACGATCGCGAGCACGAGGCCCAGCGGCAGGCCGATCACGGTGAAGGCGTGCGCGACGGTCGCGGCCGTGCCGTAGACGGCGCCCACCACGAGGGAGATCGCCCACGTGAGCAGACGGGCCGCGATCAGGCGCAGAGCCGGGGATGTCACCGCGACAGTCTAGGCGCGCGCAGCTGTCAGGCCGCCCAGCCGACCCACCGCAGTCCCGCGGCCACGAGCGCCGCGGCCATCACCACGACCAGGAACGGCGCCCGCAGGGCGAGCAGCCCGCCGGCGACGAGGACGGCGGGGATGCGGGCATCCACCGCCAGCGCCTGCCCCGCGGCCACGGTCTGCACGGCCACGAGCGCGGCCAGGAGCGCGACGGTGAGCAGGTCGGCGATGCGCGCGGGCCGGGGCGCCTCGAGCACCCGCGGCGGGACGGCGTAGCCGACGGCCTTCACCGCGAGGCATACGACCGAGGCGAGGAGCACGGCGGTCCACAGGGTCACGGCAGCCCCTCCCGCTCGGGCACGTCGAGCGCGTCACCTGCTCGCCCGCGAGCGCCGAGGAGGTTCGTCCAGCCGACGACGAGGGCGACCGTCGCCGCAACCACGACGGGAAGCCCCGGCATCAGGGCCGGCGTGAGCACGACCGCGACGACGGCCGCACCGGCGCCCACGGCGATCGCCTGCCGGCCGCGGAGCCTCGGCCACAGCAGCGCGAGGAAGGCCGCGGCCGCGGCCGCGTCCAGGCCGTACCGGCGGGGGTCGCCGAGCAGGTCGCCGACGAGCGCACCGACGAGCGTCGAGAGGTTCCATCCGACGTAGATCGCGACCCCGGTCACCCAGAAGCCGATGCGTCGCGCCCTCGGAGAGGACTGCGCGAGAGACACCGCGGTGGATTCGTCGATCGTGAACGGCGCCGCCAGCAGGCGGCGCCATGGGCCGCCGCCGAGCACCGGCGACATCCGCATCGCGTAGGCGGCGTTGCGCACGCCCAGGAGCGCGGCTGAGGCGATCGCGGCCGGTGCGGCGGCGAGGCCGCCCGCGCCGATCACCCCGACGAACGCGAACTGCGAGCCGCCCGTGAACATGAGCAGGCTCAGCACGCACGTCTGCCACACGTCGAGCCCGGAGGCCGTCGCGAGTGCGCCGAACGAGATGCCGTACGCGCTCGTCGCCAGGGCGACGGCGAGGCCCTGGCGCACCGCCGCACGCGCGGACGGATCGGCGGGGGGCATGCGGCCATCGTCCGCGCGCGCTCCATCGTTTGTCAAGTCGAACGATCGTTCGCCATACTGAACCGATGAGCACGCTGCCTGAGCGCATCGCCGCCGCCCTCCGCAGGGAGCGCGAGCGCGCCGGACTGTCCGCGTCGGAGCTCGCGCGGCGCTCGGGGGTGTCGAAGGCCACCGTGTCGCAGCTCGAGACCGGCCGGGCGAACCCGAGCGTCGAGACGCTGTGGGCGCTCGCCACCGCGATGGGCATCCCGTTCGCCGCACTGGTCGACGAGGGCTCGGCCGCGCCGCGCCTCGTGCGGGCGGATGCGGCGACCGCCGTCGCCGCGGCCGACGCGCCGTATGCGGCCGCCCTGCTGTCGGCGAGCCCGCCGCACGTGCGGCGCGACATCTACCTCATCAGCGCCGAGCCCGGCGCACCGCGCGCGTCCCGCCCGCACGGCGCCGGCACCACGGAGCACGTTGTGCTCATCGCGGGGCGCGCGCGCGTCGGCCCGGAGGACGCGCCGTACGAGCTCGGCCCCGGCGACTACCTCTCCTACCCCGGCGACGCGCCGCACGTGTTCGAGGCGCTCACGCCCGGCACGCGCGCCGTACTCGTCTCCGAGCTGCGCTGACGCGCTGCATCCGGCACGCCCCCGCGCTCAGGCGTTGGCGTCCTGGCGCTTGAGCCGGGCGGTCGCGCGGCCCCGCTCGGTCGCGTCGAGCACGACCTTGCGGATGCGCACCTTCTCGGGCGTCACCTCGACGCACTCGTCCTCGCGCGCGAACTCCAGGCTCTCCTCGAGCGAGAGCTGGCGCGGCGGGGTCATCGACTCGAACGTGTCGGCCGTGGAGGAGCGCATGTTGGTGAGCTTCTTCTCCTTGGTGATGTTGACGTCCATGTCGTCCGCGCGCGAGTTCTCGCCGATGACCATGCCCTCGTAGACCTCGTCGCCCGGCTGCACGAAGAACGACATGCGCTCCTGCAGGGCGATGATCGCGAACGGCGTGACGACGCCCGAGCGGTCGGCGACGATCGAGCCGTTCTGGCGCGTGACGATGTGGCCCGCCCACGGCTCGTAGCCGTGCGAGATCGCGTTGGCGATGCCTGTGCCGCGGGTCGTGGTGAGGAACTCGGTGCGGAACCCGATCAGGCCGCGCGACGGGACGACGAACTCCATCCGCACCCAGCCGGTGCCGTGGTTCGTCATGTTGTCCATGCGGCCCTTGCGGGCGGCGAGCAGCTGCGTGATGGCGCCGAGGTACTCCTCGGGCGCATCGATCGTGAGGTGCTCGAAGGGCTCGTAGGTCTTGCCGTCGATCTTCTTCGTGACCACCTGCGGCTTGCCGACGGTGAGCTCGAAGCCTTCGCGACGCATGTTCTCCACGAGGATCGCCAGCGCCAGCTCGCCGCGGCCCTGCACCTCCCACGCGTCGGGACGACCGATGTCGACGACCTTGAGCGAGACGTTTCCGATGAGCTCGCGGTCGAGACGGTCCTTCACCATGCGCGCGGTGAGCTTGTGCCCCTTCACCTTCCCGACCAGCGGCGACGTGTTCGTGCCGATCGTCATCGAGATGGCGGGGTCGTCGACCGTGATCGCCGGGAGCGGCCGGATGTCCTCGGGGTCGGCGATCGTCTCGCCGATCGTGATGTCGGGGAAGCCCGCGATCGCGACGATGTCGCCGGGGCCGGCGTCCTCCGCCGGATAGCGCTCGAGCGCGCGGGTCTTCAGGAGTTCGGTGATGCGAGCGGTGCTCGTGGAGCCGTCGGAGCGCACCCACGCCACCGTCTGGCCCTTCTTCAGCTTCCCGTTGAACACGCGCAGCAGCGCGAGGCGGCCGAGGAAGGGGCTCGAGTCAAGGTTCGTCACCCACGCCTGCAGCGGCGCGTCGTCGTCGTACCACGGCGCGGGCACGTGCTCGAGGATGGCCTCGAACAGCGGCTCGAGGTCGTCGTTGTCGGGCAGCTCGCCGTTGGCGGGACGGTTGCGCGACGCGGCGCCGGCGCGGCCGGACGCGTAGACGACAGGGACGTCCAGCAGGGCGTCCACGTCGAGGTCTGGCACGTCGTCCTGCAGGTCGGAGGCGAGGCCGAGCAGCAGATCGTGGCTCTCCTCCTCGACCTCAGCGATGCGCGCGTCGGGCCGGTCGGTCTTGTTGACGAGCAGGATGACGGGGAGCTTCGCCTCGAGCGCCTTGCGGAGCACGAAGCGCGTCTGCGGGAGCGGGCCCTCCGAAGCGTCCACGAGCAGCACGACGCCGTCCACCATCGACAGGCCGCGCTCGACCTCGCCGCCGAAATCGGCGTGACCGGGGGTGTCGATGACGTTGATCGTCACCGGCTCGTCGGTGTGGGCACCGTTGTAGGTGATCGCCGTGTTCTTGGCGAGGATCGTGATGCCCTTCTCGCGCTCGAGATCGTTCGAGTCCATCGCACGCTCTTCGACGTGCGCGTGCTCGCCGAACGAGCCGGTCTGCCGGAGCATCGCGTCGACGAGGGTCGTCTTGCCGTGGTCGACGTGCGCGACGATCGCGACGTTGCGGAGGTCCGGGCGGAGGGCGTGCGCCATGAAGGAATCCTTGGTTTCGGGAGTGCGCCCGGAGCCGGGCGCCACCCATTCTACCGGCGGCGCGCCGGCTCCCGGCAGCGGGTCAGCCGCCGATCGCGCTGCTGCCGCCGTCGCGACGCTGGTCGGCGACGGTCGCACCGCCCGCGGCGGGGGTGACCTCGGCATCCGCCGCGCTCGCCTCGTCGGCGCCGCCGGCGAGCACGAGGCGGCGCGCTTCGCGGCGCAGCGCCTGCTCCTCGGGGTCGGGCACCGGCACGGCGGCGATGAGGCGTCGCGTGTACGCCTCGCGCGGGGCGCGGAGGATCTCCTCGCGCGTACCCTGCTCGACGATGTGGCCGCGGTGCATCACGGAGATGCGGTGGGCGAGGATGTCGACGACGGCGAGGTCGTGGCTGACGAACAGGCACGCGAACTGCAGCTTCTCCTGCAGGTCCTGCAGAAGGTCGAGGAAGCGCGCCTGCACCGAGACGTCCAGCGCCGAGGTGGGCTCATCCGCGATGAGCAGCTCGGGCGCGAGGGCGAGGGCGCGCGCGATGCCGACGCGCTGACGCTGGCCGCCGGACAGCTCGTGCGGGAAGCGGTTGCGGTACGAGGCCGGCAGCTCCACCTGCGACAGGAGCGACTCGACGCGGCGATCCAGGTCCTTGCCCTTCGCCTCCCCGGCCAGGAGGATCGGCTCGCCGATCGACTGGCCGATCGGCATGCGGGGGTTCAGCGACGACGCCGGATCCTGGAACACGATGCCGGTGCGGCGACGGATCGGGAACAGGTCCTTCGGCCGGGCGTTCGAGATGTCGACGCCGACGGTGCGGAGGGTCCCCTCCGCGATCGGCAGCAGACCGATCGCGGCACGACCGAGGGTGGTCTTGCCCGAGCCGGACTCCCCCACCAGACCCATGATCTCGCCGGGGTAGATGTCGAGGCTGATGTTCTCCGCGGCCCGGAAGGCGGGGATGCGTCCACGCTTGGGGTACTCGATCGCGACGTCGCGGAAGCTCAGCACGGGCTCGCGCTCGGCGACCCGCTCCGGCTCGCGCTCGGTCACCTCGACGGGCACCTCACCGAGGCCCTCCACCGCGGCGACGAGGTCCTCCGCGTCGGCGACGCCCTGGCCGAGGTGCGGGACGGCGGCGAGGAGCTGCTGCGTGTACGGATGCTGCGGCGCATGGAAGATCGCGTCCACCGAGCCGGATTCGACCACGACGCCGTTCTTCATCACCATGATGCGGTCGGCGAGGTCGGCGACCACGCCCATGTCGTGCGTGATGAGGATGATCGCCGAGTCGAGGCGCTTGTGGAGGTTGCGGAGCAGATCGAGGATCTCCGCCTGGACGGTGACGTCGAGCGCCGTGGTCGGCTCGTCGGCGATCAGCAGCAGCGGGTCGCACGAGATCGACTGCGCGATCATCGCGCGCTGACGCTGGCCGCCCGAGAGCTGGTGGGGGTACTTGTGGAACGTCTGCTCAGGATTGGGCATCTCGACCAGCCGCAGCAGCTCGATCGCCTTCTCCTTCGCCACGGCCGGCGGCATCATCCGGTCGTGCGAGCGCAGCGCCTCGCTGATCTGGAAGCCCACCGTGTAAACGGGGTTCAACGCCGTCATCGGCTCCTGGAAGATCACCGCGATGTCGTTGCCGCGCAGGCTCCGCATCGTCGCGTCGTCGACGCCGCGCAGCTCGCGGCCGAGGAGCTTGATCGAGCCGGTCACGCGCGCGTTGTCGGGCAAGAGGCCCAGCAGCGCCATCGAGCTGGTGCTCTTGCCCGAGCCGGACTCGCCGACGATCGCGAGCACCTCGCCGCGACGCACGACGTAGCTCATGTCGATCGCGGCCGGGTAGAACTGCCCGTCGACCCAGAACTCCACGCCGAGGTTCGAGACCTCGAGGATCGTCTCGGGCAGCTGGTCGTGCTCGCGCGCGATCGTCGGGTCGATATCGGTGGTGTCAGTCATGTGAGGTTCCCATCCCTGAGAAGCTTGAGGTCGTGGCGTTCCAAGAGGTGACCTTCCGGCCCATCCCCAGTCGGGTTCTCGCTGTCGTGACCATCGGTGTGTGCGCCGTCGGTGTCGGCGTCATGGTGTGGCAGGACCCGTCGTCCGCGCTGCGATACGCGTGGGCCCTGGTCTTCGTCGGATTCGCGGCCTGGGCGCTGTTCTGGCGCCCGCGCCTGGCCGTGCAGGAGCACGGCGTCACGGTCGTGAACGTGCTGCGCACGACGTTCGTGTCGTGGCCGGCGATCCAGCGCGTCGACACGCGCTATGCCCTGACGCTGTTCACGACGAACGGCCGCGTGCCCGTGTGGGTCAGCCCCGCGCCGGGCCGCCATCGCGCGTTCGGGCTCGCCCGCGCCGACTTCGACGGAGTCGCCGAGTCGGCCGCCGGCGAGCACGGGAGCCTGCGCCCGAGCGACGCCCTGTCGACCACGTCGGGCGGGCTCGCGCACGTCATCCGCTCCCACTGGGAGCAGCTGCGCGACGCGGGCCTGTTCGACAGCGGCGTGGAGCCCGGGGCGACCCGCACGACGTGGCACGTCGCGACCATCGCGACGCTGGCGGTGCTGGCCGCCGCGACGCTCGCGGGTCTGCTCGTCCCGTAGCAACACTGCTACCGCTCCGGATCGAGCGGCTCATGCCGCCGGTCGCCGGGCTCCTCGGGACGCGGGTCGTGGTAGTTGGTGACGTCGCCCGTGAAGGCGGCCTCTCCCCCGACCGTGACCGTCGACGCGCGCGGCTCCGTCTCGGCGCCCGCCTCCGCGAGGGCCACCGGCACCGGTCCGCCCCCGCGGCCCGCACGACGCATCGCGCGCTCGCTCGGCATCTTCTTCTGACGCGGGTCGAACGCGTCGCGCAGGCCGTCGCCGATGAAGTTGACGCACAGCGCGATCGCGATGATGAAGATGCCGGGCCACCAGAACAGCCACGGACGCGTCGAGAACGCCGCCTGGTTGTCGGACACGATCTTCCCGAGCGAGGTGTCGGGGTTCACGACGCCGAAGCCGAGGTAGCTCAGCGCGGACTCCAGAAGAATCGCACCGGCCATCAGCAGCGTCGCGTTCACGACGATGACGCCGACGGCGTTGGGCAGGATGTGCCGGAAGATGATCCGGCGGTCCCGCGCGCCCGACACCCGCGCCGCATCCACGAACTCGCGCTCGCGCAGCGAGAGGAACTCGCCGCGCACGAGCCGCGCCATGGCGGTCCACGCGAAGAGTCCGATCACGACACCCAGCACCGCCGCACCCAGCGAGCCGAGCGCGTTGCCGAGCACCGCGCCGATGACGATGAGCGGGATGGTGATGACGATGTCCGTGAAGCGCATGAGGACCGCATCCACGCTCTTGCGGTAGTAGCCCGAGAGCGCGCCGATCACGACGCCGATGATCGTGGCGACGACGCCGGCGATCACCATCACCATGAGCGACTGCTGCGCGCCGCGCATGACGACCGCGAAGATGTCGCGGCCGACCTCGTCCTGGCCGAACGGGTGGTCGCCGAAGCGGATGCCCGCGCCGCCGAGGAACTCGGGGATGAGGCTGAGGGTCGGCACGCCGTTGTTGACCTTCGGCGGGATCTGGTCCCAGCTGTACGGCCACCAGCCCGTGATGCGCAGTCCCCACAGGTTCACACCCACGGACGAGAAGGACAGCACGACGATGAACGCCAGCACGATCATGCCGACGACCGCGCCACGGTGGCGGAAGAACCGCCGGCGGACGATCTGTCCCTGGCTGAGGCCTTCGGTCTCCTTCTGCTCGATGGAGACCTCGGCCTGTGCGAGCGCCTCGCGCTCGTCGGTGGGGTTTTCAGTCGTGGTCATCAGGACACCTTGATCCGGGGGTCGAGCGCCGCGTACAGCAGGTCGGCGATCAGGTTGAACAGCACCGCGAGGGCGCCGGTGACGACGAAGAACGCCATGACGGGGTTCAGGTCGGCCACGCGCAAGCCGTCGACGAACAGGCGTCCCATGCCCGTCCAGCCGAAGACCGTCTCGGTGACGACCGCGCCGCCGACGATCGCGCCCACGTCGAACGCGATGATCGTCGTGATGGGGATGAGCGCGTTGCGGAACGCGTGGCGCACGATCACCGTGCGCTGCGTGAGGCCCTTCGCGCGCGCGGTGCGGATGTAGTCCTGGTTCAGCACCTCGAGCAGGCTCGCGCGCGAGTACCGCGTGTAGCTGGCGAACGAGATCAGGATGATCGCGATCGTCGGCAGGATCAGGTGCGTGTAGAGGTCGATGCCCTGCACCCAGAAGTTGCCGCCGAGGCCGGGCGTCTGCGCGCCCACCGTGGCGATCGGACGCCCGCGCACACGCGACGAGTTCGCGTAGGCCGCCCAGTACGACATGTACTTGTCGAGCGCGATGAGGCCCGCCACGAGCACGCCGGTGAAGATGGCCGAGCGGATGACGGGACCCCGGTCGGCGCCGCCGAACGCGAAGCCGATCGCGCCGCTGACGAGCACCGTCAGCACCGCGAGGCCGAGGAACAGCGGCAGCTCGATGCCGTTGAGGAAGAACGACACGGCGGGGTAGTACAGCGCGATGCCCAGCACCGCGGTCGCGAGCGCCGCATACAGCGCGCGGCGGTTCTTCAGGCCCGCGACGATGGCGGTGATGCCGAACGCCAGTCCGATCGCGAGGATCGCCAGCACGACGATGCCGATGCTCGGGTCGGCGAACCAGCGCGTGGCCGAGAGCACGCCGAGCACGGCGCCGGTCGCGACCGCCGAGACGCCCAGGACGATCAGGCGGCGCTTCCACGAGCCGCCGATGATCGACATCCACAGCAGGCCGGCCACGACGGAGATCAGCAGCAGGGCCGGCAGCGGGATCACCGGATCGTCGAGCCAGTCGTTGATCTGGATCGCGCCGTACTGCTTGAGCAGCACCGCGACCCAGAAGATCGGCAGCGAGAAGAACAGGAAGGCGACGAGCGTCACCGAGTAGTCGAAGCCGCTGTACTGGCGCAAGGCCGAGACGATGCCGACGATGAGACCCAGGATGATCGCGAGCACCGTCGCGATCGTGACCAGCGTCAGCGTCGACGTGATCGCGTTCTGGAGGAGGGCGTTGACGGGCTGGTTCTGGACGCTGATGCCGAAGTTGCCCTGGAAGAGCCGTCCCAGCCACAGGAAGTAGCGCAGGAACGGCGGGATGTCGAGATCGAGGAGTTTGATGCGCGCATCGATGAGCGCCTGCTTGTTCGGGGAGTTGCTCTGTTTGAGGTCCTCGAGGGGGTCACCTGAGTACGCCGTGAGGATGTACATCAGGTACGTGGCGGCAAAGAGCACGAAGATCGATGCGATCAGCCGCCGAACGATGAATGAAGCCATGGGTAGGCTGCCTGCCAATCGGTTCGGGTCAGCAAGATGCGCTGCCGCGGGTTCTGCCCACGGCAGCGCATCCGACTGAGAAAGTGTACGCGCGGTCTCGAGGAGCGTTCTCTCCCCGTTCCCAGCGGCGGCGCCGGCAGGACCCGGAGGACCCGCCGACGCCACCGTCAGCGTGAGCGATTACTCGCTGCCGCCCGCGACCTTCCAATCCCAGGCGTTCCAGAAGATGGTCGGCGCGAGGATCGACGGGTCGACACCCTCGACCCGGTCGCTCGTGGCCGTCACGTTCGGGAACTGGAAGATGGTCACGCCGTAACCGTCCTCCCACAGGATCTTGTCCGCCTCCTGCTGCAGAGCGATCTGCTTGTCGGCGTCGAACTCCTTCGAGATCTCCTCGCTGATCTCATCGATCCGCGAGTTCGAGTAGAAGTTCAGGTTGTTGATGCCGCCGGTCTGGAACGTGGCCGTCCAGTCGGTGACGCCGAGGCTCGTCGACTGCCATCCGAACAGCGATGCGTCGTACGCGCCCGGCGTGCCCAGCAGACCGCTCCACTCGGTGGAGCCGCAGTCGGTCACGTTGAAGCCGGCCTGCGCGGCGGACTGCTGGATGAGGGAGAACTCGTTGACACGACGCGGGTTGTTGCTCGCGTACAGGAGGCACACCGACGTGTCGGTGACGCCCGACTGGGCCAGCAGCTGCTTCGCGCCCTCGATGTCCGGCTCGGCATACGCGGACGAGCCGTTGTCGGCGACGGAGTCGTCGTAGCCCTCGGCGCCCGGCACGAAGATCTGCGAGTCGCGCAGGGTCGCGTCGTCGCCGATGATCGGCTTGATGAGCGTGTCGAGGATCTCCTGACGCGGGATGGTCTTCAGGAACGCCTGACGGACCTCCGGCTTCGAGAAGATGTTCTCGGGGTTCTTGCCGTTGTTGAACTGCAGGTCGACGTGCTCGTACGTGCCCTCGAGGCCGGTGTCGACGGTGATGCCGTCGATGCCGTTGAGCGCCGTGGTGATGTCAGCGGTCGCCTGCGGGGAGATGATGTCCACCTCGCCGTTCTGGAGCGCCTGGACGGCGGCCAGCGGGTCGGGGATGAACCGGATGGTGATCTCCTCGACGTTCGGCTTGTTGTCGCCGTTGTACTCGGGGTTCGCCGTGAGGGTCACGTACTGGTCGGCGACGAAGTCGGAGATCATGTACGGGCCGCTCGCGGTGACGAGGTCCTTGTCCTCGGGCATCGCGGTGAAGTTGAAGCCCGAGTTCCAGAACGCCGAGAGCGAAGCCAGCGCGGCCTGGTCCTTGTTGTCGATCGCGTCGATGACCGCCTTCTTGGCGTCCTCGGCGTTGTCGATGTTGAGGGCCTTCTCCGCGACGATGTGCGCCGGCAGGGGCGACGCGAACGCGAGCTCCCAGTCGACGTACGGCGAGTCGTAGGTCATCGTGATCGAGCGACCGTCGTCGCCGATCTCCGGCGTCTGCGAGACGAGGCCGAAGCGCGTGCCGGGGACGGCGCCGGAGTCGAAGTAGACGACGTCCTTCGGGAACGCGTCGGTGAACTCGCCCGTCTCGGGGTCGGTGAACTCCGCCGGGTCGAAGTCGGGGGTGTCGAGCGCGCGCGAGAGCGCGGCCCAGTTCAGGAGGAGGTCGGCCGCGTCGACGGGGGTGCCGTCCGACCACTTGACGCCGTCCTTGACCGTGTAGGTCACGGTGAGCGGGTCTTCGCTGACCACTTCGTACGAGCCGAAGGAGGTGTCCTTCACGAGCTCGGGCGTGTTGTTGTAGTAGTTGAATCCGCCCAGCACCAGGTAGTTGATGTTGTTGTTGGCGGTGGCGTTTCCATACGACGTGTTGCCGTTCATGGAGTAGAACGCCTGGTTCCACGCGGCCGTGATCGAGGAGCCCTCGACGAGACCCGAGTCGTCGTTGTTGCCGCCGCCGGCGGCCGAACAACCCGAGATCGCGAGTGCACCCACCGCGGTCAGAGCGACCGCGGCCGAGATGCGCGTTGCTTTCACTGATTCCTCCTGTGCAGGGGTTATGCGCCCGCCCAGCAGGGATCACCCGTCCGGGGGGGCGCGGTTAGGGAAACGATAAGTATCCGTTCAGGGTTGGTCAAAACCCCTGGGGGAAACGTTACATACCCTTAACTCGTCCGCCGGGGCGTGTGGCAATCTGACAAGGTGTCGTTCCTGGGGGCCCGCAAGGGTGTGAGTTTTCCTCCAGCGCTGCCGCCCGCGGATCGCGGGCGCCGCATCCGGTTGTGGTGCGAGATCGCGATCGTCCTGGCCCTGTCGGTGGGCCGTTCGGCGGTCTCCTCCGTGCTCTCGCTGATCCAGGCGCTGCAGAGCGAGGTAGCCCTGGGCGACCAGCAGACCTCCCTCAACCCCGGCGCATCCGCCGCCGAGTTCTGGGACGTGCTCGGCCAGTTCCTGTCGCAGCTGTTCGCGTTCGCGCCGATCGCCCTGGTGATCCTGCTGCTGTGGGAGCCCGGCCAGGCGGCGTTCCGGCGCATCGGGCTCGACTTCCGCCGCTTCGGTGGCGACGTCGGCCGGGCGGTCGCGCTCCTCGCGGTGATCGGCATCCCCGGGCTCGGCCTGTACGCCCTCGGGCGCGCGCTCGGCATCACGCGGCTCGTGGACACCGCACCGCTGGATCCGTCCGTGTGGACGATCCCGCTCCTGCTGCTCGCGGCGGTGCGGGCGGGACTGACGGAGGAGGTGATCTTCCTCGGCTACCTGTTCGACCGCCTCCGTCGCCTCGGGTGGGGCTGGTGGTGGATCATCGCCGCGACGGCGCTCCTGCGCGGCGCCTACCACGCGTACCAGGGCTTCGGATCGATCGTCGGCAACGTCGCCATGGGTCTCGTGTTCGGCTGGTGCTACCGGCGCTGGGGGCGCGTGATGCCGCTCGTGATCGCCCACACCCTTATCGACGTGATCGCGTTCGTCGGCTACCCCCTCGCCGCCGCGTGGTGGCCCGGCCTCTTCGCCCCCGCCCCCGCCCCCACCCCGAGCCCCTGACGGCGAGAACCCAATCGCGGCGCGAAAGCACCGTTGGCGGCGGTGTTCTGGCGCCGCGGATGGGCTCTCGCGGCCTGAGGACGGGGATGTCTCCACAGGGGACCGTTATCCACGGATGCGTCGGGGTCACGGCCGCGCGCAACCGAGCGCCCGCATGCTCGGCGAATGGTCACACCCGACATGCAGTCCTCCCCGGTGCCGCTCATCCCGGTCGGCGCCGTTGCGCACAGTGGGCGCGCGATCGAGGGCGGCGCCCTTCACCGCGTGACGCGCGGCATCTACGCGCCTCGCGACCGCTGGCGGACGCTCGCGCCGTGGGAGCGGTACAGAGCTCGTGTGCATGCGGCCAGCATGCGCCACCCCGATGCGACCTATGCGCTGGAATCGGCCGCCGCGCTCCACGGCCTTCCGCTCTTCGGCGAGCCATCCGAGGTGCACGTGCTCGGCGGTGACGACACGCGCTCTCGAATGTCCGGCGGAGTACGCGTCCACACGACTTCTGAGCCTCGTGAGCTCGTCCGTGCGGAGGGGGTCCCGGCGACCAGCCTCACAGACACCGTGGTCGACCTCGCGCGCGCACGCCACCATGCGGTGGGGCTGGCCGTGGCGGATGCCGCGCTCCGCCTTGATCCGACTCTCCGCGTGGAGCACCTCGTCGCGTGCAACGAGAGCCGGGCGTCCAGTCGCGGTCGTCGACATGCGCGATGGGCTCACGCGCGCGTCCGCGACGCCTGGGTCCGTGCTGGAGTCGGTTGACCGAGCGGTGGTCGAGTGGCTGGGGTTTCCGGAACCCGAACTGCAGGTGTGGATCGGCGCCGACCGCGTCGACAAGTTCTGGCGCGCGTACGGAATCGCCGGCGAAGGGGACGGCGATCACAAGTACGACGGGCGTTTCGGCGACACGCGCGAGCTCCTGAGGGCTCGACACGCCCGCGACGCGCGCCTGATCGCGGCCGGCGTGCGTGCCGTCCCCCACTGGGGATGGGCGGAGACAGTGGCGGCTGACCCCCTCGCTGCCCTCCTCCTGTCCGCCGGCCTGCCCCAGATCCGACCGCGTGACCACGCCGCACTGCATTCGTTGCGCCGGCTCACCTCGTGAGAACCCAACCGCGCGACGAGAACTCCGCGATCAGCGGTGTTCTCGCGCCGCGGTTGGGTTCTCGCGGATCGGCGGACGGGCGGAGCGGCGTCAGGCGAAGGCCTCGATCGGGGGGCACGCGCACACGAGGTTGCGGTCGCCGTAGGCCTGGTCGATGCGCCGCACGGGAGGCCAGTACTTCGTGCGCACCTGGCCGGGCACGGGGTACACGGCCGTCTCTCGGGAGTACGGATGCGTCCACTCCCCCGCCACGACCGACTCGGCCGTGTGCGGCGCGTTCACGAGCGGGTTGTCGTCGGCCGGCCACTCGCCGGACGCGACACGCTCGGCCTCGTGCGTGATCGCGATCATCGCCTCGACGAACCGGTCGAGCTCGGCGAGGTCCTCGGACTCGGTCGGCTCGACCATGAGCGTGCCCGCGACCGGGAACGACATCGTCGGCGCGTGGAAGCCGTAGTCGATGAGCCGCTTGGCGACGTCGTCGACCGTGACTCCGGTCTGCTCGCGCAGCGGCCGCAGGTCGAGGATGCACTCGTGCGCGACGAGCCCGCCCTCGCCCGCGTACAGCACCGGGTAGTTCTCGCGCAGGCGGGCGGCGATGTAGTTCGCGGCGAGGACGGCGGATGCGGTGGCATCGCGCAGGCCCTCGGCGCCCATCATCCGGACATACGCCCACGAGATCGGCAGGATGCCGGCCGACCCGTGGGGCGCGGCCGAGATCGGTCCGCCGTCGAAGCGCCCGCCCGCATGATCGGCGCGCTGCGAGAGCGGATGCGACGGCAGGAACGGCGCGAGGTGGGCCTTGGCCGCGACCGGGCCGACGCCGGGGCCGCCGCCGCCGTGCGGGATCGCGAAGGTCTTGTGGAGGTTCAGGTGCGACACGTCGCCGCCGAGCTCGCCGAAGCGGGCGAAGCCGAGGAGCGCGTTGAGGTTCGCGCCGTCGACGTAGACCTGCCCGCCCGCGTCGTGCACGGCCTGCGTGATCTCGAGCACGTCGTGCTCGTACACGCCGTGCGTCGATGGGTACGTGATCATGAGCGCCGCGAGCGCGTCGGCGTGCTCGGCGATCTTGGCGCGCAGGTCGGCCAGGTCGACGTTGCCGGCCTCGTCGCACGCGACGACGACCACGCGCATGCCGGCCAGGACGGCGGATGCGGCGTTCGTGCCGTGCGCGGACGAGGGGATGAGGCACACGGTGCGCGCGTCGTCGCCGTTGGCGCGGTGGTAGCCGCGGATGGCGAGGAGCCCCGCGAGCTCGCCCTGCGATCCGGCGTTGGGCTGCAGCGAGACCGCGTCGTAGCCGGTCACCTCGGCGAGCCAGCGCTCGAGCTGCTCGATCATCGCGAGGTAGCCGCGCACGTCGGCCTCGGGCGCGAACGGATGCACGCGGGAGAACTCCGGCCAGGACACCGCCGCCATCTCGGTGGCCGCGTTGAGCTTCATCGTGCACGAGCCGAGCGGGATCATGCCGCGGTCCAATGCGTAGTCGCGGTCGGCGAGCTGCTTGAGGTAGCGCATCATCGCGGTCTCGCTGCGGTGCGCGGAGAACACCGGATGCTGCAGATACCCGTCGACGCGATGCAGCCCCGCGTCGACGGCGCGCAGGGCCACGGCGTCGTCGTACGCGAGTCCGCGGTCGCCGGTCTCCGGCAGCCCGAACGCGGCGGCGACGGCCGCGAGGTCGTCCGCGGTCGTCGTCTCGTCGACCGAGACCCCGACCGTCGTGTCGTCGACCCACAGCAGCTGGTAGCCGCGCTCGCGCGCCCGGGTCACGACGTCCTCGGCGCGCCCCGGCACGGCGACGCGGATCGTGTCGAAGAACGCATCGTGCTGCGGCGCCAGGCCGTAGTCGCGCAGCGCCTGGGCGAGCGCGTCGGCCTTGCGGGCGACGTCGGTCGCGATGCCGGCGAGCCCCTCCGGCCCGTGGTAGACGGCGTACATCGCGGCCATGACGGCCAGCAGCACCTGCGCGGTGCAGATGTTCGACGTCGCCTTCTCGCGGCGGATGTGCTGCTCGCGCGTCTGCAGCGACAGCCGGTACGCGGCGTGGCCCGCCGCATCCTGTGACACGCCCACGAGGCGTCCGGGGAGCTGGCGCTCGAGGCCCGCGCGCACGGCCATGTACCCCGCGTGGGGTCCGCCGAAGCCGAGCGGCACGCCGAAGCGCTGTGTCGTGCCGACGGCGACATCGGCGCCGAACGAGCCCGGCGAGCGCAGCACGGTGAGGGCGAGGAGGTCTGCGGCGACGACGACGAGGCCGCCGCCCTCGTGCACGGCGCGGATGCTCTCGGTCGGGTCCCACACGCGCCCGGACGCACCGGGGTACTGGACGAACGCGCCGAAGGCTTCTTCGGGGGCGCCGGCGAAGTCGGTCTCGCGGATCTCGATGCCGACGGAGGCCGCGCGGTGGCGGAGCAGCGCGGTGGTCTGCGGCAGCGCGTCGGCGTCCACGAGGAACACGTTCGAGCGCGACTTCGACGCGCGACGGGCCAGCAGCATCCCTTCGACGACAGCGGTGGCCTCGTCGAGCATCGACGCGTTGGCGGTGTCGAGCCCGGTGAGGTCGCCGACCATCGTCTGGAAGTTGATGAGCGCTTCGAGGCGCCCCTGCGAGATCTCCGGCTGGTACGGCGTGTACGCGGTGTACCACGACGGGTTCTCGAGGACGTTCCGCGCGATCACCGACGGCGTGAAGGTGTCGTAGTAGCCGAGGCCGATCATCGGGCGGGCGACGCGGTTCTGCGAAGCGAGCGCGCGCAGCTCGGCGAGCGCCTCGGCCTCGGAGGCGGCGGCGGGGATGTCGCTCGTCTCGCGCGCCCGCGTGTGGATGGATGCGGGGACCGCGGTGGCGAGGAGGTCGTCGACGCTGTCGTACCCGAGCACGTCGAGCATGCGGCGCTGCGCCGCGGCGTCCGTGCCGATGTGGCGCGCGGCGAACCCGTCGAGTGCGCGCAGGGGCGCGCCGATCATGCGTCGCCGCCGATGAGGGTGTCGTATGCGGCGCGGTCGAGAAGGTCGCCGGTGTCGCCGGAGACGCGGATGCGGACGAGCCAGCCGTCGCCGTAGGGGTCGGAGTTGACGAGCGACGGGTCGTCGACCACGGCGTCGTTCGCCTCGACGACCTCGCCGTCCAGCGGCGCGAAGAGCTCGCCGACCGACTTCGTCGACTCGATCTCGCCGACGACGGTCGCCGCGGTGACCGTCGCGCCGACGGTCGGCAGGTCGACGTAGACCACGTCGCCGAGCTTGTCGGCGGCGTAGTCGGTGATGCCCACGGTGGCGATGTCGCCGTCGACGGCGATCCACTCGTGCTCGGCGGTGTACTTGAGGGCGTCGCGGTCGGTCATTTCTTCCTCCGGTAGAAGGGCAGGGCGGTCACGGTGGCGGGGATGCGCGTTCCGCGCACGTCGATGGCGAGCACGGTCCCCTCGGCGGCGACGCGCGGCGCGACGTAGGCCATCGCGATCGGGTGGCCGAGGGTGGGGCTGAGGGCGCCGCTCGTGACGGTTCCCACGGTCTCGTCGGCGTCGAGCACGGCGTAGCCGGCGCGGCCGGCGCGGCGTCCCTCGGCGACGAGCCCGACCAGCACGGGCCGGTCGGATGCCGCGGGGTCGGATGCGGCGGCGTCGAGTGCGTCCTTGCCGACGAAGGCGGTCTTCCCGGTCGCGACGACCCGTCCAAGGCCGGCCTGGGCGGGGCGGATCTCGCGGCCGAGCTCGTGGCCGTACAGCGGCATGCCCGCCTCCAGCCGCAGCGTGTCGCGCGCGGCGAGACCGGCCGGGACGAGGCCGTGCGGCTCCCCCGCGGTGAGCAGGGCGTCCCACAGGCCCGCGGCCGCGTCGACCGGCGCCAGGAGCTCGAAGCCGTCCTCGCCGGTGTAGCCGGTGCGCGCGACGAAGAGCCAGGCACCGTCGAACTCCCCCTGCCGCCACGCGTAGTAGCCGAGGCCGTCGAGGTCCTCGACGGCCAGGCCCGCCGTGGCGCGGACGATCTCCTCGGCGCGCGGGCCCTGCACGGCGATGAGTGCCGTCTGGTCGGTGACGTCCTCGATGCGCGGCACCGATCCGCCGAGCAGGTACCCGGATGCACCTTCGTGCGCGGACATCCGGTCCCGCTCGGTGGCGCGCCACGCCTCGGCGCGCTCCGCGAACGCGTCGACGACCGCGGCACGGTTGCCCGCGTTCGCGACGACGAGGAAGTACTGCTCGCCGGTGCGGTAGACGATCACGTCGTCGACGATGCCGCCGTCCGCGGCCAGGACGAGCGAGTACTTCGCCTTGCCGACCGGCATCGCCGACGCCGTGCCGGCCAGGGCGTAGTCGAGGAAGCCCGCAGCGTCCCCGTCATGGACCCAGATCTCCGCCATGTGGGAGATGTCGAACAGGCCCGCGGCTGTGCGCACGGCGTGGTGCTCGGCGAGGTCGGACGAGTAGCGCACCGGCATGAGCCAGCCGCCGAAGTCGGTGAAGGCCGCGCCGAGGGCGGCGTGCCGCTCGTGGAGCGGCGAGGGACGGGGGTCGGTCATGAGTTCTGCCGTTCGCGGTGACGGTCAGACGCCGGTCGACGTCTGAGAACTCCCCCTCTGTTCATGGGCCTGAGAGTTTCGCCGGTCTGACGCCCACCGGCTTTCCCCGTCGGCGGATCCGGAGCGGATCGCTTTCCAGAGTGGCCGTGACCCGCGCGGTACGCGGACCTGAGAGATTGGCGGGGAGGCTTGCTCCTTCGGTGCCCGGGAATCGGGGCTCTCCCGCGAGGGTCGTGGCCGATATTCGATTTTCGCCGGGCGTGCCGACGTCGGCCAGCATAGCGGGTCGCCCCGCAGGGATTCCGGCCGCGCGCGAGCGGAGGTCAGCGCGTGCAGTCGCCCGACGACACTGCGGGGCCGAGAGCGCCTGTCTGATCGAGGACGGGCTGCAGCTCGGCCGGGGTCATCGCGTACCCCACGTCGTCGCCGTCGTCCGCGCGGGCGAAGACGATGCCGGCGACCTGTCCGTCGGGCGTGAGGAGCGGACCACCGGAGTTGCCGGGCTGCACGGTCGCGGCGAGCGCGTAGATCTCCCGCGGCGCGGTCGCGTCGTCGTAGATGTCGGGCACGCCGACAGTGCCGACCGAGAGCACCTGCGCGGCGCCGGAGGTGAACGGACCGCCGTGCGGATATCCCTGCACGACGGCGGCGGCACCGACCGGCAGCGTCGGGGCGACGGCGAGCGGTTCGGCGTCGAGGCCGTCGGCGGCCACGACGGCGATGTCGTCGGTCGGGTCGAAGTAGACCACGCGACCGTCGCGCGCCGGCCGGCCGGGCAGCTCCACGATGGGCTCCGTGACGCCCGCGACGACGTGGGCGTTCGTGACGACGAGATCCGGCGCGACCGCGAAGCCCGATCCCGTCGCGGTGATGCCGCAGGCGTAGGCGACCCCGCTGATCTTGGCGACCGACTGGGCCGCGCGCGTGAGGGCAGGATCGTCGAGCGAGACCTGCGGCGTCGACGGCGTCACCGAGGGCTCGAGCAGCCGTCCGAGGGTCGGCAGCCCTTCGCCGAGCACCGTGCCGCGCAGCTCCGCCATCGCCGAGCGCAGCCCGGCCGGTGTGGCGTTGTCGATCGCGCGCAGCACGGTCGAGGACGCCAGCGCACTGGAGACGACGGGCGTGCCCGTGCTGATGAGGGCCCCGCCGACGAACGACACCGCGAGCACCGCGGCGACGAGGCTCACCACGCCGCCGAGCAGGCGTTCGGGCACGCGCAGCCTGATGCGGTCGGCGCCGCGGCGGAGAGCGCGTCCGACCGCCGATCCGATGCCGGCACCCAGCAGCACGAGGATCACCCCGGATGCGGCGACCGCGGGAGTGCGCCACGCCGCCGACGGCACCCACAGTCCCACGAGCGGCATCACCCAGTACGCGGCGACGGCGCCGACGGCGAGCCCGGCGAACAGCCCGAGGCTCGCGAGCAGTCCCCGCTGCACGCCGACGATGACGGCGAAGACGAGCAGGATCACCAGCACGACGTCGACCAGCAGCATGCCCCCACCGTAGAGCGCACGGCTGAGGATCGTCCGAGCCGCTCGGCGGCGTGTTCGTCTTCAGGTCGGAATGACACTATGATCGTCACGGAGGTAAAGGTCACCATGACACGAAGCGACGCCCGCATCGCCGTCTCGACGGTGATCTTCAGCCTGCGACGCGATCGGCCCGACGACCGCGCCCGCGTCGTCCTCCCGCTCGTCCGCCGCACGCGCGACCCGTTCGCCGACCTGTGGGCACTGCCGGGCGGCTGGCTCGACCCCGCCGAAGAGCTCGAGGCCGCCGCATCCCGCACCCTCGCCGAGACCACGGGCCTGGCGCCGAGCTATCTCGAGCAGCTCTACGCGTTCGGAGCGGTCGACCGCTCCCCCACCCGCGTCGTGTCGATCGTGTACTGGGCGCTGCTGCGCGCCGACGATGTCGACGCCCAGGTGGCCGCGCACGCACGCGCCGACGACGCCCCCGAGAACGTGCGATGGTTCGACGCCGCCGTACTCCCGCGGCTCGCCTTCGACCACAACGAGATCGTCGACTACGCCCTGTGGCGGCTGCGCAACAAGGTCGGCTACAGCCGCATCGCGCATGGGCTGCTCCCCGAGGCATTTACCCTCGCGGAGCTGCGCGAGGTGTACGAGGCGATTCTCGACCGGCGCCTGGACCCGGCGAACTTCCGCCGCCAGGTGGAGAGCTCCGACACGCTCATCCCCACCGACCGCTTCCGCACCGGAAGCCACCGTCCCGCGCGGCTGTACCGCTACAACCGCGCCGTCGAACTCGCCGATCGCGGCCCGCTGCGCTCGGCTCCTCTCCCGGCAGCCCTCTCCTGATCGGAACCGTCATGCCCGCCACCCGCATCACCCTCGCGCCGCGCCCCGCCGACCACCCTCCGCTGGATCCGTCGGTCGACCACGAGATCCAGGCGATCGTCTCGGGCGCCTCCACGTCCGCCACGTGCACGACCGACCTGGCCGTGGGCCCGTGGGACTTCGACACGCGACCGGGCTACGGCCCGGGCGCATCCATGGGAGACGTCATCCCCGCGAGCGCGCCGCGTCAGGGAGCGCTCCCCGCCGAATACCGCGAGGCCTCAGACGACGAGCTCGACGCCCGCATCCGCGCCGCCAAGGCGACACTCGGCGACCGCGTCGTCGTGCTCGGCCACTTCTACCAGCGCGAAGAGGTCGTGCGGCACGCCGACTACGTGGGCGACTCGTTCCAGCTCGCCAACGCCGCGAAGAGCCGGCCGGAGGCCGAGGCGATCGTCTTCTGCGGCGTGCACTTCATGGCCGAGACCGCCGATCTCCTCTCCCGTCCCGAGCAGGCCGTGATCCTCCCGAATCTCGCTGCGGGGTGCTCGATGGCCGACATGGCCGACATCGACCAGGTCGAGGAGTGCTGGGAGCAGCTGGAGGACGTGCTCGGCGACCTGGGCGCGGTCGACGCGGACGGCCGCGTGCCCGTCATCCCGGTGACCTACATGAACTCGTCGGCGGCGCTCAAGGGCTTCGTCGGCCGCCACGGCGGCATCGTGTGCACGTCGTCGAACGCGCGCACGGTGCTCGAGTGGGCGTTCGAGCGCGGGCGCCGCGTGCTGTTCTTCCCCGACCAGCACCTCGGCCGCAACACCGCCAAGGCCATGGGCGTGCCGCTCGCGCAGATGCCGATGTGGAACCCCCGCGCGCCCCTCGGCGGCAATGACGCGCAGACGCTCGAAGACAGCCGCGTCATCCTGTGGCACGGCTTCTGCTCGGTGCACCGCCGGTTCTCCGTCGACCAGATCGACAAGGCGCGAGCCGAGCACCCGGGCGTGCGGGTCATCGTGCACCCCGAATGCCCCATGGATGTCGTCGACGCCGCCGACGAGTCGGGCTCGACCGACTACATCCGGACGGCGATCGCCGCGGCCACCGAGCCGACGACCTTCGCGATCGGCACTGAGGTCAACCTCGTGCAGCGCCTCGCGGCGCAGTATCGGCAGCACGAGATCTTCTGCCTCGACCCGGTGGTGTGCCCGTGCTCGACGATGTACCGCATTCACCCGGGCTACCTCGCGTGGGTGCTCGAGGAGCTCGTCGCCGGGCGCGTCGTCAATCGCATCACCGTTCCCGAGAGCGTCTCGGTGCCCGCGACGGTCGCGCTCGAGCGGATGCTTGCGGCCAAGCCGCCGGTCGCCCCCGTGGAGAGCGCGTCATGAGCGCGCCCCGCGTTGTGGTCGTCGGCAGCGGCATCGCGGGCCTGGTCGCCGCCCTGCACGCGCACGAGAGCGGGTGCGCCGTCACGATCGTGACGAAGAACGCGCTCGCGCAGTCCAACACGCGCTACGCGCAGGGCGGCGTGGCGGCGGCCCTCGGCGAGGACGACCGCGTCGAGGATCACGTGCGCGACACGCTCTCGGCCGCGGGGGGCCTGGCCGACGAGGAGGCCGTGCGCGTGCTCGCGACCGAGGGCCCGGGCCGCATCCGGGAGCTCATCGCCCGCGGCGTGCGCTTCGACCGCGACGCGCACGGCGAGCTGCGTCGCGGCCGCGAGGCCGCGCACTCCGCCGCCCGCGTCCTGCACGCCGGCGGCGACGCCACCGGCGCGGAGATCGAGCGGGCGCTCGTGGACGACGTGCGCGCCGCCGGCATCCCGGTGATCGAGCACGCCTTCCTCGACGACGTGGTGCTCGAGGGCGGACGCGCGGCCGGCGTCGCGGTCCGCGATGCGACGGGCGCCCGCCGCCTCGCCGCCGACGCCGTCGTGCTCGCCACCGGCGGCGCGGGGCAGCTGTACGCCCACACGACCAACCCCGAGGTCGCCACCGGCGACGGCATCGCCGCGGCGCTGCGCGCGGGCGCGCACGTCGCCGACCTGGAGTTCGTGCAGTTCCACCCGACGGTGCTGACGCTGCCATCCGGGGCGTTCCTCGTCTCGGAGGCCGTCCGCGGCGACGGCGCCGTCCTCATCGACGACGAGGGCCGCCGCTTCGCGTTCGACGCGCACCCCGACGGCGAGCTGGCGCCCCGCGACGTCGTGGCCCGCGCCATCGCGCGGCGCATGCGCGCGCAGGACGGCCACCCGGTGCGGCTGGACGCGACGGCGCTCGGCGCGGAGTTCCTCGCCGCCCGCTTCCCCACGATCGACGGCATGATCCGCGCCGCCGGATGGGACTGGGCGCGCGAGCCCGTGCCGGTGACCCCGGCCGCCCACTACCTCATGGGCGGGGTGATGACCGACCTGCACGGCCGCACGAGCGTCCCCGGCCTGTACGCGGTGGGCGAGGTCGCGCGCACGGGTGTCCACGGCGCCAACCGGCTCGCCTCGAACTCGCTCCTGGAGGGTGCCGTCTTCGGCGCCCGTGCGGGCGACGCGATCGTCGCCGACGCGAGCTCCGGAGCGTGGCCCCGCCCCGATGACGCCGCCTTCGCGGATGCAGCCGCGCCGCTGACCGCACCTGGGCCGTCGGGACCGGCCGCGGATGCGGCGGGCGCGCCGCCGTTCTCCCGCGCCGCGCTCCAGCGACTGATGTGGGAGGACGCCGGACTCGAGCGGACGGCGGAGGGGCTCGCGCACGCGGCCCGGATCCTCGCCGCATGGCACGAGGCCGGTCTTCCCACCGCGACGGTCGCCGGGGCCGAGGACGCCGACCTCGTGCTCGTCGCCCGCGCCGTCGTCGCCGCCGCGCTGGCCCGCACCGCGTCGGTCGGCGCGCACTACCGCGCCGACACCGACGCCGCCGCATCCGCCCCTGCCGCGACGATCGCGGAGGCGGTCGCATGCTGACGCGCGCGGAGCTCGAGCGGGTCGTCGCCGCCGCGCTCGTCGAAGACGCGCCGTGGGGCGACATCACGAGCGAGGCGCTCATCCCGGAGACCGCGATGGCCTCGGCCGAGCTCGTCGCCCGCGAGCCGGGCGTGTTCAGCGGCGGCGACGTGTTCGCGACGGCGTTCGCGCTGACCGACCCTCGGTGCGAGGTCGACCTCCACGTCGCCGACGGCGAGCGCTTCACGCGCGGCACGGCGCTCGCGACCGTCATCGGACCCGCGCGCGCCGTGCTCACCGCCGAGCGTGTCGGCCTCAACTTCGCCCAGCGGATGTCGGGCATCTCGACCCTCACCGCCGCCTACGTCGCCGAGGTCGTGCACACCGGCGCCCGCGTCGCCGACACCCGCAAGACGACCCCGGGGCTGCGCGCCTTCGAGCGTCACGCGGTGCGCATGGGCGGCGGGCACAACCACCGCTTCTCACTCTCGGACGCGGTGATGGCGAAGGACAACCACCTCGCGGTCCTGCTGCAGAGCGGGGTGTCGGTGACCGCCGCGCTCGAGGGCGCGATCGCCCGCCTGCCGCACACGACGCACGTCGAGGTCGAAGTGGACCGGCTGGATCAGATCGACGCGGTGCTCGCCGCCGGTGTCGGCACGATCATGCTCGACAACTTCTCTCTCGACGACCTGCGCACGGGCGTGGCCCGCATCGCCGGCCGCGCCATCGTCGAGGCATCCGGCGGCGTCGACCTCGACACGGTGCGAGCGATCGCGGAGACCGGCGTCGACGTCATCTCCGTCGGCGCGCTCACGCACTCGGCGCGGGCCCTCGACCTCGGTCTCGACATCCGCATCGCCGTGGACTGACGTGCTGTACCTGGACTCGGCCGCCACCACGCCCGTGCGCCGCGACGTGCTCGAGGCGATGATGCCCTACCTCACGAGCGAGTTCGGCAACGCCTCGAGTCACCACACCGTCGGCGAGCGGGCCGCCGCGGCCCTCGCCGACGCCCGCACACGCGTGGCCGCGCTGCTCGGCATGCGACGGGGCGACGTGATCTTCACAAGCGGCGGCACCGAGGCCGACAACCTCGCCGTGAAGGGCATCGCGATCGCGGCGGCTCTCCAGCGGGGCGCGCGGCATGTGGTGACGACGCCGATCGAGCACGAGGCGATCCTCGAGTCCGCCCGCTACCTCTCCCGCGTGCACGGGTTCGCCGTCGAGCTCCTCCCGGTCGGGCCGACCGGACGGGTCGACCCGGGCGCGGTCCGCGCCGCGCTCCGGGACGACACCGCGATCGTGAGCGTCGGTTACGCCAACAACGAGATCGGTACGGTGCAGGACGTGGCCGGCATCGCCGCGGTGACCGCTGCCGCGGGTGTGCCGCTGCACCTCGACGCGGTGCAGGCGGCGGGCTGGCTGCCGCTGGCGGGCACCGGCGCCGACGCGATCGCGATCGCCGGGCACAAGATCGGCGCACCCAAGGGCACCGGCGTGCTCGCGGTCCGCGGCCGCATCCCCCTCGAGCCGCTCCTTCACGGCGGCGGCCAGGAGCGCGGACGCCGCTCGGGCACCGAAGACGTCGCCGGCGCCGTCGGGTTCGCGACGGCGCTCGAGCTCGCCGAGGCGGAGCGGGCGGATGCGGCGGCCCGCGTGGGCGCGATCCGCGACGCGTTCGAGGCCCACGTGCTGCGTCTCGTGCCGTCCGCCCGCGCGACCGGCGATCCGCAGCACCGCCTCCCCGGCACGGCGAGCTTCGTCTTTCCCGGGACCAGCGGCGAGGCGATCCTGCTCGAGCTCGAACGGCGGGGCGTCGTCTCTTCGAGCGGGTCGGCGTGCGCCGCCGGGAGCGACGAGCCGTCACACGTGCTCGTCGCGATCGGCGTCGACCCGGCGGTCGCGCAGACGGCGGTGCGCTTCACGCTGCCGCGGTCGCTCGACACGTCCCTCGCGCCCGTCGCGCGCGCGGTAGCGGAGGCGGTGGCGACCGTAGGATCGGGCGGGTGAACGCGCCCGTCATCACGGTCATCGTGCCCGGCTTCGACGTCGCGCCGTGGGCCGACGAGGCGCTCGCGTCGCTGCGCGCGCAGAGCCTGACGGCGTGGCGGGCGATCCTCGTCGACGACGCCTCGACGGACGAGACCGCCGCGGTCTTCGCCGCCGCGGCGGCCGCCGACCCGCGCTTCACGCTCGTGAAGCACGACGTGCGCCGCGGCCTCTCGGCTGCGCGCAACACGGGACTCGACCGGGTCGCCACGCCCTACCTCGGCTTCCTCGACGCCGACGACCGGTTCCGCCCCGAGGCTCTGGCGACCCTCGTCGGTGCGCTCGAGGAGTCCGGCAGCGACTTCGCCGTGGGCGCGTACGTGCGGCTGCGGCCCGACGGCGCCGGCGGATACACGGCAGGCGATGTGCAGCCGTGGGTGCGGGCGGCGACCGATCCGGCCCGGCGGGCGACGACGCTCGCGGCGCACCCCGCCGCATCCGGAAACATCGTGGCGTGGTCCAAGGCGAGCCGCACCGACTTCTGGACGCGGACGGGCCTGCGCTTCCCCGAGGGACGCCTGTACGAGGACCAGGTGGTCGCGCAGCTGATGTACACCCGCGCCCGCGCCTTCGACGTCGTGCCCGAGACCGTGGTGGAGTGGCGCGAGCGCGCCGACGGCTCGTCGATCACGCAGCATCGCGAGCAGCTCGCCGTGCTGCGCGAGTACCTCGCGGCCCTGCGCGGCGGGATCGACGTGCTCGCCGCTGTGGACGCCTCCGCCGCGGTCGCGTCGCGCGTCGCGCTCATCCTCGCGATGGACCTGCCGCCGCTCGTGCAGATCGCCCGCACGCACCCCGACGACGCGTACCGCCGCGCGCTCGGCGCGTTCGTGCGCGACCTGCGCACGCTCAACACCGGAGCCCCGACGCCCCCCGAGGTCGCAATCGCCGAGCTCTGGTGACGGCGAATCCGCCGAGAGTGCACCGACGCGCCGAGACCGCTCGCCCGGTCGTGCACTCTCGCGTCCAGGGTGCACTCTCGGCGCGCCCGTCACGTCAGGGGTGGGCGGACTCCTCCTCGGTGAGCACGCGGTTCGCGGCGAGCTGCTCGGCGGCGAGGCTCGCGTAGAGCCCGTCGGCGGCGAGCAGCTCGGCGTGCGTACCCGATTCGACGATCCGCCCGCCGTCGACGACGTGGATGACGTCGGCGCCGATGACGGTCGACAGCCGATGCGCGATCGTCAGGGTCGTCCGCCCGTGGGCGGCGGTGTCGAGGGCCTCCTGCACGATGCGCTCCGACACGGTGTCGAGCGCGCTCGTCGCCTCGTCCAGCAGCAGCACGGGCGGGTCCTTCAGCAGCACGCGCGCGATCGCGATGCGCTGCTTCTCGCCTCCGGAGAGGCGGTACCCGCGCTCGCCGACGATCGTGTCGTACCCCTTCTCGAAGCCCGCGATGACGTGATGGATGTTCGCGCGCCGGCACGCCTCCTCGATCTCGGCGTCGCTCGCGTCGGGGCGCGCGTACCGCAGGTTCTCGCGGATGCTGGCGTGGAAGAGGTACGTCTCCTGCGACACGATGCCGATGTGGTCGATGATCGACCCCTGCGTGAGGTGTCGCACGTCGGCACCGGCGAACAGGACCGCGCCCGCGGACGCCTCGTACATCCGCGGCGTGAGGTAGAGGATCGTCGTCTTCCCCGCGCCGGACGGCCCCACGAATGCGACGTGCGACCCCGGCTCGGCCGTGAACGACACCCCGTCGAGCGTCGGCCGGGTCCGGGCCGACGCATCCGGATACCGGAACTCGACGTCGCGGAACTCGATGCGCCCGAGCGGACCCGGTGCGTCGGCCACGTCGATGGCATCGGGCGCGTCACGGATCGCGGGCGTGAGGTCGAGGTACTCGAAGATGCGGGCGAACAGCGCGCGGGAGGTCTGCAGGTCGAGCGCGACGCGCATGAGCCCCATGAGCGGCATGAGGAGCCGGGCCTGCACGGTCGTGAACGCGACGATCGTGCCGGCGGTGATCGAGTCGGCGCCACCGGTGATGAGGTACCCGGCGACGAGGTAGATGACCGCCGGGACGCTCGACATGATGACCTGCACGACCGCGAAAAAGCCTTGCCCGCTCATCGCCTGGCGCACCTGCAGCCGCACCTGGTTCGCGTTCTCCGCCGCGAAGCGCTGCGATTCGGCGCGCTGGCGGTTGAACGACTTCGACAGCAGGATGCCCGACACGCTCAGGGTCTCCTGGGTGATCGAGGTCAGCTCCGACAGGGACTCCTGGGTCTGCCCCGCGATGCGCGCGCGCAGCTGCCCGACGCGGCGCTGGACGAGGACGAGCAGGGGCATCATGATCACCGCGATGAGCGTCAGGCGCCAGTCGATGAGGATCATCGCCACGAGCGACGCGGCGACGGTGACGGTGTTGCCCAGCACGCTCGTGACGGTATTGGTGAGCACGCCCGACACGCCGCCGACATCGTTCTGCAGGCGGGACTGGATGACGCCGGTCTTCGTGCGGGTGAAGAAGCCGAGCTCCATCGCCTGGAGGTGGTCGAACAGCCGTACGCGCAGGTCGCCGGTGACGCGGTTGCCGACGGTCGCGGTCAGCCACGTCTGCCCGACGCCGAGAGCGGCCGACAGGAGGAAGAGCGCGATCATCGCCGTCACGAGGCGCACGAGCAGACCGAGGTCGACCCCGCCGCCGGCGACGGGGAAGAGCGCGTCGTCGAAGATGCGCTGCACGATGAGCGGCGGGATGACCGCGACCGCCGCACCGACCACGACGAGCGTCGCGGTCACCGCGATGCGCGCGCGGTACGGGCGGAACAGCGCGATCACGCGCGCGCCGAGGTGCGGCACGCGGGGCGCCTGCGCGTTGAGCCTGCGCTGCGCCTCCGCGTCGACCCCGCGGAAGCGGCCGCCGCCCATGCCCATGCTCATGCGCGTCAGCCTACGTCCGCGCGGGGACCACGAGGGCGGGGCGATCCTACCGGGATCGGGAATAGAGTGTCGGACCCGGCCGTTATCGTGGGGGCTGGCCATGCGATCGCGTGGCGACCTGGCACCCCCGCACATCCCGAGGAGCATCGTGGCCGCCACCGACACCGTCCGGATCCCCCAGACGACCGCCCCCGGTGTGTCGCCGCAGCAGAGCCGCGTCATCTGGCTGCTGCTCATCGCCGCGTTCGTCGCGATCCTCAACGAGACCACGATGGGCGTCGCGATCCCGCACCTCATCGTCGGCCTCGGCATCACCGCCGTCGCCGCCCAGTGGCTCACCACGGCCTTCATGCTGACGATGGCCGTCGTGATCCCGATCTCGGGGTTCCTGCTGCAGCGCTTCACGACGCGCCAGATCTTCCTCACCGCGATGACCCTCTTCTGCGCGGGCACGCTCGTGGCGTTCCTCTCCCCCGGATTCGAGCTGCTCGTCGCCGCGCGCGTCATCCAGGCGTCGGGCACGGCGATCATGATGCCGCTGCTCATGACGACGATCATCACGATCGTCCCGCCCGCGCAGCGCGGACGGATGATGGGCCGCGTCAGCATCGTCATCTCGCTGGCGCCGGCGATCGGCCCGACCATGTCGGGGCTCATCCTCGACTCGCTCGGGTGGCACTGGATCTTCGGCATCGTGCTGCCGATCGCGATCGTCGCGCTCCTCATCGGCGCGCGCTGGATCACGAACCTCGGCGACACCCGCCACGCCCCGATCGACATCCCCTCCGTCATCCTCTCGGCGTTCGGCTTCGGCGGCCTCGTCTTCGGTCTCAGCCAGATCGGCGGACACGGGGCGGATGCGGCGGCCGCGGGTGCCTCCACGGCGACCCTCGTGATCGCCTTCGTGGTGGGCGGCGTCGGGCTGCTGATGTTCGGGTGGCGTCAGCTGCGCCTGCAGCGGGCTGACAAGGCGCTGCTGGACCTCCGCGTCTTCCGCAGTGCGAACTTCTCGCTGTCCGTCGCGCAGCTGGGCGTCATGTCGCTCGCCTTCTTCGGCGTGATCACCCTGCTGCCGCTGTACCTGCAGAACGTCCGCGAGGTGTCGGCGCTGGAGACGGGCCTCATCGTGCTCCCCGGTTCGCTCGCGATGGGCTTCGCGGGGCCCGTCATCGGCCGCATCTACGACCGCTGGGGCACGCGCGTGCTCCTCATCCCCGGCGCCGTCGTCACGAGCGCGATGCTGTGGCTGTACACGACCGTCGGTCCCGACACCGCCGTGTGGGAGATCGTCGTGCTCCAGACCGTCCTGTCCCTCGGTCTCGCACTGTCGTTCACGCCGCTGTTCACGGCGTCGCTCGGGTCGCTCGAGCCCCGGCTCTACTCGTACGGCTCGGCCGTCGTCGGCACGATCCAGCAGGTCGCGGGCGCGGCGGGCATCGCGCTGCTCGTCACGATCATGTCGTCGGTGGGCGCCGCCGCGGGTGCGGACGGCGTGACCGCCGACGGCATCCGGGTCGCGTTCGTCGTCGGCGCGATCATCTCGCTGCCGCTGATCGTGGGTGCGATCCTCATCCGCAAGCCCGCCGACGCTCCCGAGGGCGCGCCCGCCGTGCACTGAACGTCCGCCGCCCGCCCCGCGAGGGCGCGGCGGCGTAGCGCGACGCACCTCGCAGCGCCACGGGAGCGCGGAGGATCATGACGGCCATAATCGTGGAAACCCCTCCGCGGGACGATCCCGACCCCGCCGTCGCGGCGATGTACGCCGACGACCTCGAGGACGGCGGCGTCGTCTTCGCGCGGCGCCTGACCCTCGAGCCGACGGCCATGACCGACGACGACTCGGCCGACCTGCGCGCGCACGGGTACTCCGACCGTCAGATCGTCGACATCGCGATCATCGCCGGCGCACGCAACTTCTTCAGCCGCACGCTGCAGGCGCTGGCGGTGCCCGTCGACGACCTCCCGCGTCTCGCTCCCGCGTCTCGATCCCGCGCTGGCCGAGCGCCTCCTCGCCGGACTGCCACGCTGACCGCCGCTTCGGCCCGCTGACGGCCTCGTCGGCGCTCGTCAACCCCGCCGCGCGTGCGAGCCCGGCCTGCCTACCGTGGGCGAACCCACGGACGAGGAGGAAGAGATGAGCGATCTGAACGGCAAGCGTGTGGCGTTCCTGCTGACGGACGGCTTCGAGGACAGCGAACTGACGAGCCCCTGGCAGGCGGTGACCGACGCCGGCGCGACCGCGGTCCTGGTCTCCCCCGCCGACGGCACGGTCACCGGCAAGAACGGGCACGAGCAGGCTGTCGATCTCGCTCCGGCGGCGGCGGATGCGACGGACTACGACGCCCTCGTCCTCCCCGGCGGTGTCGTCAACGCCGACAAGATCCGCATGGACGAGTCGGCGGTGGCGTTCGCCAAGGAGTTCTTCGCGCAGCACAAGCCCGTCGGCGTCATCTGCCACGGCGGCTGGATCCTCACCGAGGCGGACGTCGTGACGGGCCGCACGCTGACGAGCTATCCGAGCCTGGAGACAGACCTGCGCAACGCCGGCGCGACGTGGGTGGACGAAGAGGTGCACGTCGACAACGGCCTGGTCTCGAGTCGGACGCCGGACGATCTGCCGGCCTTCAACGACAAGCTCGTGGAGGAGATCGGCGAGGGCGAGCACCCCGGCCAGACCGTCTGAACCGGAGCCGGCCCGGCGTTCCCGCGGGGGCCACTAGCCTGTCCCCGTGGGAACGTCAGAGTCCGTCACCGAAAACCCGCCGCAGTCCGCCCCGCTCACCGACGACCAGTGGGCCCGAATCCTTCCGTACGCCACGCCCGAGGACGTGTCCGAGGGCGATTACGTCTTCCGATCCGGCGATCCATCGTACGACCTCATCCTCGTCGACACCGCCGAGGTCGAGATCGTCCGGGATTCGCTGTGGACGCTCGGCGAGTCCGTGCTCGTCGTGAACGGCCGTCATGCCGTCGCGGGCGAGCTCGGCGTCCTCAACGGGCAGGGCGCCTTCCTCTCGGCCCGTGTCTCGCGCAGCGGCCGCGTGTACCGCCTTCCGCGCGAGGCGCTGCGCCGCGTCATGAGCGAGGACGACGAGCTGTGCGACGTGCTGCTGCGCATGCTGTGGAACCGTCGCGAGGCCCTGCGCAAGGGCCCGGCCGCGCTCACCCTGAAGTTCGTCGGCACCGAATCCTCGCGGGAGTTCGAGGCGCTGCAGCGCTTCGCCGACCGGCTCGACCTCGTGCACACCGCCTTCGAAATCGATCCGGGCAACACGTATCAGTACGACCACCACAATGTCGCACCGGAGGACCTGCCGATCGCGTTCGTGCAAGGGGAGCCCATCTACCGCGCGACGCCGGGGCTCGTCGCCGACAAGCTGGGGCTCAGCTACAACGGGCAGTCCGACGAGATCGTGGACCTCGTCGTGGTCGGCGGCGGACCCGCCGGACTCGCGGCCGCGATCTACGGCGCGTCCGAGGGTCTCAGCACGGTGCTGCTGGACGCGGTCGCGCCCGGCGGACAGGCCGCGGCGACCTCCCGCATCGAGAACTTCCTCGGCTTCCCGTTCGGCGTCAGCGGCGGCGACCTCATCGGCCAGGCCTCGTTGCAGGCGCTGAAGTTCGGCGTGCGCGTCTACGCCCCGTGCGAGGCCGCGCAGCTGCGCTCGACGGATGA
Organism: Microbacterium sp. 10M-3C3; assembly: GCF_003931875.1. Taxonomy (NCBI): domain Bacteria; kingdom Bacillati; phylum Actinomycetota; class Actinomycetes; order Micrococcales; family Microbacteriaceae; genus Microbacterium; species Microbacterium sp. 10M-3C3. The sequence continues at coordinate 1,426,738 of NZ_CP034245.1, read as the reverse complement.
CGGCCTCGAGGTGACCCTCACCGACGGCCGTGTCATCCACACCCGCACCGCGATCGTCACCTCGGGCGCGGCGTACCGCCGGCTGCCCCTCGACCGTTGGAACGACTTCGAGGGCGCGGGCATCTACTACGCCGCAACGCAGTTCGAGCTGCGCCACGTGTTCGAGCACCCCGTCGTCGTCGTGGGCGGCGCGAACTCCGCCGGGCAGGCCGCGCTCTTCCTCTCCTCGAACGGATGCCCGGTGCGCCTCGTCGTACGCGGCGACGACCTGAGCGCACGCATGTCGGCGTATCTCGTCGACCGGCTGCACGAAGACGCCCGGGTCGAGGTGCTGACAGGTGCGAACGTGACGGGGCTGGACGGCGACGGCAGTCTCGAGCGCGTACGGATCGACGCCGTCGGCGACGTCGACGCGCGCGGGCTGTTCTGCTTCATCGGCGCCGACCCCGCCACGCGCTGGCTCCCGGATCTCGACCGCGACCGTGACGGTTTCCTCCGCACCGGCACCGACATCCCGCTCGAGCGCCTCGGCGAGCCGTGGCAGGCGCTCGGGCGCGAGCCGCTGCCGTTCGAGACATCGGTGCCGCGCGTCTTCGCCGCCGGCGATGTGCGCCGAGGATCGATGAAGCGCGTCGCGGCCGCCGTCGGCGAGGGGTCGAGCGCCGTCGCCTCGGTGCATCGGGCGCTGGCCGGCTGAGCCGGCCCACCGTCCGACCGGCTCGGCGGCGTCACTCCGGCAGGGGCACACCGCCGGTCTGACGTTCCGGGCAGTACTGCGCGCGGCCCTTCGACCCCGGCACGTCGAGCACCGTGCCCGCGGTGCCGCACGGCTCTCCAGTGCGGCCGTGCACGCGCATCGAGGCGACCTTGGCGGCCTTCTGCTCGGCGATCGGCACACCGCTGCGCGCGGCCTGCGCCCCGCGCAGCACGCCGACGACGGATGCAGCGAGACGGGCACGCTCGTCCTCGTCGAGCGCGGCGGCGTGGACCACGGGTGACAGGCCCGCGTCGTACAGGATCTCGTCGGAGTAGGCGTTGCCGATTCCCGCGATCGACTCCTGCTCCTGCAGCAGCGCCTTCAGCTGCTTGCGCCGTCCGACCACGGCGCGTTCGAGGTCGTCGGCCGTCCACGACGCGGCCAGCGGGTCGGGCCCGAGCTTCGCGATCGCGGCGACGTCGGCGGGCGCGTCGACGACCGAGACGCCGAGCGACAGCCAGTCCCCCGCATCCGTGAGCCCCACCACTCCGCGTCCCGCGAACCCGATCGTCGCGATGACGGGCGCGGGCGACTCGGCGGGGACCTCCTCCGCGGCACCGCGCCACGTGGCCCAGCCCGCGCGGCCGAAGCTGACGACGAGGACACCGCCGTCGGTGTGCACGGCGATGTGCTTGCCGTGCCGCTCCACGGCGGAGACGGTCGTCCCGACCAGCGTCTCAAGCGGCCGCGTGCGGGTCTTCAGGGCGCGGAACTCGGCGAGGTCCGTGTCGGCGACACGGGCGCCGACGAGCGTGTCGCGCAGGAATCCGGTGAGGGCGTCGACCTCGGGAGACTCGGGCACGGTCAGCCGAAGATGCCCGAGACGATCTCGGACAGGAAGGCGCGGCCGTTGCGGTTCGAGGTCGACATGTAGATCCAGACGCCGTCGCGCGCCGTGATCGTCTCCTCGGTGTCGGGGCCGGTGCCGGGCAGCTGGCAGTACTGCGCGCCGAAGTCCTCCGCCGCCTGACACGTGTAGCCCTGGGCCGGAAGCTGCTGCAGCGCGGCCGTCACCGCCTCGGGCGCAGCCGTGCTGATCAGCAGAAGGATGCCCGTGGTGTCTCCCGTGAACCAGTCGCAGCCGAGGCGCAGCGTCGCGCCCTCCGGAACCGGACGCACGAATCCCTCGCCGTTGCTCTGCAGCGTCAGGTCGCCGATGGCGGCCGCGCGCGTCTCGGGTGAGGCGAGCGTCTGGCAGTCGGTGGGGATCTGCGGATCGGACTGCGGGAGGTTGGTCTCGACGGGGCTGGGGGTCGGCTTCGGCGTCTCGGGCGGGATCGTGCTGACCTGCGGCGCCGGCGATGCGCTGGGCGCGGTGGACCCGCCGCCGCATCCGGCGAGGGCGAGCGCGGCCGCGATCAGACCGACGGCGATGGACATCCGGGCAGCGGACGCGTGCATGGCGACTCCCTCGATCGTCGGACGTGCCTCCGATGTTACGGACCACCCATCCACATCCGCTAGCAAACGCCCGGCCCTCGTCGCAATCCCGGCGGGCACGAGGGGATCCGGGCCATAGCGTCGGGGCCGATGGACGGAGGCGGAATGGAACTGGTCGACGAGCTGTCGCGGGCCACGCGGGACGCGGGCGTCACGATCGCGGCCGCCGAGTCGCTCACGAGCGGCGCGCTGAGCTCCGCCCTCGGCCGGGGCGACGGCGCGGGCGAATGGTTCCGCGGCGGCGTCGTCGCGTATCAGCTCGCGTCCAAGACGCGAGCGCTCGGGGTCCACCCCTATGTGGATCCGTGCTCGGAGGCGTGCGCGCGGCAGATGGCGGCCGGTGCGCGGGAGGTCCTCGGCGCCGACATCGCCGTCTCGGTGACCGGTGTCGGCGGCCCCGACGAGCAGGACGGCCACACCCCCGGCACGGTGCACTTCGCGCTGGCGACGGATGCCGGCGTGCGCGCCGAGCTCTACTCCTTCGACGGTGACCCCGCCGCGGTCATCGAGCAGTCGGTGGCGCACGGGCTGCGGCTCCTGCTGGCGGGTGTGGCGGAAGCGGAGTCCGCACGTCGATAGGCTTCCCGGATGCAGCCCCGCGACCTGGATGACCGCACCGTCCTGCGACCGGCACGACCCGGCGACGAAGCGGGGATCCTCGCGGCCATCGTCGCTCTGGCCGTCTACGAGCGCGAGCCGGACGCCGTCGAGAACTCGGAGGCCGATCTGCGGGAGTCGCTGTTCGGCCCGTCGCCGCGCGCCTTCGCTCACGTGGTGGAGCGCGACGGCGCCATCCTCGGCATCGCGATCTGGTTCCTCACCTACTCGACGTGGACGGGCCGACACGGCATCTGGCTCGAAGACCTGTGGGTGGCCGAGAGCGAGCGCGGTCGCGGCTACGGCAAGGCGCTGCTTGCCTCCCTCGCCGCCGAGTGCGTCGAGCGCGGCTACTCCCGACTGGAGTGGACCGTGCTCGACTGGAACGCGCCGTCCATCGCGTTCTACCGGTCGGTCGGGGCCGAGCCGATGGACGAATGGACGACGCAGCGCATGAGCGGTGCCGCCCTGGAGGCCCTCGCCGCGACCGCATGACCGCGGCCGCGTGTCAGCGCAGGGGTGTCCATCCGAACGGCACCGGCCCGGTCACCTCGGCGCGCTCGCGATCGGCCTCCGCAGACCAGCCCTGCGCCGCATCCGGGGTCTCGGACGGCCCGCGCGCGACGCGGAAGCCGACGTCGTCGTGCTCGACCCGGGGCGGTCCGCCGCGGCGGACACCCGCGCGCACGCTGGCGGGATCGTCGGCGAATCCTCCGCCGCGGAAGACGCGATAGTCGGCGTAGCGCGCGGGGTCCAGCAGGTCCCAGCACCACTCCCACACGTTGCCGAGCGTGTCGAAGAGCCCGAACAGGTTCGGCAACTTCCCGCCGACGTCGTGCGGCCGATCACCACCGTCCAGCGCGGTCCACGCGACGTCGGGCAGCGGGCCGTAGTGCGGGCCTGTCGACCCGGCCCGGCACGCGAACTCCCACTCCGCCTCGGTCGGCAGTCGGTAGCCGTCCGCATCCGCATGCCAGGTCACGACCTCGCCGTCGTGGGAGTACACCGGATCAAGGCCCTCCCACTCCGACAGCGCGTTGCAGAAGCGCACGGCGCGCAGCCAGCTGACGGATGCGGCGGGGTGCCGCGGATGCGGCGCGCCGAGCCCGAGCATCTGGCCGAGCTGGGCTTCGGTCACCGGGAACGCGGCGATGTCGAAGGGTGCGAGCTCGACGGTGCGCTGCACGCGGCGCCGCGCGTCGTGCAGTGTCACCCGTCCTCCGGGGAGCGAGACCAGTTCGACGTCGTCCACTGTGCCGAGTCTGCCAGCCGCGACGAGGGACGAGGTCATCCTGGAGTCGGATGACGCAACGACCGCGGGCGGATCCGCCGCGACGGCTCGGTCCGTAGCGTCGAAGCATGACCACGCACAGCATCGATCTCCCTCAGCGCGCCCGCTCGCGCACGGCCGCGGGCCTGGCCGCCATCGCCGCGACGGTGGCGGCGATGTTCGGCATGCTGATCGTGGCCGGCGGCGCCGTCCTCGCCGTCGCGCTGTGGGCCGCGTCGCTGTTGAGGGGCTTGGTTTAGGCCGGCGGGCGCGGGCGACGGCTGCCGCGCGCCGTCAGGCGGTGCTCATGCGGTCTTCGACGATGTCGAACTTCAGAGACTCCTGGGGGGCGTGGAGGCGCTCCACCTGGCGGGCGTCGGGCTCAGGGACGACGTAGAGGCCGTGCGGGCCGTTGGCGGTGTAGGTCAACGCCTGCAACCACGCCGGATTGATCGCCGGCGTGCGGCCGCCGTGGAACTTGAACACCAGGTTCGCGCCACGGTGGACCCACACCGACGTGCGCCCGCCGCCGACGCTGATGTCCTCCTTCCACGTGAACAGGAAGCACTCGTCGCGCCGGAGCTTGGACGTGATGACCTGCTGCAGGTGCGCGAGCAGACGATCCTCGAACTCGGCTTTGGTCGTGGTCTCGAAGGTGAACTTGCCCATGATCGGCTCCTCCCGTGCGCGCGCGGGCCACCGGAATGTCCGAAGGGTCGGAAGGCGAGGGGTCCGGGGGGACCGCGCGTGCTGGTGACCTCCGACGCTCCTCCCCCTCCCGCCTGCCCGCAAGGGGAAGGCACGTTCCCGACCCTCCCCGATGCGCGCCCGGGCGTGTCGCATGCGCGTGCAGGCGCTCGCCTAGACTCACGGCGTGATCGACGACGCCGCCCGCACCGCTCTCCATGTCGCCGATTGGCGCCGCAGCGTCTTCGCGCTCTACGACCGGGTGCGTGACACGCCGGAGCCCGCGGCCGCACACGAGCTCTGGCGACGCGGCCGGGATCGGCTGCTCTCGGAGCATCCGGCGACCCCGCTCCTCCCCCGAGACCGACCGGGTTTCGCAGGCGCGCCCGTCGCCGCCTACGACGCCGCCTGGCGCTTCACGTGCGCGATCGAGCCCGCCGAGCCCGGGTCGTTCGACTTCACCACCGGCACGGACGGCGTCGTGACGTTCGAACGGGTCGGTCGCGTCCAGGTCCCGGATGCGGGCAGCCTCGACGTGTGGCGCCTCACCTCCTACGGCGGCGGGATCTTCATCCCGTTCCGCGACGCGTCGGCGGGCACGCCCGGCGGCACCTACGGCGGCGGGCGCTACCTCATCGACACCATCAAGGGCGCCGACCTGGGCGCCGACCCGGAGACCGGCACGATCGTGCTGGATTTCAACTTCGCCTACAACCCGTCGTGCGCGTACGACCCGGCGTGGGCGTGCCCGCTCGCGCCGCTCGGCAACCGGCTGGGCGTGCCCGTCCGGGTCGGGGAGCTGTACGGATGAAGCTCGAGGCACTACGCCGCTTCGTCGCCGTCGCGGACGAACTGCACTTCCCCCGTGCGGCGCAGACGCTCGGCATCCCTCTGGCATCGCTGTACTCCACCATCGACAAGCTCGAGGCCGAGGTCGGCCACCCGCTCTTCCGGCGGGAAGGCGGCACGCGTCTCACGCCGGCCGGCGAGCTGCTCCTCGACGAGGCGCGCGAGCGGATCGCCGCCGCGCCGGCGCCCGTCGCCAAGCCCGCGGCGTCGGCGGGCGGCAAGGCGAAGGCGTCGAAGGGCCAGGGCAGGGCGCCGATCGTGAAGGGGCAGCCGAAGCCGTACAGGAAGCGGCAGGGCCGGTAGCCGCGCGGTCGTCAGAGCTCGCGCACGCGGCCGTCTTCGACCCGCCACCGCCGATCCAGACGCACCGCGTCGAGCATCCGGCGGTCGTGGCTGACGAGGAGCAGCGTGCCCTCGTACGACTCGAGCGCCTGCTCGAGCTGCTCGATCGCGGGCAGGTCGAGGTGGTTGGTCGGCTCGTCCAGGACGAGCACGTTGACGCCGCGCGCCTGTAAGAGCGCCATCGCCGCGCGCGTGCGCTCGCCCGGCGACAGTGCGCCCACCGGCCGTGTGACGTGGTCGGCCTTCAGCCCGAACTTGGCCAGCAGGGTGCGCACCTCCCCGGACGCCAGCGTCGGCAGGAGTCGCTCGACTGCCGCCGAGAGCGGCTCGTCGCCGGTCAGCAGCGACCGTGCCTGGTCGATCTCGCCGATCTCGACGCTCGCACCGAGGGCCGCCGTCCCCTCGTCGAGCCTGCGGCGGCCGAGGAGGGTGCGCAGGAGTGTCGTCTTCTCCACTTGGTGCATCTGACGCACCTAGTCAGTGGAGGTGATCGGCATGGATGTCGAGCGCAAGAGGAACGTCGCGGTGTACGTGCGGGTGGCCCGCGTGCGAGACGTTGGCAGGGACACGGAGGCGCAGCGACGAGACATTGAGCGGTACTGCCGCGAGAATAACCTAGTCGTTGCGGCGACGCTGCGGACGACCCGCCTGACTGTCGATCGCTCCTCAAGGGAGATGCTCCGGGCGCGGGCTCAGTTCGCGCTAGATGCGTCGATGGAGCAGGGCTCCGATCGAGCTGATCGTGATGCTCTCTAGGGCAACGACGAGCAGCACCGGGACGATCACGGAGCAGGTGCTGGTGTATCTGCGGATCAGCGAGGACCGCACCGGGGAAGAAGCCGGCGTCGAACGGCAGCGGGACGACTGCCTCGCGTTGTGCGCCCGGCTGGGCTTGGACGTCGCCGAGGGCGACGTGTTTATGGACAACGACACGTCGGCCTACTTGGACAAGAAGCGGCCGGACTTCGCGCGGATGCTCGCCCGGATCAAGCTCGGCCCCTCACGGGTCGTGGTGTGGCACGTCGACCGCCTGTACCGGCGGCCCCGTGAGCTCGAGGACTTGATCGACCTCGTGGAGACGCAGCCAATCCGTATCGAGGCGGTCATGGGCGGTGCGTTTGACCTGATTACCCACGAGGGCCGGCTGATGGCTCGCCAGCTCGTTGCGATGGCCGCTTACGAGTCCGGGCACAAGGCCGACCGTATCCGCCGCGCGAACCGACAGAAGGCCGAGCGCGGTGACTGGCGCGGCGCGGCCAAGTTCGGCTACGGCACTGGCGGCGTGCTGATTTCCGAGCAGGCCGCGGTGGTCCGAGAGATGGCCGACAGGTTCCTGGCTGGTCAGTCGCTGCGGTCGATCACGTCATGGCTGAACGAGGAGTCGGGGGTCCCTGCACCGCAAGCGGGGACGGGGAAGACGCTCGGGGTGTGGCACGCGACCACCGTGAAGTCGATCTTGGTTTCCGCGCGGATCAGCGGACAGCGGGCGTATGAGCCGGGCCGTAAGCGTGGAGACGCCCCGAACGGGCGGGAGATCCTCGGGCCGGGGAACTGGCCGGCGATCATCACCCCGGAGGAGACGACCCGTATCCGGGCGATGCTTTCCAACCCTGACCGCCGGGTCGGCGCATCTTCGATCAACCTGCTGTCGGCGATCGCGACGTGCGGCAAGTGTGGCTCCGGGCTCGTCGCGGGCAAGGCCAAGCTCGGACCATCGGACGCGAAGCGGAACTACTATCGCTGCATGCCCGTGCCAGGGCATCCGGAGCGAGGCGGGCCGTCGGTCAGCGCCTCCGGTCTGGAAGCAGTCGTCAAGGAAGCGGTGATCGCCCGGCTGGCCGCGACCACGCTCCCGGCCGACACTCCCGAGACGGGCGGCGCGGTCGCGGAGGCGATGGGACGTATCTTGGCCGCACGCGAGCGGATGGAAGACCTCGCCCGTGACTACGGGGCAGGAATGTTGAGCCGCGGTGAGTACCACGCGGGTCGTGTCGCGGCTCAGAGCGCCGTACACGACGCGGAACTTGCTCTCGGCAGGGTGAACCGTGGGTCCGCGCTCTCCACCGCCGACAACGGCGGCCCGGCCGGCCTACCAATAACGTAGCCGCCGCCGGTGCCGTCAAGATCCCGCAGGGGTGCGGCCGCATCCCGTCGGATCACTGGCGTCGTCACGCGTTGATTGATGCGGCCAGCTGGGTGGCCCCTGGAAGGTTGCGCCGTGGTCACGCCCGATAGCCGATGACAGTGGTCATGCCGGTTTCGGCGTGGTAGACGTTGTGGCAGTGCGCGATCCAGAGGCCGGGGTTGTCGGCGTCGAAGTCGACGGTGAGGGTCTGTTTCGGCAGGATGATTGAGGTGTCCTTCCGCGGGCCGTCGCCCTGGTGCTGGTATGTGTGCCCGTGCAGGTGAAACGGGTGCCACATCTCGGTGTCGTTGGTGATGGTGAGCCGAACGCGTTCGCCTTCCCGGATCTCGTGCGCTGCGTTCAGGGGCTGGGTCATGTCGAACCGGCGCCCGTCGATGCCCCAGTCGTAGTCGGCCATCCCTCCGGTGAGGGCGATCGCGATGGACCTGTCGGGCTGCCGGGAGGACAGCGCCGCACGGCTGTCGGCGGCCAGCAACTGCGCGGTCCCGACTCGGCTGCTGGTCAGCTCTGGGATGCTCACGTCGGCCGCCGGGGCTGCGGCCGCGGCGCCGGTGCGGATGACCGCGAATCCGCGAGCTCGCTTTCCCTCGGCTTGAGCGATGAGCGGGAACGCCCCGTCGCCCAGGGTGATGGTCGCGTCGTAGCGTTCGCCCATCCCGATCAGGATGCTGTCGACCTCCACCGGGGTCACGGGGAACCCGTCGCTGTGGGTGATGGTCAACCCGTGGCCGCCGACTGCGAGACGGAACGCGGTGTCGCTGCCGGCGTTGATGATCCTCAATCGGACTCGATTGCCGGGCTTGCCGGTGAACTGGGTGGGGTCGTCGACCGGCTTCCCGTTGATGAGGTAGAGGGGGTAGTAGACATCGCCGGCATCGCCGCCGAGCAGGTCGGAGGTGGCGCCCATGAGCGTGTTGCCCATCCGCATGAACATGTCGTCCATCCCGCCCATGTCGCCCATCCCGGCGGAGAGTTCTTCGAGTACCTGGTCGGGGTTGGCGGTGACGCCGTCGAGCCAGTCGTCGAGAATGATCACCCATTCGTCGTCGTAGGCCAGCGGTTCGTCCGGGTCCTCGACGATCAGGGCGCCGTAGAGGCCGCGGTCCAGTTGCACGCCGACGTGGGGGTGGAACCAGTAGGTGCCAGGGTCGGGGACGATGAACTCGTAGTCGAAGGCTGCGCCGGCGCCGATGGGCTTCTGCGTGATGGGGGGCACCCCGTCCATGTCGTTGCGCAGCGCGATCCCGTGCCAGTGCACGGAGGTGTCGGTGTCGAGCTGGTTGCGGACGGTGGCCTGGAGGGTGTCTCCGGCGCCGAGGCGGATGACGGGCGCCGGGGTGGAGCCGAACGCCCAGGTGGCCGCTGTCTTGCCGGCCAGGTCCAGCACGAGCGGGGCGGCGGCAAGGGTCGCGGTGGTGACCTTGCCGGTGCCGCCACGTCGCCGCTCCGCATCCTTCACCGCGGTGCCGTCCGGTTGCACCCAAGTCGCTGCCGGCGCGCAGGACGCTAGGGCGACAGTGGCGAGCGCGCCGACGCTGACGCCGAGGAAGCCGCGGCGGGTGAGGGACGCGCTGAGCACAGGACGACTCGTGCTCACGGCTGCACCTCGTTCGCGAGCACAGCGGTTGGCGCGGCGCTTGCGCTGGGTTGTGCCGGGAGCCGCAGTCGCTTGAGGAGGAGGGCGTTGACGGCGACGATGACGGAGGAGCCGGACATGCTGATCGCCGCGATCTCGGGGGTGAGCATGATCCCGAACGCGGGGTAGAACACGCCGGCGGCGATCGGGAGGGCGATCGCGTTGTAGCCGACGGCCCAGCCGAGGTTCTGCCGCATCTTCCGCAGCGTGCCCTTGCCGATCTTGAGCGCGATGGCCACGTCCAGCGGGTCGGAGCGCATCAGGACGACGTCGGCGGTCTCGATCGCGACGTCGGTGCCGGCGCCGATCGCGATGCCGAGGTCGGCTTGGGCCAGCGCGGGGGCGTCGTTGACGCCGTCGCCGACCATCGCAACCTTCTTGCCCGTTTTCTGCAGCTCGGCGATCTTGGCGGATTTGTCTTCGGGGAGCACGTCGGCGATCACGGTGTCGATGCCCAGCAGTGCGGCGATGCGGTCGGCGGTGGGTTTGTTGTCGCCGGTGAGCATGGCCACCTCGATGCCCTGTTCGTGGAGGGCGTCGATGGCGGCTTTGGCGGTGTCGCGCGGCGCGTCGGCCAGGGCGATGACGCCGGCGATCTGCCCGTCGACGGCGAACATGATCGCGGTGCGTCCGCCGTCGGCGAGGGCCTGCTGCTGCGCGGCGACCGGGGAGATGTCGATGCCTTCGGCGGCCATCAGGCGGGCGTTGCCGAGCACGACCTGCTTGCCGTCGACGGTGGCGGTCGCGCCTTGGCCGGTCACGTTGCGGAAGGCGGTCGCGGTGCGGCGGGGGATGTCCCGGCGGTCGGCGTACTGCACGATCGCTTTGGCCAGCGGATGCTCGGACTCCCGCTCGAGTGCGGCGGCGAGGGAGAGCAGCTCGAGGTCGTCCATCCCGACCGGGAGGTAATCGGTGACCTCCGGTTCCCCCTTGGTAAGAGTGCCGGTCTTGTCCAGCACCACCGTGTCGATGTGGGCGGAGGTCTCGATCCCGGAGGCGTTCTTGAACAGCACCCCGCGCTTGGCACCGAGCCCGGTGCCGACCATGATCGCCGTCGGGGTGGCGAGGCCGAGCGCGTCGGGGCAGGTGATGACGACGACGGTGATGGCGAACAGGATCGCCATCGGCAGTTCAGCCCCGGCGAGGAACCACACCAGGAAGGTGAGGGTGCCACCGATCAGGGCCACCAGGACCAGCCAGAACGCGGCCCGGTCGGCGAGGCGCTGGCCGGGGGCTTTGGAGTTCTGCGCCTCCTGCACGAGCTTCACGATCTGCGCCAGCGCGGTGTCGGCGCCGACCTTCGTGGCCCGCACCCGCAGGGTGCCGACGGTGTTCACGGTCGCGCCGATCACCTCGGCGCCGGGGGCCTTGTCTACCGGCATGGATTCGCCGGTGACCATCGACTCGTCGACCTCGGATTCGCCCTCCTCGACGGTGCCGTCGGTGGGGACTTTCGCGCCGGGGCGGATCAGCATCAGATCGCCCGGGACGACGTCGGAGGTGGGGATCTCGACCTCATTGCCGTCGCGGAGCACGACGGCGCGGGCCGGCGCGAGCTCCAGCAGTCGGCGGATCGCGTCGTTCGCCCCGCCGCGGGCCCGCATCTCCACCCAATGGCCCAGGAGCACGAAGGTGGCCAGCACGGTCGCGGCCTCGTAGAACACCTCGCCGCCGCCGGTCAGGGTGATGATCAGGCTGTAGAGCCAGCCGGCACCGACTCCGACCGCGACGAGCACCATCATGTCCAGGGTCTTCGCCCGCAGCGCTCGGTAGGCGCCGTCGAAGAAGATCCACGCCGAGTAGAAGATCACCGGCAGCGACAGGATCAGCATGAACACGTCGTCCCGCAGCCCGAACGGGGCCGGCACCTCGAATCCGATCACCTCCCGCCCGATCGGAGACCACAAGGTGATCGGGATCGACAAGATCAACGCGACCAGGAACCGGTTGCGCATGTCGCGGATCATCGACGCCATCGACATGCCGCCGTGATGCCCGCCGTGACCCATCATGTCCTGCGCGCTATGGCCCGCCACCGCACTCCCACCGTGATCGTGCCCGCCGGCGACGGCGGCCCCGTCGTGGTGCTGATGCGCCTCGGATTGGTCGGCATCGGCGTGCGCATCGTGCCCTGCGTGCGCAGCGTCTCCGGCGTGCGCACCGTGGTCGGCGTGCTCGTCGGGTCCGGCCTGGGCAGGGTGGGCCTGCGGGTCGTGCGCGGGGTCGCAGATGTGGTCGGGGACGGACTGGCCGGCGCAGTGGTAACCGCAGTCGATGACCCATTGCTGCAGGTGCGCGACCGAGGTGGTCTCGGGGTCGTAGGTGACGGTCGCGGTCTGCGAGACCGGGTTCGCGTCGACGGCGATCACCCCGGGCTGGCGGCCCAGGTGGGCTTCGGTGACGTTCTTAGAGGTCGCGCGGATCATGCCGCCCACCTGCAAGGTCACGGTTCTGGTGTCACTCATTTCGGTTCCTTCCCGATGGCGGGGTCGGTGGTGTCGGGGTGGGGCCAGTGCCAGTCGGCGACGGCTGGAATGTCGGTGCCGTGCTCACGGGTGTGGGCGCGGGCATGCAGGCGCGCGTCCTGCAGTTCCTGCCGCAGCTCCGCGCGGCGGGCGGCGAGGCCCGGAACGTGGTCGAGGACGTCGATCGCGAGCCGGTACCGGTCCAGGTCGTTGAGCATGACCATGTCGAACGGGGTCGTGGTGGTGCCCCGCTCCTGGAAGCCGTGCACATGCAGGTTCTGGTGCCCGGCGCGCTTGTAGGTGAGACGGTGGATCAGCCACGGGTAGCCGTGGTAGGCGAAGATCACCGGCTTGTCGGGGGTGAAGATCGCATCGAACTCCCGGTCCGGGAGACCGTGCGGGTGCTGGTCCTCGGATTGCAGCCGGGTCAGGTCGACCACGTTCACCACCCGCACCTTCAGGTCGGGGATGTGCTCGCGCAGCAGCGCCGCAGCGGCGAGGGTTTCGAGGGTGGGGACGTCGCCGGCGGCGGCGAGCACCACATCCGGCTCGGTGCCTTCGGTTTCGGTGCCCGCCCACGGCAGGATGCCCAGCCCGCGGGTGCAGTGCTCGATCGCCTCGTCCATCGTGAGCCACTGCGGGGCGGGCTGCTTCCCGGCGACGACGACGTTGATGTACCCGGTGGAGCGCAGGCAGTGGTCGTAGGTGGACAGCAGCGTGTTCGCGTCGAACGGGAGGTAGACGCGGACGATGTCGGGGCTCTTGTTCAGGGCGAGGTCGATGAACCCGGGGTCCTGGTGGGAGAACCCGTTGTGGTCCTGCCGCCAGACGTGGCTGGAGAGCAGGTAGTTGAAGCTCGGGATCGGGTCCCGCCAGGCCACCTCCCGGGCCGCTTCGAGCCATTTGGCGTGCTGGTTGAACATGGAGTCGACGATGTGGGTGAATGCCTCGTAGCAGTTGAACAGGCCGTGCCGGCCGGTCAGGACGTAGCCCTCGAGCCAGCCCTGGCACTGGTGCTCGCTGAGCACCTCCATCACCCGCCCGGTCGGGGCCAGGTGCTCGTCGACGGGCTCCACGGCCGCGTTCCACTGCTTGCCGGTAACCGAGTAGACGGGTGGGGCGAGCCGGTTGGAGGCGGTCTCGTCCGGGCCGAAGATGCGGAAGTTGTCCGGGTTGTCCCGGATCACCCCCGCCAGCCAATCCCCCAAAGTCCGGGTCGCTTCGCCGGTCAACGCCCCGCGCGCGGCGGGGTCGACGTGGTGGGCGTGCTCGCGGAAGTCCGGGAGCCGCAGCGGGATCGTGAGTTGTCCGCCGTTGCCGGCCGGGTTCGCGCTCATCCGCCGATCCCCATCCGGGGCGATCGCGACCGTGGTCGGGCGTGGGGCGCCGATCACGTCGAACAGCCCGTGCGGACGGTAGGACGCCAGCCAGTCCTCGAGGATCCGCAGGTGCTCGGGATTGTCGCGGACCTCGGGGAGCGGCACCTGGTGGGCCCGCCAGGTGCCCTCCACCGGCAGACCGTCGATGATCTTCGGGCAGGTCCACCCCTTCGGGCTGCGCAGCACGATCGCCGGCCACGCCGGCCGCCCCTCCAACGTCCCGGCCGCCGCGGCGGCCTTGATTTCCGCGATCTCATCCAGCACCGTATCCAGCACCGCCGCGAACGTCGCGTGGGACTCGGCCGGGGTCTCGTCGTCGAAGCCGACCGTGACGACGTGGGGGTCGTGGCCGTAGCCGCGCAGCAGCGCGACCAGCTCCTCCTCGGGGATGCGGGACAGCACGGTCGGGTTGGCGATCTTGTACCCGTTCAGATGCAGGATCGGCAGCACCACCCCATCGGCGGCGGGGTTGAGGAACTTGTTGCCGTGCCACGCGGTCGCCAACGGCCCGGTCTCGGCCTCACCGTCGCCGATCACGCAGGCGACCAGCAGGTCGGGGTTGTCGAACGCCGCCCCGTAGGCGTGCACGAGGGAGTAGCCCAGCTCGCCGCCCTCGTTGATCGACCCCGGCGTTTCCGGGGAGGCGTGCGAGGGGATCCCGCCCGGGAAGGAGAACTGGCGGAACAGCGCCCGCAGCCCCTCTTCGGTGCGGTCGATGCCCGGGTAGCGTTCGGTGTAGGTGCCGTCCAGGTAGGCGTTGGCGACCATGCCCGGTCCGCCGTGCCCGGGCCCGGTCACGTACAGGGTGTTCAGGTCGCGGTCGCGGATGGCGCGGTTCAGGTGGGCGTAGAGGAAGTTCAGGCCCGGGGTGGTGCCCCAATGGCCGAGCAGCCGCGGCTTGATGTCCTCCCGGCTGAGGCGGTGGCGCAGCAGCGGGTTACCTTGCAGGTAGATCTGCCCGATGCTCAGATAGTTCGCCGCCCGCCACCACGCATCCACCTCCGCCAACTGCTCGGCGGTGGCATCGGTGGTGCGGTGCGCCCACGCCGGGGCTGCTGGTGTGGGGGTCATGGTCGGTCTCCTTCCGATCCGCGGCCGCTCGGGTCGCGCCAGGTGCGAATGACGGTGGTTATGGTGTTGCCGCCGGGATGAGGACGGTGGCGGTGGTGTCGCGGATCCAGACCACGCCACGGTCATCGACCAGGACGATTGCACCGTCCGTCGTGACCCCGAGGGCTTGGACGGTTCCCGTGGTGGTGCCGACGTTCTCCCAGCCGGTGCCGACTAGGCGCCGCAACGTCCCGTCGGTGTCCACTCCGACCACCCCACCGGTTGGGTCGGTCTCCACCATGTACAGCACCGGCGCGTCCGGGGCCGGGGTGAAGGTGGCGCCACCATCGGTGCTGTGCTGCAGCCCGTCCTGGGTGGCGGCGTACAGGGTGCCGTCGGTCGCGGCGGCCAGGTCGACGGCGGGCAGCTGGGCACCGTCCGCCCAAGTCTGCCCGCCGTCACCGCTGGTGCGCAGCAGCGGGCGGGAGGATCCGATCCCGTACAGGGTGCCGTCGCCGGTGACGGTGAGGACGTGGAAGTCTTCTTCCCCGGTGAACGCGACCGGTTCCCACGAGGCGCCGGCGTCGAGGCTGCGGATGATGCCGAGGTTGGGGGCGCCGAGCTCCGCCGGGGTGGACGGGCCGGGGTGCCCGGACGCGTAGAGGGTGTCACCGGTGGCGGTCAGTCCCATCGCGTCCAGGTCGATGCCACCGACCGGGCCGGTGACGGTGCCGTCCTCGCCCAGCGTGTACAGGCCGGTGTGGGTGCCGAGCAGCACGGTGCCGTCACCGGCGTCGACGATGCCGTGCACATGCCCGAGCCCGGCCGCGGTGCTCGCGGGGGCATCGGGCTCCGCAGGGGTGGTGCTGCAGCCCGTGAGCAGCAGCGCGACGGTGACGGTGGCCGTGATCGCGACTCTTCGGGTGGCAGGGGGAATCATGGGCGGAGGGCCTTTCCGTGCGGGTACGCCGGATACCGGTGACCGCACAGGGGTCGAGGGTGGGGCCTCGGACGGGACCGGCATCGGGAGCGCGGGTCCCGTCCGAGGGGTACCGGGTCAGAGGCTGGCGAGGATGTCCTGCATCGTGGTGATCTCGGCGGTTTGCCCGTCGATGATCTGCTGCGCGAGGGCGGCCACGTCCGTGTTCTGCCCGTCGGTGAGCACCGACTGCGCCATCGTCACGGCGCCCTGGTGGTGAGCGATCATGCCGTTCAGGAACAGTCGGGTCGCCTCGACCCCGGTCGCGGCATCCAGAGCGGCCATGTCGTCCTCCGACATCATCCCGTCGCCCATGTCCATGCCGTCCATACCGGACATGGAGTCGTCGTACGGGACGCCCCACTCCTCCAGCCAGCCCTTCATGGTCTGGATCTCCGGGTCCTGTGCGGCCTTGATCTGCTCGGCGAGGGAGACGACCCGCTCGTCGATGCCGTCTTTCGCGAGGATCTGATCGGCCATCGCGATGGCCTGCTGGTGGTGCGGGATCATCATCGTCACGAACATCTCGTCCGCGGCGTTGAACGCCGCGGCGGACTGGGACGGGGCGGTGCTGGTCATCCCCCCAGGCCCGTGGTCCATGCCGGGCATGGTGCCGTCGGTCGGGGCGCAGCCGGCGAGCACAACCACGGTGGCCAGGGCGCCGGCGGTCAGCGTGAGAGTACGAAAACGCATCAGGGGTTGTCCTTATCTATTCAGTCGGTGAGGGTCTGATTCGGTGCCCGGGAGGGCAGAGTGCAGCATCCCCGGCGGCGAGGGTCGCCGGGGTTCAGGCGGAATCAGGTGCGACTGATGGACAGGACAAGCAGTGAAGGCGGGCGGGGATGCGGCAATCCGGCCAGCAGCGTCCGGGTATGGGAGCGCGAGCGGGCGACGGCGTATGTGAGAAGGGCACGGAACGTCGGGGCGAGCAGGACGATCACCGCGGCCAGCAGCGCCAGCACACACACCATCATCAGCATCGAGTGATCCGGCATCCCCGCAGGGCTGCCGCACCCGTCCTGGCAATGCCCCCCAGCGCCCTCCGCCGCAGCTGCGGTCATCGGCGTATCGTCGGCGGCGGCTGGCGCGGAGCCGACCTGGCTGTGCGTGCTCATCGCGCTGGTCTCTGATGCCAGGGCGGGCTGGTGGGAACCGGTCAGGACGTGCATGGACAGCAGCCCGGTGATGATCGCCAGGGCGATCGGAGCGGCCAGCAGAAGTCGGCGCACCCCGGGGGTCAGACGCGTGTGCAAGCGAATCACGTTCACGACCGACCTCCTTCCCGTCCAGGCTAGCGGCGCCCTGCCCCCGCAACACGGTCAGAACCACGCACCGGGAGCACGTCCTTCCACCCAGCTTATACCCATCCGGGGTATCCAGGATGGGGATCGCTTCGGGGATGGCTACCCGCCCGGGGTATGATGGGCGTCATCGAGGAAGGGGCGTCGACGGTGAACCAGGTGGTGGCGCAACGGCGGGCACTCGGGTCCCGGCGTGCCCTCTGGTTCTACCTGGCCGCGGTGACCGCGATCATCGCGGGGCTGCTCGCAATGCACTCGCTGAGTCTGGAAGACGACCAGGCGGGCACTGTCGTGTCCGCCGCCGCAGTCGTTGCGGCCCCCGATGCCGCCGCTGACGTCCTGGTCAGCGGGGTGGCGACGCCCTCGTGCGAGGAGACGGTCTGCGGGACATCTCATGCTGTAGCTGCCGTGACGTGTCTGCTCGCGTTGCTGACCCTGCTCATCCTGGTGCTACCGACCCGGGACGGGTGGATGTCGCTGCTGGCGTGGCTGCGATCCCTCCCCGGCAGGTCGGCCTCGTTCACGTCCGGGTCGCCTCTTCTGCGGCCCTCCCTGATCGTTTTGTCGATCAGCCGCACCTGATCAACACTCCGCCCGCGCCCGCCGTCTGAGCCACCGCTGGTGTGGCCGTGTGCGTGATGTCGCCGACGGCCACGATGTGCGCCCCGTAGGTAAGCGCGCCGCGCCTGCGGCAGCACCGTGTGTGACCCGATCCGAGATTCTCGCCGCGGAAGCGGCACACTCTCGGCCGCGGCGCCCGGTTGGACCGTGTGACGGCGGTGGTGACCGTGCGCACCTTCATCGTCCCCTCCCTCAGGAAAGACTTGTATGCCCGAACCCGCCCTCTCTTCCCCGCCCGTCCCGACGCGACGCGATCGACGCCGGCGGCCCACCCGTGCCGCGCGGACACCTCGACACACGCCTCGCAGCAGGCTCGCCCACCGTCGGATGCTCGCCGGCACCGTGATGCTCACGGTCGCTTCCATCGCCGCACTGCCGTTGCTGATCCCGTTGGCGCCGGAGCCGGCATTCGCCGCCGAGCCGCCCCGCACCCCGGTACGCGCCCAGACGTTCACCACCCCCGACACCGTCACTGGGACGGTGATCGCTCGCGGGGACTACACGGTGGCGGTGACCGCCCCTGCCGGGACCGAGTCGTACGCGCACACCGCGGACACGTTCACCAACGACCCGGCGTCGGCGGTGCAGTGGCCGTTCACGGTGGGGGTGCCGATCAGCAGCATGTTCGGGTACCGCACCCGGCCGTGCCCGTCGTGTTCCAGCGATCATGCCGGCCTGGATATGACCCCGGGCATCGGCACCCCGATCCAGGCAATGGCCGACGGGGTGGTCACCACTGCGCCGGAGCAGGGCGGCGCGTACGGGGTGTATGTGGTGATCCGGCACGAGATCGACGGACAGGTCGTGGAGAGCGTCTACGCGCACATGCGGGAAGGGTCCCTCGCGCTCACCCCGGGGCAGACCGTGCGGGTGGGGCAACTGGTCGGCCGGGTCGGGAACAGTGGACGCAGCACCGGCGCGCACCTGCATTTCGAGGTGCGCGTCGGCGGGGAACCGGTCGATCCGCTGGTGTGGATCCCCGCGAACAGGAGAACCTGATGCGCACCATCGTGGTTCCAGCGCTGATCCCGAGCCCGGGGATCAGCTTCGTGCAGGTCGGGCCGTTCCAGATCCGGTTCTACGCGCTGGCGATCCTGGCCGGGATCGTGCTGGCGGTGCTGATCACCGGCCGTCGGTTGCGGGCGGTCGGGCACCCGGCCGGGGTCGTGGTGGATGTGGCGATGTGGGCGGTGCCGTTCGGGATCCTCGGCGCCCGGATCTACCATGTGCTCACCCATCCGGGCGACTACTTCTTCCCTGGCGCGGACCTGTGGCGGGTGCTCTACATCTGGGAGGGCGGGATCGCGATCTTCGGTGCGATCCTGGGCGGGCTGGTCGGCATCGTGATCGGCACCCGTCGCGCCGGGATCCCGATGCTGCTGTTCCTGGACGCGCTCGCCCCGGGGATGCTGGTCGCCCAAGCGGTGGGGCGGCTGGGGAACTACTTCAACCAGGAACTGTTCGGCCCACCCACCACCTTGCCGTGGGGATTGCAGATCGACCCCTCCGCTCCCGCGATCCCGCCGGGGACCCCGGCGGGGACCCTGTTTCATCCGCTGTTCCTGTACGAGCTGCTGTGGAACCTGGCCGGGGCCGCCGTGATCGTGCTGCTCGAGCAGCACCGCCGCAGGCACGGCCGGATCACGTTGGGCACCGGGCGGAGTCTGGGCATGTACCTGCTGTGGTACGGGGCGGGGCGGGCGGTGCTGGAGTCCATCCGGCTGGATCCCACCGAGCTGCTCGCCGGCGGGCTCAAAGCGAACGTGCTCACCGCCCTGGTGGCCGCCGCCCTGGGGGTCGGGCTGCTCGCCCACGCCTCCTGGCGCGCCCGCCGCCGCGCACCCGTCCGGGAGAGGGGGGATGCGCGTGTCGATCCGCAGTGAGCAGGCCCCGCAGCTGCCCGCCGATCACGTCGACCGGCCGGTGGACGAGCCTACGAATCCGCGCCTGAGCGTTTCGGGGTGGGCGCGATGGGCGTGGCGGCAGCTGACCAGCATGCGTACCGCCGTGGTGTTGTTGCTGCTGCTCGCGGTGGCCGCGATCCCCGGGTCATTGATCCCGCAACGCTCCTCCGACCCGAACGGGGTGATCCAGTTCGACAAGACCAACCCGGGCTGGATGTGGGCGGTGGACCTGCTGCAGCTGCACGACGTGTTCGGGTCGGTGTGGTTCTCCGCGATCTACCTGCTGCTGTTCGCGTCGCTGATCGGCTGCGTCATCCCCCGCATCCGCCACCACCTGACCGCGCTGCTCGCCCCGCCCCCGGCCACCCCCCGCAACCTGTCCCACCTGCCCGCCCACACCCGCCGCGTCCTCCCCGACACGCCCCCCGGTGCGGTCCTGGACGCGGCCGAAAAGGCGCTGCGCCGGCAGCAGTACCGCACCCGCCGGATCCGCGGCGACGACGGACGGGACTCAGTCGCGGCCGAACGCGGCTACCTGCGGGAGACCGGGAACCTGCTGTTCCACGTGGCGCTGCTGGCGGTGCTGGTCGTGGTCGGCGTCGGCGGCGGGTTCCGGTTCACCGGGCAGCGGGTGCTGGTCGAGGGACAGACATTCGCGTCCACCCGGATCGCGTACGACTCGTTCACCGCCGGCCGGTTCATCACCGACACGCAGATCCCGACGTTCTCCCTCACCCTGGACCGGTTCCGCGTCGACTACGTCCTGGACAACGTCAACGCGCTCGGCATGCCGAAGAGCTTCGACGCGCAGGTCACCACCACCACAGGCGGCACCCGGCAGGCCTCCAGCATCCGGGTCAACGAGCCGCTGCCGGTGGCCGGCACCGACATCTACCTGCTCGGCAACGGGTACGCCCCCACCCTCACCGTCCGAAACCCGGCTGGGAAGATCGTGTTCAGTGACACGGTCCCGTTCCTGCCGCAGGACGCGAAGATGACCAGCCTGGGCATCGTGAAGGTTCCCGACGGGCTGGCCGAGCAGGTCGGCCTGGTCGGGATGCTGTACCCCACCCGCGCCACTACCCCCACCGGGGCGTTCGCGTCCAGCTACCCAGACCTGCTGGACCCGGTCGTCACCTTCAACGTGTACGTCGGCGACCTGGGCCTGAACACCGGGGTCCCGGTGTCGGTGTACGCGCTGGACACCAGCACCCTCACCCAGATCGCCGGGCGCGGCACCCCCACCCCCGCCCTGCAGCTGGTCCCCGGCACCCCGGTTCCACTGCCGGACGGGCTGGGCACGATCGAGCTCGGCCCGATCCCCCGGTTCGCGTCGCTGGAGATCGCCGCCGACCCCACCCAAACCCCCACCCTGATCGCCGCGGTCGCCGCGATGACCGGGCTGGCCCTGTCCCTGTTCGTGCCCCGCCGCCGCCTCTGGGTCCGCACAAGCACCGGCCCGGACGGCGGCACGGTGCTCGAGGTCGCCGGGCTCGCCCGCGGCGACGACCCCCGCCTGCAACCCACCGTCGACACCCTCGCCACCCGCCTCACCCCGACCCCCACACCCCCTCGAGGAGGCTCTGATGACCCCGTTCCTTGACGCCCTGTCCCTGCTGCTGGTGTACTCGGCGATCGCGATCTACGCCGCCGCGTTCGTCGCCTACACCCTTCACCTCGCCCGCCGCGCGAGCACCCCTGCCGTCCCGGTCACCGCCCGGGTGCCGGTCACCGCCGGCGCCACCAGCACCACCGACCCGGACCTGGCAGGCACACCCACCGCCCCCGCCCCCGACACCGCACCCGCCGCCCCTGCCCCGGGGGGCGGCCGGGGGGCGGGGAAGGCGGCGCGGGTCGGGTTCGCGTTGACCGTGCTGGGCTGGGTGTTCCATCTTGCCGGGGTGGTGCTGCGCGGGGTCGCCGCGGACCGGGTGCCGTGGGCGAACATGTTCGAGTTCTCCCTCACCGGCACCGCCCTGATCATCGCCACCTTCCTGGCCGTGTCGCTGCGGGTGCGGTTGGCGTACCTGGGCAGCGCCGTGCTCGGGCTGACCGTGCTGCTGCTCGGCGTCGCGACGGTCAGCTTCTACGTCCCCGTCGTCCCCCTGATGCCCGCCCTGCAATCCGGGTGGCTGGTCATCCACGTGCTGGTCGCGCTGCTGGCGACCGCGTTCTTCGGGCTCGCGTTCCTCGTCTCCCTCACCTACCTGCTCACCACCCGCCGCCGCAGCCTCCCCTCCCGGCTCACCCGGCTGCGTGACAGTCTGCCCGGGCCGGAGGATCTGGACCGGATCGCATACCGGCTGACGATCGTCGGGTTCATCCTGTGGACCTTCACCCTGATCGCCGGGGCGATCTGGGCCGGCCGCGCCTGGGGCAGGTTCTGGGGGTGGGACGTGAAAGAGGTGTGGACGTTCATCATCTGGGTGCTCTACGCCGGATACCTGCACGCCACCGCCACCCGTGGCTGGGCCGGCACCCGCGCCGCCTGGCTGTGCATCGTCGGCTTCGCCGCCGTGCTGTTCAACTTCGGCGTCGTCAACGTCTTCTTCACCGGCCTGCACTCCTACTCCGGACTGTGACCCGCCCCCTGCGAAAGGACCCGCTCATGACCCGCACCACCCCCCGCCCCGCCCCGGCCGAGGACCCGCAACGTGCCTGGCGGCGACACCGCCTGCTCGTCCGGGTCGGCCAGGCCCTGATGGCCGCCGGCGCGATCGTCGCGATCATCCACTGGCTCGCGCACCTGGAAGTGTTCGGCCCCGGCCAGCCCCCCGGCTGGCTCGACCTGGTCGCCGGGTACCCGACCGGGGCGCTGCTGCTGATCACCGGCGCGATCCTCGCCGGCCGTCGCCGCCCCACCCGCAAGAGCACGAACACCTGACCCGACCGGAGTGATCCCCGCATGCGCACCCCCACCGCCCTGACACGCCCACCCCGCCGCACGGTCACCGCCGCCGCGGTCGCCGTGTTCGCCCTGCTTCTGGTCGGGTGCACCGCCCAGACGCCTGGCCTGTTGTCTTCCTCCCCGTCTCCGGGGTATCTGTCCGCGGACGAGACCGTGCGGGAGATCCCCGCCGATCAGCGCGACGACCCGGTCACCTTCACCGGCACCACCGGCACCGGGGTCCAGGCGGATTCCACCGCGTGGGCGGGTTCGGTCGTTGTGGTGAACTTCTGGTACGCCGCCTGCCCGCCCTGCCGTGCCGAAGCGCCGGACCTGGAAGCCCTCGCCCAGACCTACCAGCCCGACGGTGTCGTGTTCATCGGCGTCAACGTGCGCGACAGCGCCGACACCGCCGCCGCGTTCGAGAACCAGTTCGGCATCACCTACCCGTCGATCCTGGACGCCACCACCGGCACGGTGCAAGCCGCGTTCGCCGGGAAAGCCGCCCCCGGCGCCGTGCCTACCACCATCGTCCTGGACCGCACCGGCCGGATGGCCGCCCGTATCATCGGGCAGCTGCCTACCCGCACCACCCTCGCCGCCCTCATCGACACCGTCCTCGCCGAGACGAGCCCCTGATGGGGGAGATCATCACCGCCGGCAGCATCTGGGCCGCCCTCCCCCTCGCCCTCCTCGCCGGGCTGGTGTCCTTCGCCTCCCCCTGCGTGCTTCCCCTCGTGCCCGGCTACCTCGGCTACCTCACCGGCACCACCACCACCGCGGGGGTCTCCCGGTGGCGGGCGGTGGCCGGGACCGGGCTGTTCACCCTCGGCTTCTCCGTCCTGTTCATCGGCTACGGGGCCGCGTTCGGCGCCCTGGGTGGCTGGCTCATCCGCTGGCAAGATCTCCTCACCCGCGTCCTCGGGATCATGGTCCTGCTGATGGGGCTTGTGTTCCTCGGCGTGTTCCGGCTTCTCCAACGCACCGCGAAACCCGCCATCCACCCGCCCAGCGGGCTGGCCGGAGCTCCCCTGCTCGGCATCGCGTTCGGGCTCGGCTGGACCCCGTGCCTGGGCCCGACCCTCGCCGCGATCTCCGCGCTCAGCCTCACCACCGGCAACCCCGCCCGCGGCGCCCTCCTCGCCGTCACCTACTGCCTGGGCCTGGGGTTGCCCTTCATCGCCGCCGCGGCCGGCCTGAACTGGGCCACCGGAAGCATCACGTTCCTGCGCCGCCACATCCGCACCATCAACATCACCGGCGGGGTCCTCATGATCGCCACCGGCATCGCGATGATCAGCGGAGCTTGGACACTTCTCATCTCCAGCATCCAGAACCTCATCGGAGCCACCGTGCTCCCCCTCTAACACCCCGCTGCCGCCGGGAGCGACGCCATGGCGTTAGCCGCCTGGCAGGGGCGGACCGGCTCCCTGCCGCATCGCAGAAAGGACAGATCATGCGACCACACGGCAGCCGTGACCGCGCCCCCATCCCGTCCGAGCCGGACCCGGCCCGCGGCTCCCCGGCGCTGGGGGCCGGGGGCGTCTGGGTCGCCGCCGCCGCCGCAGCCGCCGGGGTCGGGTCGGCGTACTGGGACGACTCCTGGCACACCACCCTCGGCCGGGACAGCACCTTCATCCCTCCCCACCTGCTGCTGTATGCGTCGATCCCCACCGTCGGGGTCGTGATCGCGGCTGGGGGTGGCGGCGGCTGGCCGCGACACGCTCCGTGACCGCCGTGTTCCGCACGCCCGGGTTCGCCCTCGCGGTCGCCGCGGCGGTCGCGACCGCGGCGGCCGCCCCCGCCGACGCTACACCCTGCTCGCCCCCGACCTGGTCGGGCTGCTACAACGCGACTACGCGCACGGCACGGACGTGCCGCTGATCACCGTCGGCGACGTGCCGGTGGGGTTGGCGATCTGCTTCGACGTGATCTACGACGAAGTCATCGCCGAGAGCGTCACCGCCGGTGCGGAGCTGCTGGTGTTCCAGACCAACAACGCCGACTTCCGCGGCACGGACGAGAACCTGCAGCAGCTCGCGGTCGCCCGGATCCGCGCGGTGGAGACCGGCCGCACCGTGGTGAACATCTCCACCGTCGGCACCAGCCAGATCATCCGCCCCGACGGCAGCACCCTCAAAGGTCTGCCCGCCGGGCAAGCCGGGGCGATGATCGCCGACACTGACCTGCGCGCCGGGCTCACCCCCGCCGTCCTCATCGGGCAAGGTGTCTCCACTGTCACCCTGTGGGGTGGGCTGGGTGGTCTCGCCCTCACCGGCGTGATCGCCCGGCGGCGACGCACCCCTGCCGTGGCCTGACCAGGCATGCCCGCCAGAGGACCCGGGGCTATCCTGCGGGCGGGAGGATGAGGCGGCGGATCTCCCCCGCGATCAGGTCCGGTTCTGTGGCGGGGATGTAGTGGCCGGAGCGGGCAGCGACCACGTGCCGGCCCTGCCGGGACTGTGCGGCCCGATACCACCCGGCGGCGGTCGCGGCATCCCGGACCCGTCGCGGCATCCCGTCCGCGAGACTGCCGGAGATGACGGTGACCGGGACATCGGGCAGCACCGGCGGGTCGCCGCGCCAGGCGTGCAGCTCGGTGAGGAACGTGCGCGCCTGCCGACCCTGGGTGATAACCACCGCGGGCCGGAACGCCTCACGGTGAAGATCCGCCCGCACATCCTCGGGCATCCCCTCCCCGCGGAGCCGGAAGAACCGCTCCAGCAACCCCACCTGGGCCAGCACCCACTCGACGGCGATCACGATCTTCTCCCCGACCCGGAACGGCACACCGAACAGGAGATACGCGGCCTCATCGGTCGGATCCACCAGCACCAGCCCGGCCACCCGGCCCGGGCGGCGGGACGCGGCCAGCCGCACGATCGGACCGCCTGCCGAATGCCCCACCAGCACGAACCCGCTGCTCGACTCGAGGCCGTCCAGCAGATCGTTCAGGTCGTCGGCCATCCGGTCCAGTGTGCGCCCTAACCCATCCGGGGCGGACCGGCCCAGCCCCTGCCCGGTCATGAACCACTGCCCGCGTGAACGCGGCGACCCTGGCCTGCACCAACGTTCAGGTGGAGCGGGTCGCCGCCGATCCCGCCTCGAACACCACCGTCGGCACCCCGGTGGTCCTGGCCGGGGCGGGGTCCAGCGGTGCGTCGACGACCCCGGACGCTCCCGGTGCGCGTTGCAGCCGTACGGCGAGGATGTCCAGGTCGGTGATGGTGCGCGGCCCGCCGGGCCCGGTGGCGTCCAGCACCGGGTATTCGGCGACGGTGAAGTAGCCGTTGACCCGCAGGTATGCCTGCACCAGCCCGACCGCCGTGTCCACCCTCTATCTCCGACCGAGTTATCTGGCCGGTCAGGCGGCGCTTGTGTAGCGGGCGGGGTCGGCGTCGAACAGCGGCCCGCACTCGGCGCAGCAGAACCAGTACCGGGTGCCCTCATAGTCGCGGAACAGGCCGCGCTGCTCGGCCCAGGCCGGGTCGACCTGGTTGCCGGGCATCACCGGACAGGTCACCAGGTTCGTCGCCCCGGCCCGCGGCTCATGGTGGTGGGGCTCGTGAGAGCCATGGTCATGCGAGCCGTGGTCGTGGTGATGGTGCGACCCGTGCTCGTGGTCGGTGTGGTCGTGGGTCATGGTGTGCTCCTTCTGATGCGGGCGGTTCAGACGCGAACCGGGGCGGATTCCCGGGTCACCGGCGCGGTGGCGGGCGTCGGGGTGCGGAGGGGGCGGAAGCGGCGCAGTCGGAGACTGTTGGTGACGACGAACACGCTGCTGAACGCCATCGCCGCTCCCGCGAGGATGGGGTTGAGCAGGGCGAGCATCGCGACCGGGAGGGCGGCGACGTTGTACGCGAACGCCCAGAACAGATTCCCCTTGATCGTGCCCAAGGTGCGGCGGGCCAGCCGGATCGCGTCCGGGACCAGCACGAGGTCGCCGGAGACGATGGTCAGGTCGGCGGCGGTGATGGCCGCGTCGGTGCCGGTGCCCATCGCGATCCCGAGGTCGGCGGCGGCGAGGGCGGCGGCGTCGTTGACGCCGTCGCCGACCATCGCGACCACCCGGCCCACGGTCTGCAGGTCGCGGATGGTGTCGAGCTTGCCCTGCGGGGTGACACCGGCGCGGACGTCATCGATCCCGGCCTGGTCGGCGATCGCGCCCGCGGCGCCGGGGTTGTCGCCGGTGAGCAGGATCGGGGTCAACCCGAGTTCCCGGAGCCGTGCGACCGCCTCACGGCTGGTGGGTTTGATGGTATCGGCGACGCTGATCGCCCCGCGCACCTGCCCGTCCCACGCCACTACCGTTACCGTCGCCCCCGCCGCCTCGTCCGCCGCGATGGTCGCGGCGAGGTCGGTAGGGACGGGAAGTGCCCATTGGGTGGTGATCCAGGAGGCGCGGCCGGCGGCGACCAGGCGGCCGTCGACGATGCCCTGCACGCCCTGCCCGGCCACCGCGGCGAACGACTCCACTGCCGCGAGCGGCCCGGTGGCGGCGGTGGTGATGGCGCGGCCGATGGGGTGTTCCGAGCCGTGCTCGAGCGCCGCGGCGATCTGCACCAGCTCCGCCTTGTCGGTGCCGGGAGTCGGATGCGTAACGGTGACGGTCATGGTGCCGGCGGTGATGGTGCCGGTCTTGTCCAGCACGACGGTGTCGATGCGGCGGGTCTGCTCCAGCACCTGGGGTCCGCGGATGAGGATGCCCAGCTGCGCGCCCCGACCGGTGCCGACCAGCAGCGCGGTCGGGGTCGCCAAGCCGAGCGCGCACGGGCACGCGATGATCAGCGTCGTCACCGCGGCGGTGAACGCGACCTCCGGGGAAGCCCCGACCAGCAACCACACCGTGAACGCGACGATGGCAAGGACGATGACGATGGGGACGAAGATCGCGGAGACCCGGTCGGCGAGGCGCTGCACCTGCGCCTTCCCGGTCTGCGCCTCCTCCACCAACCTGGCCATCCGGGCCAGCTCCGTGTCCGCGCCGACCCGGGTGAGCTCCACCAGCAGCCGGCCGCCGGTGTTCACCGTCGCGCCGACCACCTTCGAGCCGGGGGCGACTTCGACGGGGACGGACTCGCCGGTCAGCATCGACTCGTCCACCGCGGAGACACCCTCGGTGACGACGCCGTCCGCGGGGATCTTCTCCCCGGGCCGCACCACCACGATGTCGCCGGGGACGAGCTGGGCGACGGGGACGCGCTGCTCGCTACCTGTGCGGAGGACGACGGCGTCTTTCGCACCCAGCTCCAGCAGGGCACGCAGGGCCTCGCCGGATTGCCGCTTGGCGCGGGTCTCCAGGTAGCGGCCGAGGAGGATGAACACCGTCACCAGGGCGGCGACCTCCAGATACACCTCATGGCCGCCGGACTGCGGGGTGCCGACGAAGGTGACGCTCATCCGCATGCCGGGCATCCCGGCGCCGCCGAAGAACAGGGCATACAGCGACCAGCCGAACGCGGCCAGCACGCCCAGGCTGATCAGGGTGTCCATCGTCGCCGCACCGTGGCGGGCGTTGATCGCCGCGGCACGGTGGAACGGCCACGCCCCCCACACCACCACCGGCGCAGCCAGGGTCAGGGTCAGCCACTGCCAGTAGGTGAACTGCAGCGCCGGAATCATCGACAACACCGCCACCGGCACCGCCAGAATCGTCGAGACGATCAGCCGCTGCCGCAGCGACACCAACTCCGCATCCCGCGGCACCGTGGCCTGTTCGTCGGTGGCTTCGGTGGCCGGTGGGGCGGGGACGGATGCCCCGTACCCGGCCTGCTCGACCGCCGCGATCAACTCCTCCACCGGCACCGGGGACTCGGCGTGCACGCGCGCCTTCTCGGTGGCGAAATTCACCGTCGCCGCCACCCCGGGCAGCTTGTTCAGCTTCCGCTCCACCCGAGCCGCGCACGACGCGCAGGTCATCCCGGTGATGTCGAGATCAACATCCGTGGTCGTCGTGGTCATGATGCTGAGGCGAGGCTGTAGCCGGCCTCCTCCACCGCCGCCCGCACCCGCTCCGCATCCACCGGCGCGGCACTGGACACCGTCACCGTGGACACGCCGCCGGCGTGCAGATCGACCGCGACATCGGAGACTCCCTCAATCGCGGAGACCTCCTCAGTCACGCTGCGCACGCAGTGCGAGCAGGTCATCCCCTCCACCAGGAACTGCGCCGACACGGTCTCACCCGCCGCCGTCCGCTGCACCGGCGTGCCGGTGTCCTTGGCTCCCGTGCCGTGGGAGGTGGGGCTGCAGCACGCACACCCGCCCCCGCTGGTCGCCTGCAGGCCGAGGTCCTGGAAACCCTGTCCGGTCATGATGTGCTCCCTTCAAGAGCGTCGAGTGAATGCGAATGCGGGGGTGGGGTTAGGAGCGCACGAGCCGGGCGATCGCGGCGTTGGCCTCACGGAGCTTCTCCGCCGCAACGGGGCCGCCCTCCGCGGTCGCCTGCGCGACGCAGTGCCCGAGATGGTCCTCCAGCAGTGTCAGCGCCACCGACTCCAGCGCCTTGGTCACCGCGGACACCTGGGTGAGGATGTCGATGCAGTACACGTCCTCATCGACCATCCGCGCGATCCCGCGCACCTGCCCCTCCGCGCGCCGCAACCGCGCCAGCAGCGCCTGCTTGTCGTCGACATATCCGTGTGCCATTCCGATCACCTCCGATCCCGATGCTATACCCGCTGGGGGTATAAGGTGCCTTCGCGGTCGGATATTCCCGACCGCACAGACAGGAGGGCGAACGTGACCAACTGGTACGTGATCACGGGTGGGCCGAGCTCAGGGAAGATCACCACCGTGAATCTGTTGCGCGACCGCGGCTCCACGACGACGATCGAGCACGCCCGCCACTACCTTGACCTGCAGCGCATCGCCGGTCGCACCGTCGAGGAGGTCCGCGCCAAGCAGCGCGAGTTCGAGCGCGGTGTGCTGGACATGCGGCTCGCCGAGGAAGCCGCCCTCGATCCGGCCACGACGGTGTTTCTGGACCGGGCCATCCCAGACTCGCTGGCCTACTACCGCTTCCTGCAGTTCGAATCCGACCCGATCCTGGTGGCCGCGCTCGAGCAGGTGGACTACCGCACGACGTTCATCCTGGACCTACTGCCGCTGGCGCCGGACTACGCCCGCACCGAGGACACCGCCGCCCAACAGCGGATCCATCACCTGCTCACCGAGGTATACGCGGCGCTGCCGTTCCCGATCGCGCACGTCCCAGTGCTCGGGGCGCAGCCGTCTGGCAGGCCCATGAGCCATTCCAGGAAGCGCGGCGCGGGGCGGAGCTGACCGTCATGGTTCAGCACCGCCGGAGCTGGGGCGGGTCATCCGCTGAGGTGTTCCCATCGTCGGATGGCTCCGGCGTAGTGTCCCCATCGTCGAACAGTTGCTCGATCAGCGGCCACAGTCCGACCGGCTCCTGGCCTCGCCTGGGTCGGGGGCCGTTCTGCGCCAGGTCGATGATCTGATGCGAGAGGGCGATCGTGCCGCGTCGGGCTCGCACCTGTTCCAGCGTCTCCCTACCGCGGGCGACGTCCGGTCAAGTCCCGTTGCGTGGTGTCACTCCAGTTGTTCCCTGTGGTGGGTGGTGGTCAGGCGGTGAGGTAGAGCTCGGGGCGTGCCGGCTCTGCGTGGTCGTGGAGGGTGTGGACGAGTTTGCGCATGGAGATGTCGGAGAAGTAGCGGCGTTCGCCGTAGGACCATTCCTCGTGCTGCTCTTGGATGACGGCGCCGATCAGGCGGGTCACGGAGCCTTGGTCGGGGAAGATCTGGACGACGTCGGCGCGGCGTTTGATCTCGCGGTTGAGGCGTTCGATGGGGTTGTTGGACCAGACTTTCTGCCAGTGCTCGCGGGGTAGTGGTGCGAACGCGGTGAGGTCGGGTTCGGCGGCCTCGAGCATCTCGGCGACCTCCGGGAAGGAGCTGCGCAGGCTGTCCGCGACGGCTTTGTATTGGGCAAGCACCGCCTCGGAGGTGGTCTGCGCGAAGATCGTCGAGATCAGCGCGTTGACGGGCTTGGAGCGGGCCGAGCCGAGCTTCTGGGTGACGTTGCGGGCGAAATGGACTCGGCATCTCTGCCACCCGGATCCGGGCAGGATCGCCTTGATCGCGGCTTTCAGGCCGGCGTGGGCATCGGAGGTGACCAGGGCGACGCCGAGCGGATCGGCGTCGGTGGCGACCTTCAGTCCCCGGTCGCGCAGGCTGCGGAGGAACTCGGTCCAGAAGTCGGTGGTCTCCGCATCCCCGAGGCTCATGCCGAGGATCTCGCGGCGCCCGTCGCCGCTGACGCCGGTGGCGACCACGAGGGCTTGGGAGACGACGCGGCCGCGGTGGCGGACGTCGAGGTAGGTGGCGTCGAGGAACAGGTACGGGAACCAGGTGTGATCGAGTCGGCGGTGCAGGAACTCGTGCACGGTTTCGTCGATCTCTGAGCAGATCCGAGAGACCGTCGACCGGGAGATGCCGGTGTCGTTGCCCAGCGCGCGGATCAGCTGGTCGACCTTGCGGGTGGAGACCCCGTCGATCCATGCCTGGCAGATCACGGCGTAGAGGGCCTTATCGACCCGGCGACGCGGGTGCAGCAGGCTCGGGAAGAACGACCCCTCCCGCAGCTTCGGGATCTGCAGGTCCACCTCCCCGGCCGGGGTCGCCAGCGTCTTGGGTCGGGTGCCGTTGCGGCGTGTGGTGCGCTCAGGGGTGCGCTCATGCGGGGCCGCGCCGATCTTCACGGTCGCTTCCGCGTTGATCAGGTCCTGCAGGCCCGCCTGCAGCATCCGACGGAACACGTCCGAGTGAGCCAGGTCGGGGTCGGCAAGGACTTCGCCGATCAGAGTCGTCAAGGCAGACTGGTGGTGGGTCATCGTGGGATCTCTTCTTTGCTTCTTGGCGGAAACAACTGGTCATCCCACGGTGGCCCTTCATCGCCTACGACGACGAGAACCCCGCGGGAAGTGACACCACGCTAAGGGACTCAGCCCGACGTCCGAGGCTAGCGGGGTGCGGAACAGCGCGCCGAGCGAGGATGAAGATCCGAAATCGGGGAGGAGACCGCGCAGATCCGGGCGATCCTCACCGACCCCACCCGCCGCCGCACCGCACCGGCCCGCCCGACGCTGTTGGGTGGGATCGCGCGGTGCGGGAAGTGCGGCGCCGGACTCACCATCACCGGGAAGCTCTCTCCCGCCGGCGACACGCGGCGATACGCCTGCCAGAAGAACCCGTCCCGTCCGGAACGCGGCGGGCTGAGCATCAACGCCGCCCATCTCGATGCCTGTGTCACCGAACGCGTCCTGCACCGCCTCACCCATCCGCGAGCCGGCGCGGACAACGCGTCGACCAGCGGGCTACTGCGGCAGGTCGTGGAGATCAACACGCGGATCGGGCAACTCGATCAGGACTACCAGGACCGTGTCATCACCCGCGGGGAACACCGCAGCGGGGTCGAGGCCGCCACTGCTGCGCTTCGCGATATCGAGCGGCGCCTTGTCACCGCCAACGGGGCGATCGCGCTCTACGCGGCACCGATCGGGAACCGGCACGCGCTACAGGCCTGGTGGGACGCCCTGGATGTCACCGACCGGCGCGCGGTGATCACCACGCTGATCACCCGCCTCCGGATCACTCCCGGACGCCCCGGGCGAAGCTTCGACCCCGGCCGCGTCCGCATCACCTACCGTCCCTGACCAACCGCCCACCCGCGGTCCGGTCTGATGCTCTCGCCCCCGCGGGAAGCAGGTGTGGGCTGCGCCTGCTCGGAGTATCCCCATCAGAACAACGACCGCGCTGCTCTACCTGCGGATCTCCGCGAACCGCACCAGCGAACACGCCTCTATAGAGCAACAACGAGCCGACTGCACCGCCCTCGCCGCCCACCTCGGTTACATGAACGACCCCTCCCGCACGACGGCGCCGTTCAGCGTCGCCACGACCGCACTGGAGGGCGGCGCGGCGCCGATCGTGAATTCGAGGCGCCACTCCTTGCGCGGCTCCTCGACCTCTTCGAGCCGCGCGATGCGGCTCTCCATCTGCCGCACCTTCTGCGCCTGCTTCTCGCTGGACTCGGTCGCTGCCTTGCGGCGGATCTTGTCGTTGTCGGGCGCCTTGCGCATCGCATTGCGGACGCCCTGGCTCGACCACTCGCGCTGCGTGCGCGCCCGCGCAACGAGGTCGGCCTTCGTCGCCGCGAATTCGTCGTATTTCTCCCGCGCGTGGCGCCGCACCGTCGCGCGCTCCTCGAGATACGCGTCGTAGCCGCCGCCGTACAGGCGCGTCGTGCGCTGCGCGAGATCGAGTTCGAGCACGCGCGTGACGCACCGGGCCAGGAACTCGCGATCGTGACTCACGAGCACGACACCCCCGCGCAGGCCCCGCACGAACGCCTCGAGCCGCTCCAGCCCGTCGAGGTCGAGGTCGTTCGTCGGCTCATCGAGCAGCGCGATGTCGAAGCGCGACAACAGCAGCGCCGCGAGTCCGACGCGCGCGGCCTGCCCGCCCGACAGGCCGGTCATGAGCGCGGCGTCGGCCGCGTCGGGCAGCTCGAGACCGAGGTCGGCCAGCACCGCCGGCATCCGCTCGTCGAGGTCGGCGGCGCCGCTGGCGAGCCAGCGGTCCAGTGCCGCGGAGTAGGCATCGGCGGCGACGGACGCGGCGGGTTCGGCGCCGGCCGCATCGGCGAGGGCTGCCGCCGCCGCGTCCATCGCACGCGTGGCGTCGGCGCATCCGGTGCGGCGCGCGATGTACTGCGCGACCGTCTCCTCCGGCACCCGCTCGTGCTCCTGCGGGAGGAAGCCGACGAACGCGTCGGTCGGCGCGAGAGCGAGCGTGCCCGCCTGCGGCGCCTCCACGCCCGCGAGCACGCGCAGGAGCGTCGACTTGCCGGCGCCGTTGACGCCGACGACACCCACCACATCGCCCGACGCGACGGTGAGGTCGAGCTCGTCGAACAGGATGCGGTGGCCGTACCCACCGGCGAGGTGCGTGGCGACGAGCGTCGCGGTCATGGCGTCACCTCCGGATGCGGCGGGCGGTCAGTCCCACGCGAGGTAGTCCTCGATCTCCCACGCCGTCTCGCCGGGGTGGGTGAGCGGGGAGAGATGGCCGGCACCGTCGACACGCGCGAGGCTGACGCGGGCGGGCTCGGACGCCTGCAGCCGCTCGGCGGCTGCCGGCGGGGTGACGGGATCGGCTCCCGCCTGGATCACGAGCACCGCGAGGCTCGGCGCGAGCGGCGTCCACTCGTCGGCCGGCGTCGCGGCGAGCGCGGCATCCTGCACGGCGGCCGCCACGACATCGCGCGTGCGGACGAGGTGCGCGACGGCGAGGTCGAGGTTCGCGGCGTCGCCGGCGAGCACGCGCGTCGCCTCGCGCACGTCGGCGGCCGGCGCATCCGAGATCGCGGTGCGCATCGCCTCGGCGACATCACCCTCGAGCGCACCGGGCTCGGCGACGCCGAGCAGGATGAGCCCCTCGACGTGATCGTGGTGATCGAGCGCCACGACGCGTGCGAGCGCTCCGCCGAACGCGTGGCCGGCGATGTACGCGCTCTTCACGCCGCGGTCATCGAGCACGTCGGCGACGTCGCGGGCGAGGTCGTGCAGGGTCACGCCGTCGGTCTGCGCCGTGCGCACGCCGATGCGGAGCGTGCGAAAGCCCTCCTCCTCGAGCACGTGCGCGATCGTTCCAAGCGAGTCGATCCCGAACCCGCGGGCGGGCAGCAGCACGACCGCGACCGGACCGTCGCCTTCCTCGGCGACCGGGATGGCGCGTCCGTCGGGCTCGAAGATCTCGGTGCTGTCGGAAGTCATGCGTCCATTCTCCCGGACACGCCCGGCCGCTCCGAACGCGGCGAGCGTGCAGCGCCGCTCACGCTCGCTCGACGGGCAGCCAGAGCTCGGTCGTCGCCGCAGCGAAGTCGGGCGAACGCTCGAGCACCGCGACGATAGACGGGCCCGGCCGCAGGCGCCACGGGTTCGACGGGAACCACTCCGTCGCGGTCGCCGCCCACGTCGTCTGCAACGCGGCCGGATATTCGCCCGAGGTGCGGAACACCGCCCATACGCCCCCGGGGGCCTCGATCGCCGCGAGATCATCGGGCACCTCCGCGTCGCCTGCAACGGCCACACCGTGCAGGTAGGTGAGCTCGCTCCCCTCGGTGTAGTCGGGATCGACGTCAGCGCTCACCTGCAGCAGGCCTGCCGGCTCCGTGCTGCTCAGGGCCTTGAGCCGCTCGTGTTCGTCGGCAGGCAGCGCGGCGATGTGCGCCTGGATATGGGGATCGATGCCGTCGTGGATGAGCGGCACGCGGGCGGCGTGGCCGACGAGGCGGAAACCGGGCTTCTCGATGATGCGGGCATCCATGGGGGTGCTCCCTTCGACAGTCAGGCGGAACCGGAGGAGAGGTTGACTTCGAAGGGGGCCGCCGCCGCGACGGACGTCGCCGTGGCTGACGCCGTGCACCGCCTGGAAGGCGCGTCCGAACGCCTCGGTCGAGCCGTAGCCGTAGCGCACCGCGATCGTGAGCAGATCCTCGTCACCGACGACATCGACCGCGGCCGCGGTCATCCGGCGCCGCCGGACGTACTCCGACACGGGCATGCCCGCGAGAGACGAGAACATCCGCCGTAGGTGGTGGCCGGTGGTCCCGGATGCCGCGGCGAAAGCGTCGACGTCGAGGTCACCGTCGAGGTGCGCCTCGATCTCCTCGACGAGTCCGTTGAGGATCTCGATCACGGCCGGCCTCCCTTCTCCTTCGACTCTCGCCTGCCGCGCCGTGGGGCACCCGACTTCCCGTGCCCGATGCGATCGGGTGGCGGCGCTCGGTCAGGGGCGCCCGTCGTCGCGGAGCGCCGCGGTCATGCCCCGCAGCATCCGGAACAGCCGCGCCTGGTCGTCGGCGTCGAGGTCGGCGAGCATGCGCGCCTCGACATCCCGGACGGCCGCCGTCGCAGCGGCGAGGCGCCGCCTCCCGCGCTCGGTGAGCTGCGTGGGCAGCGCTTTGCCGCTCGGGGCCGCGTCGGGGCGCGTGACGTCGCCGTCGCGCTCGAGCGCCTGCAGCAGCACGTTCATGGACTGCCGGGTCACGAAGGCGCCGCGCGCGAGCTCGGAATTCGACATGCCCGGACGCTGCGCGAGCAGTTCGAGGCACGAGTAGTGCGTCATCGTCATTCCGAGTGGACGCAGCACGGCCTCCATCGCCGTGCGCAACGCGCTGGAAGCCTCCTTGAGCGCGTACCCCACCGAGGTCTCGAGATCGATGCCGTCGACGCCTTGACTCATGTCAGTATTCTGACATATATTCGATGTCAGTTATCTGACACACGATTGGACGCGACATGCCTGTCACCGGCCCCGACTTCATCTCCCTGCAGACCCGCGATCTGGATGCGGCGCACGCCTTCTACGCCCGCTATCTCGGCCTCACCCGCTCCCCCGCCGGGCCACCGCACGCGGTCGTCTTCGAGACCACCCCGATCGCGTTCGCCCTGCGCGACCTGGCTCCCGGCACCGACCTGACCGACGTCGCGCGGCCGGGCGTCGGCGTCGCGCTGTGGCTGCAGGCGACCGACGTGCAGCAGATCCACGACGCCCTCGCCGCCGACGGTCACACGATCGTCTCCGCGCCGATCGACGGCCCCTTCGGGCGGACCTTCACCTTCGCCGACCCCAACGGGTACCACGTCACCCTCCACGACCGCGGCTGACGGGCACACCGCGACAGGTCAGGCGAGCTTCGCCTTCACGTAGGCGACGAGCGCGTTGGCGTGACCGTGACCGAGTCCGTGCTCGGTCTTGAGCCAGTCGACGACCTCCATGTGCTTCTGCCCATCCCAGCGCTCGACGATGAGATCGAGCCACTCCTGGACCGGCCGGCCGTACGTCTTCTCGATGCTCGGGAAGTACGACGCCGGCCCCTTCACCTTCGTCCCGTCGGCGGGCGGGGTGGGGGCGGTCACGCGATGCTCGGCCATGCCGCCCACGCTAGCGGCGAGCGCCGACGCGCGCCTCACCCGGCTGACAATTCGCGTCTGCCCCCCGCCACGGCCCCTTACTTCGTCTCGTGCCGCGCAGAATTCAGGCTCAAGCGACGTTCGGCGCCACGATCACGCCTCGATGGAGCCGCTGAGCCTGAATTCCGCCCGGCTTTGCCCG
Organism: Microbacterium sp. 10M-3C3; assembly: GCF_003931875.1. Taxonomy (NCBI): domain Bacteria; kingdom Bacillati; phylum Actinomycetota; class Actinomycetes; order Micrococcales; family Microbacteriaceae; genus Microbacterium; species Microbacterium sp. 10M-3C3. The sequence goes on along the minus strand of NZ_CP034245.1, from coordinate 1,390,286 downwards.
CGGACGAACCGCGACCTGTCGCGGGCGCGTCGCGTCACGCGCGATGCTGCTGCGGCGGATCTCCTCTGGGTTGCGTCGACGTCCGCCGACTCGGGTCAAGTCCCTTTGCGTGGTGTCACTCCAGTTGTTCCCTGTGGTGGGTGGTGGTCAGGCGGTGAGGTAGAGCTCGGGGCGTGCCGGCTCTGCGTGGTCGTGGAGGGTGTGGACGAGTTTGCGCATGGAGATGTCGGAGAAGTAGCGGCGTTCGCCGTAGGACCATTCCTCGTGCTGCTCTTGGATGACGGCGCCGATCAGGCGGGTCACGGAGCCTTGGTCGGGGAAGATCTGGACGACGTCGGCGCGGCGTTTGATCTCGCGGTTGAGGCGTTCGATGGGGTTGTTGGACCAGACTTTCTGCCAGTGCTCGCGGGGTAGTGGTGCGAACGCGGTGAGGTCGGGTTCGGCGGCCTCGAGCATCTCGGCGACCTCCGGGAAGGAGCTGCGCAGGCTGTCCGCGACGGCTTTGTATTGGGCAAGCACCGCCTCGGAGGTGGTCTGCGCGAAGATCGTCGAGATCAGCGCGTTGACGGGCTTGGAGCGGGCCGAGCCGAGCTTCTGGGTGACGTTGCGGGCGAAATGGACTCGGCATCTCTGCCACCCGGATCCGGGCAGGATCGCCTTGATCGCGGCTTTCAGGCCGGCGTGGGCATCGGAGGTGACCAGGGCGACGCCGAGCGGATCGGCGTCGGTGGCGACCTTCAGTCCCCGGTCGCGCAGGCTGCGGAGGAACTCGGTCCAGAAGTCGGTGGTCTCCGCATCCCCGAGGCTCATGCCGAGGATCTCGCGGCGCCCGTCGCCGCTGACGCCGGTGGCGACCACGAGGGCTTGGGAGACGACGCGGCCGCGGTGGCGGACGTCGAGGTAGGTGGCGTCGAGGAACAGGTACGGGAACCAGGTGTGATCGAGTCGGCGGTGCAGGAACTCGTGCACGGTTTCGTCGATCTCTGAGCAGATCCGAGAGACCGTCGACCGGGAGATGCCGGTGTCGTTGCCCAGCGCGCGGATCAGCTGGTCGACCTTGCGGGTGGAGACCCCGTCGATCCATGCCTGGCAGATCACGGCGTAGAGGGCCTTATCGACCCGGCGACGCGGGTGCAGCAGGCTCGGGAAGAACGACCCCTCCCGCAGCTTCGGGATCTGCAGGTCCACCTCCCCGGCCGGGGTCGCCAGCGTCTTGGGTCGGGTGCCGTTGCGGCGTGTGGTGCGCTCAGGGGTGCGCTCATGCGGGGCCGCGCCGATCTTCACGGTCGCTTCCGCGTTGATCAGGTCCTGCAGGCCCGCCTGCAGCATCCGACGGAACACGTCCGAGTGAGCCAGGTCGGGGTCGGCAAGGACTTCGCCGATCAGAGTCGTCAAGGCAGACTGGTGGTGGGTCATCGTGGGATCTCTTCTTTGCTTCTTGGCGGAAACAACTGGTCATCCCACGGTGGCCCTTCATCGCCTACGACGACGAGAACCCCGCGGGAAGTGACACCACGCTAAGGGACTCAGCCCCGACTCGGATAACCGGCTCCGGGTCACCCGGCCGCGGACGGTGTAGCGCCGCTCGGCGTCCCGCCTGGCGGCGGCCCGAGATCGACGCCGCCGCCGAGCTCCCGTGCCACAATCGCGGCATGGGAGACTTCCGCACTCCTCAGATCGTGCTGTTCACCCGGGACATCGACCGCGCGGTGGCCTTCTACCGCGCGGTCGGCTTCGAGGAGGCGTTCCGCACGCCGTCGACCGGGACGCCGATCCACGTCGACCTCGTCCTGGACGGCTACCGCGTCGGACTCGCCACCGAGACCAGCACCCGCGAGGACCACGGGCTCCAGCCGGTCGCGCACGGTCAACGCGCCGCGGTGATCCTGTGGACGGACGACGTCCACGCCGGGTATGCGCGGCTCGCCGGCCTCGGCGCGCGCTCGGCGAAACCACCGGAGCCGTGGCTCGACCGGCTCCTCATCGCATGGGTCGAAGACCCGGACGGCCATCTCGTGCAGATCGTGCACGCCACCCGCTGACGGCGGCCCGGCGAGCGCTCAGTTGTTGAAGCGGAACTCCACCGTGTTGTTGTCATGTGTCAACACGAGCGCGTCGCTATCGGCGACAGTACGCCCTATCTTTAGCCCATGGCTCCGTCCGTGCGCCGAGCGCTCTCCGTAAGTCGTCACCTGCTAACTTGCGCGGCAATCGGGTTCGCGTGCGGCGCGATCCTCGGTGTCATGTGTGTGCTGATCGGGTGGTTTCCCGGTGCTATGGCGGCATTTGCCGAGCACCCGAATTACGTTGATCCGCGCCTCTCTCTTCTAGCGTGGTGCGCCACGTGGGCCATTGTGTGCGGCGCAGTGGGTTTTGTCATCGGCGGCACCGTCGGTGCATTCAGGGCCACGACGCCAAGCTCCGACCAGCTTCGGGCGCTCGCCACGTCATCCACGTGAAAACGGAACTCCACCGATCTGCCGAGTTCGCCCGTCTGCCGTCGCGCGGTACCCTCACCGCGAAGCAGAAGATGAACGGCTTTACCTTCCCGTCCACATCGTCTTTATGAGCGTCTTAGGGGTGCTCTTCATCGGCTTCGTCGTCCTGACCTTCGCCAGCTTCGGCTACACCACCTACGTGCTGCCCTCGCCGCTGGTGTACGGGCTGCTCAGCCTGTGCGCCGGAGTGTCCGCCGCGCGGGAGGCGAGGGCGGTCTTCCTGATGCGGAAGGCTCAGCGCTGATGCATGTCATCATCCACGTTGAAAGCGGAACTCCACGACGTCGCCGTCCTGCATGACGTAGTCCTTGCCCTCGAGGCGCGCCTTGCCCTTCGCACGGGCCTCGGCCACCGACCCGAGCGCGACGAGGTCGTCGAACGAGATCACCTCGGCCTTGATGAAGCCCTTCTCGAAGTCGGTGTGGATGACACCGGCCGCCTGCGGCGCCTTCCACCCCTTGCCGATGGTCCACGCGCGCGCCTCTTTCGGCCCTGCGGTCAGGTACGTCTGCAGCCCGAGCGTGTCGAACCCGATGCGGGCCAGCTGATCGAGGCCCGACTCCTCCTGCCCGGTCGAGGCGAGGAGCTCGGCGGCTTCCTCCGGGTCGAGGTCGATGAGCTCAGACTCGATCTTGGCGTCGAGGAACACCGCCTGGGCGGGCGCGACGAGGGCCGCGAGCTCCGCCTTGCGCGCCGCATCCGTCAGCACCGCCTCGTCGACGTTGAAGACGAAGATGAACGGCTTGGCGGTGAGCAAGCCCAGCTCGCGGATCGGCGCGAGGTCGAGGCCTGTTGCCGACAGCAGCTGCCCCTTCTGCAAGGCGTCCTGCGCGGCGAGCGCGGTCTCGAGGACGGCGGGGTCGAGCTTGCGGCCCTTGACCTCCTTCTCGTACCGCGTGATCGCCTTCTCGAGCGTCTGGAGGTCGGCGAGCTGCAGCTCGGCGTTGATCGTCTCCATGTCGCTCGCGGGATTGACTGCACCTTCGACGTGCACGACGTCGTCGTCGGAGAATCCGCGCACGACCTGCGCGATCGCGTCGGCCTCGCGGATGTTGGCGAGGAACTGGTTGCCGAGGCCCTCGCCCTCGCTCGCACCGCGGACGATCCCGGCGATGTCGACGAACGACACCGTGGCCGGCACGACCCGCTCGGAGTGGAACACCTCGGCGAGCTTGTCCAGCCGCGGATCGGGGAGGTTCACCACGCCCACGTTCGGCTCGATCGTGGCGAACGGGTAGTTCGCCGCGAGCACCGAGTTCTTGGTCAGCGCGTTGAAGAGAGTGGACTTGCCGACGTTCGGCAGTCCGACGATTCCGATGGTGAGAGCCACGGGAGTCCAGTCTAGGCGGGCGGATGCGGCGGCCCGCCGCGGGCGGCGTCGTCAGCCGGCGGCGTCCACCCGCCAGCGCATGAGCACGTTGGCCGACTCCGCCCACGTGCGCGTCTCCAGAAGGCGCAGCGCGACAGGTGGACGCCGATCGAACAGCGCCACCCCGGTGCCGGCGATGAGAGGGAAGGTCACGAGGTGCAGCTCGTCGACGAGACCCTCGTGCATGAGGTCGTTCCACTGGCGCCGGCCGAGGAGGATGAGGATCGTGCCCGACCCGGTCGTCTTGAGCCGGTTCACCTCGGCGACCGCGTCGGCGAGGCGCACGATCCGCGTCGACGGATAGGGCGCGAGGTCGTCGGCGGTGAGGGTGTCCGACACGACGAACTTCTCCGCCGCGAGGAACAGCTCGGCGAAGCGTCGCCGCACCGGCGTCGCCGACGGGTTGTCGCGCACACCCGACCAGTAGCTCAGGTTGCCGAGCGACGAGCGCTTCCCCGCGAGCAGCAGGGTGCCGGCCTCCTCGAGCAGCGACAGCGTGTAGTGGTCGAAGGAGTCGGCACCGTCGTAGTCCGGGTGGTGGAACTCGAAGAACGACGCGATGTCGTGGTCGTCGTCCTCGTACCGGCCGTCGACAGTGACGAAGTTGCAGACGATGAGCGGGCGTGCGGTGGTCATGGGCGGATGCTCCGGAAGGCGTGGGTGACGTAGGGCAGCTCGACGGTCGCCTCCCCGACGGCGCCGACGCGGTCGAGGAGGTCGCCGAGCGCGGCCTCGATGCGGGCGCGCTCATCGGGGGCGGCGGTGACGATGTAGCTGCGCGAGCGCGCCATCGCGAGCAGGTCGGCGCGGGTCATGGCGCGCGACCACTCCCAGCGTTCGCGCTCGATGTCCGCGAAGGGCGCGGCCACCGCGACCCCGCCCTCCTCCGACAGCACCTCCTCGGCGTGGCTGCCATGCATCACCGCGGACAGCTCGGCCACCCACGGCACCCGGTCGTCGCGGATGTTCCACACCATCCCGAGCACTCCCCCGGCCCGCACGACCCGGCCGACCTCGGCGGACGCCGCTGCGACGTCGACCCAGTGCCACGCCTGTCCGAACAGCACGGCGTCGACCGCCGCATCCGGGAGCGGCAGGCTCTCGGCGCGTCCGACGAAGGTGGGGACGCCCGCGACATGGGTCCGCAGGGTCTCGAGCATCGCCGCATCCGGGTCGATCGCGACGACCTCGGCGCCGAGCTCCACCGCCACGCGCGTGAGCTTGCCGGTGCCGGCGCCCACATCCGCGACACGCGCCGGCCGCTCGGGTGCGCGCACGGGCTCGAGCAGCCACGCGATGGCCTCGGCCGGGTAGCCCGGCCGGCCCGCCTCGTACTCGGCGGCCACGGCCCCGAACGACGTCGACATCTCTTCGCGGCTCGCCATACGGCCACCGTACGCCCGCTCGGCGTCACGTACTCAGGCTCCGCCGCCGATCCGACCGCCGCGGACCGCGGATCGGCGGCGGACGGCACCGGCCCGCCGCATCCGCAGCCTGAGTTCGTGACGTGCCCGGCGCGCCTCCGCGCCCGACGGCGGCGGCCCGCGACGCTGAAGTCGTGCCACTGGATTTCACCGCGATCGACTTCGAGACGGCGAATGCCAGCAACGCGTCGGCCTGTGCGGTGGGGATGGTGCGGGTGCGCGACGGTCGGGTCGTCGCCTCCGCGGAATGGCTCATCCGCCCGCCCGCGGGGCACGATGCGTTCTCCGAGTTCAACACCGGGATCCACGGCATCCGCGCCGCCGACGTCGCGCACGCCGACGACTGGAGCACGCAGCTGTCGCGCCTGACGGCGTTCGCCGGCGCCGACGTGCTCGTCGCGCACAACGCGGGCTTCGACATGGCGGTCCTCCGCCGCGCGTGCGAGGTGACCGGCGACGCGTGCCCGCCGTACCGGTACCTGTGCAGCCTGCAGGTCGCCCGGCGCACGTACGACCTCGACTCCTACCGCCTGCCGTCGGCCGCCGCGGCCGCGGGGTTCACCGGGTTCGCGCATCACGACGCACTGGCGGATGCCACGGCCTGCGCGCACATCGTGATCGACGCCGCCGCCCGGGCCGGCGCCGACGACGTAGCGGGCCTCGCCGCGGTCGTGGGGGTCCGCGTGTCGCAGCTCGCGGCGACCGAAGCGGCCTTGCTCGCCGTCGCCTGACGCGTGTCGGAGGCCCCCCTCATGCTCGTGCCATGGACGCATTCGCCCTCCTCCTGCTGATCGTCGGCGCACTCGTCGGCCTCGTCGCCGGGTTCGCCGTCGGATCCGCGCGCGCCGCCGGTCGCGCAGCGCGCGAGCGATCCGATCTCGCCGCACGCGTCGCCGCCGCCGAGGCCGCCCGCTCGGGCGTGCAGGCGCAGCTCGAGCACCAGCAGCTGCTCTACCGGGAGCTCGCGTCGCAGACGCGCGCCGACCAGGCCTCGCGCGAGGAGCGCGAGCGTCGCGAGCAGACGGTGCTGCGTGCGCTCGTCCCGGTGCAGGAGACGCTCACGACGATGCAGCGCAAGGTGGAAGACCTCGAGCGCGAGCGTGGCACGCAGTTCGCGACGCTCAGCGAGCAGCTGCGCCGCGCGCACGCCGCGGAGGAGTCGCTGCGCGCGACGACCGAGTCGCTGGCATCCGCGCTGCGGTCGGGGAGCACGCGCGGCGTGTGGGGCGAAACGCAGCTGCGCCGGGTCGTGGAGGCGGCGGGCCTCACGCGCTACGTCGACTTCGACGTGCAGGCGACCGTCGCGACCGACGCCGGCACGGCGAGACCCGACATGATCGTGCGTCTTCCCGGCGGCAAGTCGCTCGCGGTCGACGCCAAGGTGCCGCTCGACGCGTACCTCGAGGCCAGCGCCCTCCCGCACACCGCCACCGGCGCCGAGGCCGCCCGCCGCGCCCAGCTGGTCGAGCGTCACGTGAAGGCGGTCCGCGCGCATGTGGACGCCCTGGCGAAGAAGGCGTACTGGTCGGCGCTGGAGACGAGCCCCGAGTTCGTCATCTGCTTCATCCCCAGCGAGTCGCTGCTGGCCGCCGCCCTCGACGCCGACGCGGGGCTCCTCGACTACGCGTTCGGCAAGCGGGTCGCACTCGCTTCGCCCGTGAACCTGTGGGCGGTGCTCAAGACGGTCGCCTTCACGTGGACGCAGCAGGACGTCTCCGACGAGGCGCGGCGCCTGTTCGCGCTCGGCACCGAACTGTACGAGCGCATCGGGACGGTCGCGGGCCACGCCGACGACCTCCGCCGCGCGCTCGAGCGCACGGTCGACAGCTACAACCGTTTCGCCGGGTCGCTCGAGTCGCGCGTGCTCGCGAGCGCGCGCCGCTTCCCGGGCGTCGACGACACGAAGCTCGACGCCGTCGCGGCGCCGGCGCTCGTCGACAAGCCGATGCGCCGGTGGACGGCGCCCGAGCTCGTCGCCCCCGACTTCCTCGCCGCAGGGTCCGTCGTGCCTGACGCGGACGCTGAGCCGGCGCCGGATCCGGCGCTCAGCGCCGACGTCGGCGACCTGCGCGGGCGCCTGCAGGACTGACACCCGCAGCCCCGCGGCCGAGCGCCGCGACGGGTGTCAGTTGTTGCCGCATCCGCCCAGGGGATGCGGCGCGACGCGCCACTCGAAGGCGCGACGGATGCGGCGGGTCAGGCGCCGCCGGGGACGAAGCTCAGGAGCGCGATGACGGCCGTGGAGACGAGCACGAACGCCCCGATCATCCACCACGCGCTCGGCTGGTGACCTTCGTCGCGGCGGACGCGGAACAGCACGTCGGGCCGGCGCGCAGGGTCGACTGCGTCGGCGATGACAGCGTGGGCACCCGTCTTCGGTGCGGGCGTGCCTGTCGTGGCGGACATTGACTACCCCTCGATGATCGGTCAGATGAACCAGCATCCCCATCGACACCGCAGGCAATTTTGCCAGAGAACCCTGGAAGAGGTCGTCACGACTCGATCACGACGGTGCCGAAGCGATCATCCACCCGTGCGCGCTCGCCACGTGGCCTCTTGCGCGGCGCGTCGGGTTGCCGTAGTGATCGCCCCTCAGCGCGGGTTGCGGGAATGCACCGCGACCGGTCAGAGCCACTTCGACGTGAGGTGCTCCGACGAGATGCGCCGCAGGGTGCCCGAGGCGCCGCGCAGCACGACGCTCTCGGTGTAGACGTAGTCGCGCTCTCGACGGACGCCGGCGACCAGCTGACCGTCGGTGACGCCCGTCGCGACGAAGATCGTGTTCCGGCCGGTCACCAGGTCGTCCGCTTCGTAGACGTAGTCGTCGAACTTCAGGCCGGCGTCGATGCCGCGCTGCTTCTCGTCGTCGGTCTGCGGCCACAGCCGCCCCTGGATGTGCCCGCCGAGCGCCTTGATCGCGCACGCCGTGACGATGCCCTCGGGGCTGCCGCCGATGCCGATGCACATGTCGGTGCGCGCGTTGTGCCGAGCGGCGTTGATGCCGCCCGCCACGTCGCCGTCGCTCATGAGGCGGGTGCCCGCGCCGGCCTCGCGGATCTCCTCGATGAGCTTCTCGTGCCGCGGGCGGTTCAGCACCGACACCACGATCTCGTCGACCGGCTTGTCGAGCGCCGTGGCGAGGCGACGGATGTTCTCTCCGACGGGCAGGCGGATGTCGACGACGCCGACCCCGGCTGGGCCGGTGACGAGCTTGTCCATGTAGAACACGCTCGACGCGTCGAGCATCGTGCCGGCGTCGGAGACCGCGATCACCGAAAGCGCGTTCTGGCGCCCCGCGGCGGTCAGCGACGTGCCGTCGATCGGGTCGACGGCGACGTCGCACTGTGGGCCGCGTCCGTTTCCGACCTTTTCGCCGTTGTAGAGCATCGGCGCGTGATCCTTCTCACCCTCGCCGATGACGATCGTGCCGTCGAAGTTCACCGTCGAGAAGAAGGCCCGCATCGCGTCGACGGCGGCGCCGTCGGCGGCCTCCTTGTCGCCGCGACCGATGAAGGGGACGGCGCGGATCGCGGCAGCCTCCGTCGCGCGCACGAGCTCGAGGGCAAGGTTGCGATCCGGATGCAGCGGGCTCATGTCGGCTGTAAGGCTCACCATGCGGTCAGCCTAGCCAGCGGGGTAAAGGAATCGACCGGTATCGCACGGACGTTCAACGAAGGAATCGCGATTCTTTCCAGCTGGCAAGGTCGCGGGCGCTCCCAGGCCGGATGAGCGAGCGTCCGCCGGGATCGGCCTTCGCTAGGCTGACCGGGAATCCACACGCTTTCCCCGAGGAGCACCCATGCCCGTCGCCACTCCCGACCAGTACGCAGAGATGCTGGACCGCGCCAAGGCCGGAGGCTTCGCCTATCCCGCCATCAACGTGTCGAGCTCGCAGACGATCAACGCCGTCCTGCAGGGCCTCACCGAAGCCGGATCCGACGGCATCATCCAGGTCACGACCGGCGGCGCGGACTACTTCGCCGGCCAGAGCGTCAAGGCCCGCGCCTCGGGGGCGCTCGCCTTCGCGCGCTTCGCCACCGAGGTCGCCAAGAACTACCCGATCACGGTCGCCCTCCACACCGACCACTGCCCGAAGGACGCGCTGCCCGGCTTCGTGCTGCCCCTCATCGAGGCGTCCGAGGAGGAGGTGCGCGCCGGCCGCAACCCGATCTTCCAGTCCCACATGTGGGACGGCTCGGCGGTGCCGCTGGACGAGAACATCGCGATCGCGAAGGACCTCCTCCCCCGCATGAAGAACATCCACGCGATCCTCGAGATCGAGGTGGGCGTCGTGGGCGGCGAGGAGGACGGCGTGCAGCACGAGGGCTCGAACGAGGCCCTCTACACGACTGTCGGCGACGTCACGAAGGCCGTCGAGGCGCTCGGCCTCGGCGAGCAGGGTCGCTACATCGCCGCGCTCACGTTCGGCAACGTGCACGGCGTGTACAAGCCGGGCAACGTCAAGCTGCGCCCCGAGCTCCTCGGCGAGATCCAGGCGGGCATCGCCGAGCGCTTCGGCACCGGCCCGAAGCCCCTCGACCTCGTCTTCCACGGCGGCAGCGGCTCGACCGACGCCGAGATCGCCGAGGCCGTCGCCAACGGCGTCGTCAAGATGAACATCGACACCGACACGCAGTACGCCTTCACCCGGTCGATCGCCGGGTACATGTTCGGCAACTACGACGGCGTCCTCAAGGTCGACGGCGAGGTCGGCAACAAGAAGCAGTACGACCCGCGCGCGTGGGGCAAAGTCGCGGAGTCGGCGATGGCCGCGCGCGTCGTCGAGGCCACGCAGCAGCTCGGCTCGCACGGCAAGTCGCTCGGCGCCTGACGCCGATCCCGGATGCCCCGGTCCCGCGTTCGCGCGAGGCCGGGGCATCCGGCGTCCCGGGCGCCGGCCCCCGCCACGGCGGTCGGGTCAGGCGTCGTACACGTCGAGGATCGTGGGCGCGCCCTCCGGCGCCGGCGTGACCGCGATCGCGTCGCCGGCGCTGATCTCCCCCGCCCGCACGACGCGCAGGTAGGCGCCCAACCGGCGTGCGTCACCGAAGCGTCGCACCCAGCCGCGCTCGTCGCGACCGCCGACCCAGCGGGCGAACGTGGCGCACGGAGTGCGGGGCGAGGTCACCTCGAGCTCGACGGAGCCGCCGATGCGCCAGCGCTCGCCCACGCGCGCCCGATTGACGTCGAGGCCGTCGATGCGGAGGTTCTCGCCGAACCATCCAGGCGGCAGATCGCGGCCGAGCTCGCCCTCCCAGTAGGCGGCGTCGTCCTGCGCGTAGGCGTAGACGGCCTTCTCGCGGCCGCCGTGGTGCTTGCGGCTGGCCTGCACGTCACCGCGCAGTCCGTACACCCCGACGCGCACCGCCCCGGCGACGGGGCGCTTGTCGATCGCGGTGACGCCGACCGAACCGGAATCGCGGTGCAGCTCGTGGACGACGCAGGCGGCGAGGAGGACGGGCATCCCGCGATCGTATCGGCGGTTCGCCGCGCGACCGATCAGGACGAGGCCGCGTCGTAGCGCATGACGACGTCTTGCGTGCCGTCGAGGCGGCGGATCTCGATCGACCCGATGTCGCCGAGCGGGAGGTCGGTGCCCGCGCTGAGCCGCGTGGTCGATCCGGGCGCGGCGCGCCATGTCGACAGCGTCGACGTCGTCCCATCCCGGCCGACGACCGCGAGCGCGTACGGGAAGCCGTCCTCCGGCGTGTCGAGCACCGCGCCGGTGTACTGGCACACGAGCTCGATCTCCGTGCCCCACGGCGCATCCGTCAAGCGCACCGAAGCCTCCAGCGGCGCCCCGGCGACGTCGTCGAGCACGTGGGTGACGCCTTGCGGCTGCGTCAGGGCGACCGCGACCGGAATGGAGATGCTGCCGATGATGAGCGCGGCGGCGGCCGCGAGCGTCCAGATCGCGCGCCGGCGCGCGCGACGCTGGCCGAACGCCCGCACGACGCCGGCCCGCAGCTGCGCCGGCGGCTCGTCGGCGACGTCGCCGAGCGCGCGGGCGCGTTCCGCCGGCACGCGGGAGAGCAGGCCCGCCGTAGGCGCGAGCCGCGCCACGGCGTCTCGGCACGCAGCGCACTCGGCCATGTGCTCCTCGAAGATCCGTCGATCGGTCGGCGACAGCGCCCCCAGGACGTAGGCGCCGTCCCATTCCGCGACGCGGTCGTGCTCGGCGCTCATCGCGTCACCCCCCTCTCCTGCAGCGCGAGCCGCAGCGCACGCATCCCGTAGTGCAGCCGCGACTTCACGGTGCCCTCGGGGATCCCCAGCTCCTGTGCGGTCTGCGCCGTGCTGCGCCCGCCGTAGTAGGCCGTGACGATGACGGCGCGGTGGTCGTTGCTGAGCGTCGCCAGCGCGTCCTCGATGAGCAGCGCGTCGAACAGCGCGTCGGTGTCGTCGGGGCGCTCGGTCTCCGGCAGCTCAGCGACGACCGCCTCGTGCCGGCGCCGCGCGCTGCGCGCCTCGTCGATGACGAGGTTGCGCGCGACGGTCATGAGCCACGCCCGCGCCGACGCCGGATCGTCGAGGATCCGCGGCAAGCGCCACGCGCGCAGCAGCGCCTCCTGCACGACGTCCTCGGCACCGGCGCGGTCTCCGGTGAGGCTCACGACGTACCGCCAGACCGGCGCCGCGTGGGCGTCGTACAGCGCCGCGAGTCCGCGCTCATCGCCGGTGCGCATCGTGCCTCCTGGAGTCCCTCACCGGTGACACGAGACGCGGCGCGGTGCGGTTCACCGCGGAGCGGACGCCGATCGGATCGCGTCGAGGAAGGCAGGATCCGACAGGAGCGGGATCGTGAGGAGCACCGCGACGACGGTGGTCGTGGCGACCGCCCCGACGAGCGGCATCCAGAAGGCGATACCGCCGCGGCGGACGCGGCGCCACGACAGGATCGCCGTCACGGCGAATCCCACCGCGTAGGTCATCGCCGCGGCGGGGCCCCACACCGACGCCCCGGCGGTGTTCGTGAAGGTGCCCCCGACGCCGAGCACGGCGAGGTAGTCGTTCGTGAAGGTCGTGAAGTCGAACAGGCGTGGCACCGTGAACGCGACGTTGACGAGGCCGTACGCCAGGAGGGCGATCGTGACGATGCGGTCGGCCAGGCGCGGCCCCGACGCCGGCGGGGGGACGGGCTGCGCGAGCGGATGCGGCGGATCCGCCGCGGGACGCTGCCCGCTGTCGAGCGCGTCGGTCGTATCGGGACGTGCGATCCGCGCGCGCTGCTCCTCCGGTGTGGCGTATTCGCCGTACTGGGGGCGCGGGCGCCCGTCGGGATCGCTCATCCGCGGCCTCGACCGCCGAGGGCTCGCGCGTCGCGGCGGCCCGCCGCATCGGAGCGCAGCTCCTTGGGCAGCGAGAACATGAGGTCCTCCTCGGCGGTGCGCACCTCCTCGACGTCGCGGTAGCCGGCGCCGGCGAGCTCCTCGAGCACTTCCTGCACGAGCACCTCCGGCACGGACGCGCCGCTGGTGACGCCGACGGTCTCGACGCCCTCGAGCCACTCCTGCTTCACCTCGTCGACATAGTCGACCCGGTAAGCCGCCTTCGCCCCGTGCTCGAGGGCGACCTCGACGAGGCGGACGCTGTTGGACGAGTTCGCCGACCCTACGACGATGACGAGGTCGGCGCCGGTGGCGACCTTCTTGATGGCGACCTGCCGGTTCTGCGTCGCGTAGCAGATGTCGTCGGAGGGCGGGTCCTGCAGCTGGGGGAACCGGGCGCGCAGGCGCCGCACCGTCTCCATCGTCTCGTCGACGGAGAGCGTGGTCTGCGACAGCCACACGACCTTCTCGGGATCGCGCACCTGCACGGTGTCGGCCTCGTCGGGCGAGTTGACGATCGTCACGTGGTCGGGTGCCTCGCCCGCGGTGCCCTCGACCTCTTCGTGCCCGAGGTGCCCGATCAGGAGGATCTCGAAGTCGTCGCGGGCGAAGCGGACCGCTTCGCGGTGCACCTTCGTCACGAGCGGGCATGTCGCATCGATCGCCTGCAGGCCGCGCTCCGCGGCGGAGGACACGACCGCCGGCGAGACACCGTGCGCGCTGAACACGACATGGGCGCCCTCGGGCACCTCGTCGACCTCCTCGACGAAGATCGCACCCTTGGCCTCGAGCTCCGAGACGACGTGCACGTTGTGGACGATCTGCTTGCGGACGTACACGGGCGCACCGAAGCGCTCGAGCGCCTTCTCCACCGCGACCACCGCGCGATCCACACCCGCGCAGTATCCCCGGGGTGAGGCCAGCAGCACCTTCTTGCGTCCCTCGACGGGGATATCCTGGAGGCGCCCGCGGCGCTCCGGGATGCGGGGAACGGGCAGCGACACGACCGGTGAGCTCACCCCTCGATTCTACGAGGCGCCCCTGAACGACGGCCGCATCCGCCCCCTCGTCGAGAGATCGGGCGCCGAGCGATCTGCGAGATTCGATGACCACCTTCCAGCCCGACACGGTTCCCGGCGAGGCGCCCCCGCCCGACTCGGTCGCCCCGCGCGACTCGAGCCCGCAGGCGCCGACGTCGGTGTCCCGCTTGAACGACACGATCCGCGGGTTCGTCGACCGCTGGGGGTCGGTATGGGTCGAGGGCGAGATCACGTCGTGGAACGTGCGGGGCGGCAACGTGTTCGGCCGCCTCAAAGACCTCGCGACGGACGCGACGATCTCCTTCCGCGTGTGGTCGAGCACTCTGGCCCGCCTGCCGAAGGACTGGAAGGTCGGCGACCATGTCATCGCGTGCGTGAAGGCCGACTACTTCCCGCGTACCGGCGACTTCAGCTTCGCCGTGTCGGCGCTGCGCCACGTCGGGCTCGGCGACCAGCTGGAGCGTCTCGAGCGCCTGCGCGTCACGCTGCGCGCCGAGGGACTGTTCGACCCCGCCCGCAAGAAGTCCTTGCCCTTCCTGCCGCACCTCATCGGCCTCATCACCGGCGAGAACTCCGACGCCGAGAAGGACGTGCACCGCAACGCCCAGCTGCGCTGGCCGCACGTGCGCTTCCGCACCAAGCACGCCGCCGTCCAGGGCGACCGGTGCGTACCCGAGACGATCGCGGCGCTCAAAGCCCTCGACGCCGATCCCGAGGTCGACGTCATCGTCATCGCGCGCGGCGGGGGCGACCCGCAGACTCTGCTCGGATTCAGCGACGAGCGGCTCGTGCGGGTGGTCGCCGCGGCGCAGACGCCGGTCGTCAGCGCGATCGGGCACGAGAACGACCATCCGCTCCTCGACGACGTCGCCGACGTCCGCGCGTCGACGCCGACCGACGCCGCCAAGCGCGTCGTGCCGGATGTCAGCGAGCAGCGCGCCCTCGTCGCGCAGCTGCGCGCGCGCCTGGCCGGTCGTCTCACGCATCGCATCACGCACGACATCGCACAGCTCGAGCAGCTGCGCTCCCGGCCCGTGCTGCGCTCCCCCGACACGCTGCTGACGGGACGCGCTCAGGAGGTGTGGATGCTCGCGACCCGCGGCCGCGACGTCGTCGACCGGCTCGTGGCGGCACACGATCGCCGCACCACGGAGCTGCGGGCGTCGCTGCGCGCGCTGTCGCCGCTGGCGACACTCGCCCGCGGATACGCGATCGCCCACCTCCACGGCGGCGTGATCGTGCGCGACGCCGCACAGGCGCCGGCCGGGGCCGAGATGACCGTGACGGTCGGCCGCGGCTCGATCGCCGCACGTTCCGAGGGCGAGGTGCCCGAGTCCGACGCGTCCGCCGGTCCCGCCTAGAATGGACGGCATGACCGCGTCGACCCCCGGCTCCGCCGACGTCGCGGCACTGTCGTTCGAGCAGGCCCGCGACGAGCTGGTCCGCGTGGTCGCCGAGCTCGAGCAGGGCGCGCCGACGCTCGAGGAATCGCTCGCCCTGTGGGAGCGCGGCGAGGCGCTCGCGGCCCGCTGCGAGGAATGGCTCCTCGGCGCCAAGCGGCGCCTGGACGCGGCCCGCGCCGACGCGGGCGCCGCGGAGGCGTGATGGCCCGCGTCGTCGCCGAGCTCGGCCGCCCGGAGACCCCGGAGGAGACCGCCGCGCGCAAGGCGGAGTCCTCGCGCATCTATCGCTCCAGTCAGAACGTCCGCAATCTCGTGGCGGCGCTGCTCGCGACCCTCGCGATCGTCGCCGTCGTCGTCTTCGGCGTCCCGCGCGGAACCCCCGCCCCGACGCCGGAGATCGACGTCTCCGCCGAGGCTTCCGCGCTCTCGGACACCCTCGACCGCCCCGTCCTCGTGGCCCGCGTCCCCGACGACTGGCGCGTCAACTCCGCGGTCCTCGACAGCGAGACCGTCGAGACGTGGACGGTCGCCTATGCGCCGCCCGGCGACTCCGGCTTCCTCCGTGTCGAGCAGGGCTTCGACGCCGATGACGCCTGGGTGACCGAGCGCGTCGCCGGCACGCGCTCGAGCGGGACCGTGGATGCCGGCGGCATCACGTGGGACGAGTACCGCATCGCCGACGCATCCACGGCGGGGAACGTCTCATATGCGCTGGCGACCACCGCCGGCACCGACCGCGTGATGGTCCTCGGCTCGGTCGCGCCCGAGCAGGCGGCCGCCGTCGCCGCCTCCCTCGCCGACGGCATCCAAGCGCTCCAGGAGGATCAGTGACCGTGACCACCCCCACTCCGCGCCGGGTCTGGGACGAGATGACCGAGGGCAACGCGCGCTTCGTCGCCGGCGAACCGCGTCACCCGCGGCAGGACGTCGAGCGTCGCAACGAGCTCGCCGGCGGCCAGCGTCCGCGCGCCGCGCTGTTCGGCTGCTCCGACTCGCGTCTGGCCGCCGAGATCATCTTCGATGAGGGTCTCGGCGACCTCTTCGTCGTGCGCAACGCGGGGCAGGTCATCTCCGACTCCGTCGTCGGCAGCCTCGAGTACGCGGTCGGCGTGCTCGAAGTTCCCCTCATCGTCGTGCTGGCGCACGACGCGTGCGGCGCCGTGGGGGCCGCGATCGAGAGCGTGCGACCGGATGCGCCGGCGCTGCCGCCGCTCATCTGGCGTCAGATCGCACCCATCGTCCCCGCGGTGCGACGCGTGCTCGGGGGCCGCGACGCCGCGACCGCGCTCGACCCCGAAGAGGTCGGACGCGAGCACCTGCGCGACACCGTCGCTCAGCTGCTGCACGCCTCCGAGCTCATCTCGCAGGCCGTCGCGGACGGGCGCCTCGCGATCGTCGGGGCGAACTACCGCCTCGCCGAGGGCACCGCGAGCCCCGTCGTCATCATCGGCGACGCCGGGGACCAGCCCGCCGCGTGACTTTTCCCACCATCGGCAACAGGAGGACGACGACGTGACCGACACCGGATACCGCATCGAGCACGACACCATGGGCGAGGTGCGGGTTCCGAAGGACGCGCTCTACGCCGCGCAGACGCAGCGGGCCGTGGAGAACTTCCCGATCTCGGGCGACGCCCTCGACCCCGCGCAGATCGTCGCGCTCGCGCGCATCAAGAAGGCCGCGGCCCTCGCGAACAAGGAGCTCGGCACGCTCGACGGCACGATCGCCGACGCGATCGCCCGCGCCGCCGACCGCATCATCGCGGGCGAGCACGCCGACCAGTTCCCGATCGACGTGTACCAGACCGGCAGCGGCACGTCCTCGAACATGAACATGAACGAGGTGCTCGCCACGCTGGCGTCGCGCGACCTCGGCAGCGCGGTGCATCCGAACGACCACGTCAACGCCTCGCAGTCGTCGAACGACGTCTTCCCCACCTCCGTGCACATCGCCGTCACGCAGGCGCTCATCGACGATCTGATCCCCGCGCTCGACCACCTCGCCGTGGCGTTCGAGGAGAAGGCGCAGGCGTGGAAGTCGGTCGTGAAGTCCGGCCGCACGCACCTCATGGACGCCACGCCCGTCACCCTCGGTCAGGAGTTCGGCGGCTACGCGCGGCAGATGCGCCTGGGCATCGAGCGCGTGCAGGCGGTGCTCCCCCGTGTCGCCGAGGTGCCGCTGGGCGGCACCGCCGTGGGCACCGGCATCAACACGCCGCTCGGTTTCCCGCAGAAGGTCATCGAGCTGATCGTGTCGGAGACGGAGCTGCCGATCACCGAGGCGCTCGACCACTTCGAGGCGCAGGCGAACCGCGACGGCCTGGTCGAGGCCTCCGGGGCGCTGCGCACGATCGCGGTGTCGCTCACGAAGATCAACAACGACCTGCGGTGGATGGGCTCGGGTCCGAACACCGGACTCGGCGAGCTGCACATCCCCGACCTGCAGCCGGGCTCGTCGATCATGCCGGGCAAGGTCAACCCCGTCGTCCCCGAGGCGACCCTCATGGTGTGCGCGCGGGTGATCGGCAACGACGCGACCATCGCGTGGGCCGGCGCATCCGGCGCGTTCGAGCTGAACGTCGCGATCCCCGTCATGGGCACCGCGCTGCTGGAGTCGATCCGCCTGCTCGCCAACAGCATGCGCGTGCTCGCCGACAAGACCATCACGGGCCTCCAGGCCAACGTCGAGCGAGCGGCCGCGTTCGCCGGCATGTCGCCGTCGATCGTCACGCCGCTGAACAAGCTCATCGGCTACGAGGCGGCGGCGAAGATCGCGAAGCACTCGGTGGCCAAGGGCATCACGGTGCGCGAGGCCGTCATCGACCTCGGCTACGTCGAGCGCGGCGAGATCACCGAGGAGCAGCTGGACGCCAAGCTCGACCTGCTCTCGATGACGCACGCGGGCTGACGCGTCACCGGGCGGCGCACGAGCGGGCCATAATCGATCCGTGAGTCGGACGCCGAGGATGACCTCGGCGCGCGCGCGGATCCTGGGGGCAGTCCTCGCCGTGGCGTGCGTCGGGCTGGTCGTCGTGGGCGGGATCACCTTCTGGATCCAGCGAGATCGCGTGCTCGCGAACACCGATACGCAGCTGCGCGGGTTCGCGGCGACGCTCGTCGCGCAGCGGCTCGACTCCCAGAGCGCGGTCGTCGACGCCGTCGAGTCGATCGTGCCTGGTCGTACCGACGACACCCTCGCCCTCCGCGGCGAGACGGTCGTGGCCACGGCACCGCCGGTGGGCATCGATCTGTCCGGCGACGCCGCGCTCGTGCGGACCCTGGCCTCCGCTCCCATCGAAGATGTGCGGTACGGCCAGGTGTCGGGTGATCTCGGCACGATCCGGTATGTCGCGATCCCGATCCAGGGCCTCGTCGTCGTCCACGCCGTGTCCCTGGACGCACGCATGGAGCTCGTGACCCTCGGCGTCGGCACGTACGCCGTCGCCGGGGCGGTCATGCTCGTGGCGATCGCGATCGTGGGGTGGTTCGTCGCCGGCCGCCTCTTCTCCCCCATCCGCGAGCTGCGCGCCACCGCCGACGCGATCTCCATCGGCGACCTCGGCGCACGTCTGCCGCCGGCGGGCACCGACGAGATCGACGGCCTCACCCGCACCGTGAATTCCATGCTCGACCGGATCGAGACCTCCGTCGACGTGCAGCGCCAGCTCCTGGACGACGTGCGGCACGAGCTCAAGACGCCCATCACGATCGTGCGCGGCCACCTCGAGACGATGGACACGACCGACCCCGACGAGGTCGCCGCCACACGCGAGATCGGCATCGCGGAGCTCGACCGCATGACGCGTCTGGTCGACGACATCGACCTGCTCGCCACGGTCGAGGGCGGCGGGTTCGAGATGGGCGTGGTCGATGTCGACGCCCTCACGACGCGTGTGGGCGATCTCGTGTCGGTCATCCCCGGCCACCGCTGGAGCGTCGAGGCGCGCGGCTACGGCCGCATCGACGGAGACTACGACCGCCTGCTGCAGGCGTGGCTCCAACTGGCCGACAACGCCGTCAAATACACGCCCGAGGGCTCCGGCATCGAGATCGGCAGCGCCCTCGACGACAGCGGCGCCCGGCTCTGGGTGCGCGATCACGGGCCGGGAATCCCGCCGGCCGCGCGGCACCGCATCTTCCGCCGCTTCGACCGTGCCGACGGCCGCCGCACCGTGGGCGGGTCGGGGCTGGGCCTCGCGATCGTCGACGCGATCGCGAAGGGTCACGACGGCCACTGCGCCGTGACCGACACCCCCGGCGGCGGCGCGACCTTCACGATCCACCTCCCGCCCGGCGTCGGCCGGGCATCCGCCGACCTGCCGGCGCCCGTGCGTGCCGGCGACGTGGTCCAACAGCGAGAGGCCTCCGGATGACACGCATCCTCATCGCCGAAGACGAACCGCGCATCTCCGCCTTCGTCAGTCGGGGACTCGAGTCCGCCGGCTACCTCACCCACATCGTCGAGGACGGCGGTGAGGCGCTCGACGAGGCCCTCGCCGGCGACGTCGACCTCGTGCTGCTGGACGTCGGGCTGCCCACGATGGACGGCTTCGAGGTGCTCCGGCATCTGCGAGGTCAGGGTTCGACCGTGCCGGTGATCATGCTCACGGCGCGCTCGAGCACGCGCGACACCGTCGATGGCCTCGATGCCGGCGCGAACGACTACATGGCGAAGCCGTTCAAGTTCGACGAGCTTCTCGCACGTGTGCGCTCTCGCCTGCGCGAGAACGTGCAGACCGGGACGATCGCCGTCGTGCACGGCGATGTCTCGCTCGACGTGCTCACGCGCCGCGCGACGGTCGCCGGCCGGGAGATCGACCTGAGCGCGCGAGAGTTCGCGCTCGCGGAGCAGTTCCTGCGGCATCCGGGTCAGGTGCTCAGCCGCGAGCAGCTGCTCAGCCGCGTGTGGGGCCTCGACTTCGATCCCGGCTCGAACGTGGTCGACGTGTACGTGCGGTATCTGCGCGGCAAGTTCGGGCACGAGCGCATCACGACGGTGCGCGGCGCCGGCTACCGCTGGGAGTGAGCATCCTGCTCCCGCGCCGATCGGGAACCGCCCGCAGACGTGGAGAGCCCCCGGCGTCGGGGGAACGCCGGGGGCTGTGGGAGCACCGGAGTCGGGGGAAACTCCGGGGTTCGCCCCACTGCGTCACCCGAAAACGCGGTGGGGTCTCACCATGGTCGGATCGAGTCGGATCCGTTCCTCTCCGTGGGGGGAATCCGTCGCGGGGACGGATGCGGTTTCCCGCAATGCCTCCATCGTGCGCGAGGGACGTGAGAACGATGAGAGCCGGGGATGAGAGGTCTCTCATCCCCGGCTCTCGGAACCGCGTGCGTCAGGAGAGCTCGCCGGCCTCCAGGAGATCGGTCACGAGCGCGGCGATCGCCGACCGCTCCGAGCGCGTCAGCGTGACGTGTCCGAACAGGCCGTGGCCCTTCAGCGTCTCGATGACCGAGGCGACGCCGTCGTGCCGCCCGACGCGCAGGTTGTCGCGCTGCCCGACGTCGTGAGTGAGCACGACGCGCGAGTTCTGGCCCATCCGGCTGAGCACGGTCAGCAGCACGTTGCGCTCGAGCGACTGCGCCTCGTCGACGATCACGAAGGCGTCGTGCAGCGACCGGCCGCGGATGTGCGTGAGCGGCAGCACCTCGAGGAGCCCCCGCGCCAGCACCTCCTCGAGCACGTTGCCCGACACGACAGAGCCGAGCGTGTCGAACACGGCCTGGCCCCACGGGTTCATCTTCTCGGCCTGGTCGCCGGGCAGGTAGCCGAGCTCCTGACCGCCGACGGCGAACAGCGGGCGGAACACGATGATCCGCTTCTGCTGCTGGCGCTCGAGCACCGCCTCGAGCCCGGCGCACAGCGCGAGCGCGGACTTGCCGGTGCCGGCTCGGCCGCCGAGGGAGACGATCCCCACCTCGGGGTCGAGCAGGAGGTCGATCGCGATGCGCTGCTCGGCCGACCGGCCGTGGAGGCCGAAGACCTCGCGGTCGCCGCGGACGAGCTTGAAGGCGCCGTCGCCGATGACGCGTCCGAGCGCCGAGCCGCGCTCGGAGTGGATGATGAGACCTGTGTTCACCGGCAGCCCGACGACGTCGTCGCTGTGCGAGACCTCCGACTCGTACAGGTCGCTCATCTCGTCGCCGCTGACGTCCAGGTCGGCGATGCCGGTCCACCCCGAGTCCACGGCCTGCTCGGCGAGGTACTCCTCGGCGGTGAGGCCGAGCGAGGCGGCCTTCACGCGCATCGGGAGGTCCTTGGACACGATCGTCACCTCGGCGCCGTCCTGCGCGAGATGCGCGGCGACGGCGAGAATGCGGCTGTCGTTGTCGCCGAGTCGGATGCCCGAGGGCAGGACGGTGGGGTCGGTGTTGTTCAGTTCCACGCGGAGCGTCCCGCCCTCACCCACCGGCACCGGGAAGTCGAGGCGGCCGTGCTCGACGCGCAGCTCGTCGAGGTGGCGCAACGCCTGACGGGCGAAGTAGCCGATCTCGGGATCGTGGCGCTTGCCTTCGAGCTCGGTGATCACGACGACGGGGATCACAACGGAATGCTCGGCGAAGCGGAAGAACGCGCGCGGATCGCTCAGGAGGACCGAGGTGTCGAGGACGTACGTGCGCAGATCCTGCGAGAGGTCTCGCGGCTCCACGGCGTACGCGTCCGCGTACCCGTCTTCGGCGATCGTGCGGCGCTGCTTCTGTGGTGCTCGTGCGGTCACAACCCACTCCCGACCCGGGACTTCGTCCCGGCAGTCACGAGTCGACCGTGGGTCACGAGCCGTGATCCTGAATGGCCGACTCGACCGGGCTCCTTGCCCGATGCGATCACCGTAGGACCGGGGTGCGGATCGGCGCGAGCGACACGCCCCGACGGGATTGTTACGCCGAGGTGAATTCCTCGGCGCGGGTCCGCGCGGGCGCCCGGCTGCCGCGATGCGGGCGTCAGCCGCCGTAGCGGCGGTCGCGGTCGCCGTAGTCACGGATGGCGCGGAGGAAGTCGACCTCGCGCAGATCCGGCCCGAGCGCCTCGACGAAGTAGAACTCGCTGTGCGCCGACTGCCACAGCAGGAAGTCGCTGAGACGCTGCTCCCCCGACGTGCGGATCACGAGATCGGGGTCGGCCTGTCCGCCGGTGTACAGGTGTTCGCCGATCTGCTCGGGCGTGAGGCTCGCGGCGAGCTCCTCCAGCGACCCGCCCTCGCTCCGGTGCTGGGCGATGATGCTGCGCACCGCGTCCACGATCTCGCTGCGCCCCCCATAGCCGACCGCGAGGTTCACATGCAGGCCGGTGTGCGCGCGTGTGCGCTCCTGGGCCTCGGCGAGGACGCGGGCGAGCTCCGGCGGAAGCAGGTCGGCGCGGCCGACGTGCTGCACGCGCCAGTTCGGCTCACGGGAGATCTCGTCGGCGAGCTCGGCGATGATCTCGATGAGGTCGGCGAGCTCGCGCGAGTCGCGCTTGCGCACGTTGTCGGTCGACAGCAGATAGAGCGACACGACCTGGATGCCCAGGTCGTCGCACCAGCGGAGGAACTCGCGCATCTTCGCGGCGCCCGCGCGGTGGCCGTGGGCGGCGGAGTCATAGCCGAGCTGGCGGGCCCAGCGGCGGTTGCCGTCGATCATCATGGCGACGTGGTGCGGCACGGCCTCGGGCCGCAGGCGTCGGCGGAGCCGGTTGATGTAGAGCCGGTAGAGGGGGCCCTGGCCCGCACCTTCTCGGCTCGTCGTCACGCCCCTACGCTATCGCGCGCGCACGCCCGTGCCCCTCCTGTGCGGCGAGGGGACCTGTGCAACGCATGGGGAAAGCGCTCCCGTGCGCGAAGCGGAATGCGTCGTTGCATAGGCTTCCTTCGTGACCCGACGCACGCCCTCCCCCGATGCGCCCGTCGACGGCGCGGACATGCCTCAGCTCCCGCTCATCGACGCGGCCGCCGTGTCGGCGCAGGACGAGCTCAAGCCCACGTGGCGCGGCTGGATCCACGCCGGCACGTTCCCCGTCGCGATCGCCGCGGGGATCGTCCTCGTCTCGCTCGCGCAGGGCGCGCCGGCGAAGTGGGCGTCGGCGGTGTTCATGCTCACCTCGATGCTGCTGTTCGGCAACTCGGCGCTGTACCACCGCTTCAACTGGAAGCCGAAGACCAAGAGCGTCCTCAAGCGGATCGATCACGCGAACATCCTGCTGCTGATCGCCGGCACCTATACCCCGCTCGCGGTGCTCGCCCTCCCCACCGACAAGACGATCATCCTGCTGTCGATCGTGTGGAGCGGGGCGATCCTCGGCATCTTCTTCCGCGTGTTCTGGATCCACGCGCCGCGATGGCTCTACGTCGCGCTGTATCTGGCGCTCGGCTGGGCGGCCGTGATGTACATCGTCGACCTGTTCCAGGCCAACGCGGCGATGATGGTCCTCGTCGTCGTGGGCGGCGTGCTCTACACGGTGGGTGCGGTCGTGTACGCCCTCAAGCGCCCCAACCCGTGGCCGGGACATTTCGGGTTCCACGAGATCTTCCACGTGTGCACGGTGCTGGCGTTCCTGTGTCACTGGACGGCGAGCCTGCTCATCGCGCTGCACCCCGCGTTCCACGGGGGCTGACGCCCGTCCCGCACCCGCGGGCGGACGCGCGCGCTAGCGTCGCGCGGGGTGGTCCCCCGACCCGTCCTCGTCCTTGTCGATGTCCTGGTCGTCGACGTCGCTCGCACGAACCGCCGCGTCCGCCTGCTCCTGCGCATCCAGCTCCGCGCGGATCTCCTCGCGGTACCGACCTCGGCGGATGCGGCGGAGCATGTCGAGGATCAGCAGGATCACCACGATGCCCAGCACCGCGATCACGGCGAAGCCCCACGGACCGGGGGTCACGAGGTCGTCAGGCGGCGACGAGGGAGTGGGTGCGGGGGTCGCCGCGAGGGCGACGAGCGCGTCGTGCATGTGTCCTCGATCCTCGGGGGAGCGCTTAGCCTAGGAACATCAGCTTAGATGTCCGGGGAATGATGACGACGCAGCAGATGCTCGACGAGCGCTACGGCCGCAGCCGCTCGCGACGCCGTCGCATCGTGGGCTGGAGCGTGCTCGGCGTGCTGGCGACGGCGGCCGTCGCGGCCCTGGGCTGGACGACGGTGCAGCGCTCGATCGAGTCGGTCAACATCGACGGGCTCTCCTACGCCGTCGAGGATGCGCGCACCGTGTCGGTCACGTTCCAGCTGACCGCGCCGCCCGGCCGCGACATCGCGTGCGCGATCGAAGCACAGGACGAGGAGCACGGCATCGTCGGCTGGCGGATCGTGCGCTACCCCGCCGCCGAGTCGCACGGACAGCAGTTCACCGAGATCGTGCCCACCGTCGCGGAGGCCACGACGGGTTTGGTGAACTCCTGCTGGCTCCCGTAGGCTGACGGACATCCACTCGACGCCCCGGCTGCTGCCGGGGCGTTTCGACATACCGGGCGGCGAATCGCCCGGCACCCCTGATCGAAGGAGAGCGACGTGTCCAGCGACGCACAGGTGACGTTCCTCACCCAGGAGGCCTACGACCGGCTCGCCGCCGAGCTCGAGCACCTCTCCACGACGGGCCGCGAGGAGATCGCCAAGCGCATCGAGGCCGCCCGCGAGGAGGGCGACCTCAAGGAGAACGGCGGCTATCACGCTGCGAAGGACGAGCAGGGCAAGCAGGAGGCGCGCATCCGCACCCTGCAGCAGCTGCTGAAGAACGCGAAGGTCGGCGAGGCGCCCGAGAGCACCGGCGTGGTCGAGTCCGGCACGGTGGTGACGGCCCTCATCGCCGGCGGCGAAGAGGTGTTCCTCCTCGGCAACCGCGAGATCGCGGCCGACTCCGAGCTCGACGTCTACAGCGAGGCGTCGCCGCTCGGGGCGGCGATCCTCGGCATGCGCGAGGGCGAGAAGGGCTCGTACACTGCACCGAACGGTCGCGAGATCTCCGTCGAGATCGTCAAGGTCGAGACCTATTCCGGGCAGTAGGCGCAGCTCTAGTCGGCCACGACGGTCGGCGCGAACCCCGCCTGCTCGAGGGTCTCGATCACGAGCGCGCGGTGCTCCTCGCCGCGCGTCTCGACGCTGAGCTGCAGGATCACCTCGCTGATCTGCAGTCCCTGGCCGTGACGGGTGTGCAGCACCTCGACGACGTTGGCACCGGCCTGCGCGAGCAGCTCCGACACGCGGGCCAGCTGACCCGGGCGATCGGGCAGCGGAACGCGCAGGGTCATGTACCGCCCCGACGCGGCGAGCCCGTGCGCGACGACGCGCTGCAGCAGCAGCGGGTCGATGTTGCCGCCCGACAGCACCGTGACGGTGGGCCCGGTCGCGCGCACCTTGCCGGCGAGGATCGCGGCGACGCCGACCGCGCCGGCGGGCTCGACGACCTGCTTCGCGCGCTCGAGCAGCACGAGCAGCGCGCGGGCGATGTCGTCCTCGCTGACGGTGACGACCTCGTCGACGAACTCGCGGATGAGCGCGAAGGGCAGGTCCCCGGGCCGGGCGACGGCGATGCCGTCCGCGATCGTCGGACGCGTCTCGACCTCGACGGGGAAGCCCGACGCGAGCGAGGTGGGATAGGCCGCGGAGTTCTCCGCCTGCACGCCGATGATGCGGATGCTGCGGCCCACGGCGGCGGCGCGCGCCTTCACGGCGGCGGCCACACCTGCGGCGAGGCCTCCCCCGCCGATGCCGATCACGAGCGTCTCGAGGTCGGGCACGTCCTCGATGAGCTCGAGACCGAGCGTGCCCTGACCGACGATGATGTCACGGTGGTCGAAGGGGTGGATGAGCACCGCCCCGGTGCGTTCGGCGTATTCGGCGGCCAGGCGCAGCGGCGTCTCGACCGTGGCTCCCTCGAGGATCACGTGCGCGCCGTAACCGCGGGTGGCCAGCAGCTTCGGGACGGGCACGCCCAGCGGCATGAAGATCGTCGCCGGAATTCCCAGCTGCTGCGCCGCGTGCGCGACGCCCTGCGCGTGGTTGCCGGCGGATGCGGCGACGACGCCGCGGGCGCGCTCCTCGGCCGTCAGGCGCGACAGCCGGTAGGTCGCCCCGCGGATCTTGAACGACCCGGTGCGCTGCAGATTCTCGAGCTTGAGATGTACCGGCACGCCGAGCAGCTCGCCGAGGTGCTGGGACTCGTCGAGCGGCGTGCGGGCGATGATGCCGGCCAGGACGGCGGCGGCGTCCTCGAACTCGGCGAGCGTCGGGGCGGTCGTGATCATGCGTTCCTTCCGCGGGTGCGGGGCACGGTGCGCCAGATGAGGTCGGGTGGGGTGCCGTCGGCGCCCTCCCACCCGCGGCGCGAGAGGTACACGGCGACGACGTTGACGAAGGCCGCCAGAGGCACGGCGAACAGCGCGCCCGCGATGCCGCCGATGAGCGCGCCGCCCGCGACGACCAGCACGACCGCGAGCGGGTGCACCTTGACGGCGGAGCCCATGAGGATCGGCTGCAGGACGTGGCTCTCGAGCTGCTGCACGCCCAGCACACCGATCAGCATGAACAGGGCGATCAGCGGGCCGTTGTAGACGAGCGCGACGAACACCGCGAGCGCGCCGGTGATAACCGCCCCGACGAACGGGATGAAGGCGCCGAGGAAGACCAGCACGCCGATCGGGACCGCCAAGGGCACGCCGAGGAGGAACGCGATGCCGCCGATGCCGACCGCGTCGATCGTGGCGACGAGCAGCTGCGTGCGCGCGTAGGTGACGACCGTGCGCCACCCGGCCCGGCCGGCGCCGTCGACGGCGGGCCGCGCGGCGCGCGGGAACAGGCGCGTCGTCCAGCGCCAGATGCCGCCGCCGTCGGCGAGCAGGCACAGCAGGATGAACAGGGTCAGCAGCAGCCCGGTCGCCACGTGGCCGACCGTGCTGCCGACCGCGAGGGCGCCGGTCCACAGGGTCTCGGTCTGCTGCTGCAGGAACGGTCCGACCTGCGCCAGCACGTCGTCGATCTGCTGCGCGGTGAGGTGCAGCGGCCCGTCGATGAGGTACTGGCGGAACTGCTCGACGGCGGCGACTGTGCGGGCGCGGACGGACCCCCACTGCTGGGTGATCTGCCACACCGCCAGCCACAGCAGGCCGCTGACGACGGCGATCGTGCCGATCACCGACACGACGATCGCGAGCCAGCGCGGCCACCGGTGGCGCAGCATCCACGAGAACACCGGCCACAGCAGCGCCGTCACGAGGATCGCGATGAGGAGGGGGATGATGAGCAGCTTCAGCTGGATGACGAGCCAGATGACGACGGCGAGGGCGGCGGCGACGATGAGGAGGCGCCACGCGTAGGCGGTCGCGATGCGCAGGCCGCGGGGCACGGAACCGCTCACCTCCGTGGCCACCGTGCGGCGGCGCAGCGCGTCCCACAGCGTCCCGCGGGACTCGGGGTCAGGCGCGCTCATCCCAGCAGTCTAGGCCGCGTCCCACCCTCCCCGGTGGCCGCCCGGCGGGGCGGGGAGAGGGCGTCCGCGGCGTCGGTCGGGTCCGTGTCGGGCCCCGCGGCTAGGCTGACCGCGTGAAGAGCAGCGGCAGCCGCACCCTCAGTGCAGCGGAGGCTCGGCGGGTCGCGCTCGCGGCGCAGGGTTTCGCACGCCCGCATCCGGCCGCGACGGGCACGCGGCAGCTGAACGACGCGCTGCGTCGCATGGCGACGCTGCAGATCGACTCCGTCAACGTCTTCGCGCGCTCGCACTACATGCCGCTGTTCTCCCGCCTCGGCGAGTACGACACGGCGACGCTCGACGCGCTCCTGTTCGCGCGGCGCCCGCCGTGGGTGGAGTACTGGGCGCACGTCGCCGCCTTCATCCGCTCCGCCGACTGGCCGCTGTTCGCATTCCGCATGGACGACATGCGGGCGAAGTACGGCGCCGACGACACGTGGTTCGCGCGTCACCGCGAGACCGTCGACTGGGTGCGCGCCGAACTCGCCGAGCGCGGCCCGCTCCGGCCGGCGGAGATCGAGCGCGATCTCGGCGACCGCCCGCGCGGCGGCTGGTGGGGATGGGACGACGTCAAGCGCGCGATGGAGTATCTGTGGATGTTCGGCGAGGTGGCGATCGCCGGCCGACGCGGATTCGAACGGCGCTACGCACTCGCCCGCGACGTCCTGCCGGCCGACGCGCTGGCCGTGCGCGTGCCCCGCGACGAGGCGGTCCGGGAGCTGGTGCGCCGGGCGGCGCGCGCGTACGGCGTCGCGACGGCGTCCGACGTCGCCGACTACTGGCGCATCCGCGACCGCCGCGCCGTCACCGCCGCCCTCGAGGACCTGACCGACGCGGGCGAGCTCACCCGCGTCACGGTCGAGGGGTGGACGAGCGCGGGGCGCCCGGCCCCCGCGTGGCTGCATCGCGACGCGATCGTGCCCCGTCGCATCGACGCGGCGGCGCTGCTGACGCCGTTCGACCCCGTGGTGTGGTTCCGCGACCGGGCCGAGCGGCTGTTCTCGTTCGAGTACCGCATCGAGATCTACACGCCCGGGCCCCAGCGACGCTACGGGTACTACTCCCTCCCGCTCCTCGTCGGCGACCGGATCGTCGGCCGCGCCGACCTCAAGGCCGACCGGGCGGCCGGGACCCTCCTCGTGCAGTCGGCGTGGTGGGAGCCAGATGCGCCGGCCGGAGCCGCCGAGCGCGTCGCCGCCGAGCTCCGGCGCGCCGCGCGATGGCAGGGTCTCGAACGCATCTCGGTGTCGCGCTGGGGCGACGCGGTCGACGGCATCGCCGCGGAGCTGCCCGAGGCCGCCCGGCACGACCGCGCCGACGTCGAGCCCGTCCCGCTCGCGCCGGACGAGCCGACCGCATGAGCCGCCGGCGGGCGTGGACGATCGCCGCGGTCGTCGCCGCCGTCGTCGCCGCGGCGGTGACCGCGGCCGCCGTGTGGTCGCTCACACGCTCCCCCGACCCCGCGCAGGCGGCCGCCGGATTCGTCGCCGCCCTCGAGAGCGGCGACGGCGCCGCGGCCGTCGGAGCGCTCGCGGATGCGGCGGCGCATCCGGGGCTCGCCGACGCATTCGCGGCCGCCGAGGCGCACGTGACCGACGCGCACGTCACCGCGGTCGACGTCGAAGACGACCGCGCGCGGGCGGCGGCGACCGCGACGCTCGACGGGCGTGCAGTGGACGTCGGATTCTCGCTCGAACGGCGCGACGGCCGATGGCTCGTGGCCGACGACGCGCTGCGCACCGTGACGGTCACGACGTCGATCGGCACGAGCATCGGGATCGGCGGCACGGTGCTCCCCGCCGGGGCGCTCTCGCTCCTACCCGCGCAGTACCGGGTGACGGCGGCGCCCGGCACGCTGCTGTCCGGTGCCGTCGTGATCGACGTTCCCGCCGACGACGGCGCGGCCGCGTCGGCGAGCGTGCCCGCCGCCCTCACCGCCGAGGCCCGCACCCGCGCCCAGGAGCAGATCGACGCCTACGCGGATGCGTGCACGCAGACCGCCGGCCGGGTGCCCGAGGCGTGCGCCCTGCACATCCCGTGGCAGGCCGACCTCCGCGAGGCCCGATCCTTCGCGTACCGCGTCGAGCGCCGGCCCGTCGTCACCGTCTCCGACGACGGCCGCACGTTCGAGGCCGTCAACGGGTCCGTCGTCGTCACGGTCAGCGGCGTCGCGCGCGACGGTCGCGAGACGAGCGCGACCTACCGCAACGACGCGTGGGCGCTGCGCGGCGACGTCACCGTCGACGACACCGGGATGACGCTGTCGGTCCGCTGATCAGCGCTCCGGGAGCCCGACCACCTCGGCGCCCAGCCACGCGGCCAGCTCCCGCACCTCGGCGTGCACGGCGTCGCGGTCGTCGTCGTCCCACGCACCGTCCTCGTGCACGGCGTTGACGCGGAGCACCCCGGCCTTGCGGTCGACGCGGGCGTCGAGCTTGCCGACGAGGTCGTCACCCACCAGGATCGGCAGCGCGAAGTACCCCCACCGCCGCTGGGCCGCGGGCTTGTACATCTCGACGATGTACTCGAAATCGAAGATCTCCCGCGCGCGCTTGCGGTCGAACACCAGCCGATCGAACGGCGAGAGCAGCGCGACGCGGCCCGGCGCCGCGGCGTCATCGAGCGCCTCCGGGTCGACGCGCCAGCGACCCGCGACCCCCTCGACCTCCACCTCGACGCCGATCTCGCCGACGTCGGCGGGCTCCCCCGGAAGGGCCGTCGTCGACGCGCGCGCGATGCCGAGCGCGCGCAGCCGACGTTCGGCCAGGATGCGCTCGGCCTCGCTCGCCGGCACTTCGGAGTCGTCGGGGAAGACGCGTTCGGCGAGATCCCATACCCGCTCGCGCCCGCGCCGCTTCGACACGGCGACCTCGCCCCGCAGGGCGAGCAGCTCGAGCATGCGCGAGACGTTCTTCGCGTCGGTCCAGCCCGTCGACGCCCACGGCACGGCGCTCGTGTCGGGGATGTCGCCGGTCGCGAGGGCTCCCTCGGCAGCGAGCCGCGCGAGCACGTCGTCGCGGAAGGCGGCGTTGAGCTGCAGCCATTCGCGGGCCTGCGCAGAGGCCGGTGACGCCGCCATCCGCGCGCGGTACAGCGGCAGGTCGGCCATCGGCCGGTAGTAGCCGCTCCATTCGAACACCGTGCGATCGACCTCGACGGCGCGCGCCAGATCGGCGGGCTGGTACGGCCAGCCGATGCGGCTCCACAGGATGTGATCGGCGCTCGGCGCGATCGCGGCGGTCGGATCGATGTTCACCACGACCAGCGCGTCGAGCGTCTCGACGATGTCGGCGGGCCGGTCGTCGTCGAGTCGTTGCGCACGGACGGCGATGCGTCGAGCGTCGGCGGGATGCAGCCGCAGCGTCATGCCCGGAGCCTAGCCGCCGCATGCGACGACGTCCCCGCCGGCGAATGCGGCGGGGACGTCGTCGCAAGAGTCAGAACTGCACGCGGGGCGGCTCTGAGATGGCCGCGCCGTCGACGACCTCGAAGAACTCGCGCTCGGTGAAGCCGAGGCGACGGGCGAACAGGTTGTTCGGGAAGACCTTGATCTTCGTGTTCAGCTCGCGCACTCCGCCGTTGTAGAACCGGCGGGACGCCTGGATCTTGTCCTCGGTGTCGACGATCGACTGCTGCAGCTGCAGGAAGTTCTGGCTCGCCTGCAGCTGGGGGTAAGCCTCGGCGACCGCGAAGATCGATTTGAGCGCCTGCTGCATGTGCCCTTCGGCCACGCCCGCCTCCGCGGGGCCCGTCGCCGAGAGCGTCTCGGCGCGAGCGCGCGTGACGTTCTCGAAGACCGCCTTCTCGTGCGCCGCGTAGCCCTTCACCGTCTCGATGAGGTTCGGAAGCAGGTCGGCACGACGCTTGAGCTGCACCGTGATGTCGCTCCACGCCTCGTCGACGCGGACGTTCAGCTGCACGAGCGAGTTGTACGTGGCCCACAGATAGATCCCGCCGATGACGATGACCGCCACGACGATGAGGACAGGGATCAGCCACTCCCACATGCGAGGGTCTCCGTTCGACGAGTGCCCCTCATCCTAACGGGGGTTGGACGCGCGGTCCGGAAGGTTGCGACGACTCCCAGTGCTTATTCACCGAGCACCCGGTCGAGGTAGGGGTTGGCGAAGACGCGGTCGGGGTCGAGCCGGTCGCGCACCGCCACGAAGTCGTCGAAGCGCGGGTAGCGCTCGCGCAGCGCGACGGCGTCGAGACCGTGCTCCTTGCCCCAGTGCGGGCGACCGCCGAGCCCGGCGAGGATCTCCTCCACCGCGCCGAAGTACGCCGTCGGGTCTTCCCGCCAGTACCGGTGGACGGCGATGTAGCCGCTGTCGCGGCCGTGCGCGGTCGAGAGCCAGCGGTCGTCTCCCGCGGCCACGCGAACCTCGATGGGGAACGAGATCCGCCAGCCGCTGCGATCGATGAGCTCCCGCACGGCGCGGAACGCGGCCGGCAGCGTCTCGACCGGCACGGCGTACTCCATCTCCCGGAACCGAACCGTGCGCCGCTGGGTGAACACGCGCGGCGCGTGGTCGACGTAGGTGCGATTGCCGAACGTGCGCCCGGCGAGCGCGTTCACCGGCCGCACCGCCGCCGGCACCACCGCGCCCACGGCGCATGTCGCGCGGTACACGCCGTTGGCCATGACGCTCTCGTCGAGGAACCGGCGCGCTCGCGGAATCGGCGCGCGCCGAGCGCTCTCGGGCAGTCGCGTATTGGTCTTGGTGACGGCGATGTCGGTGTGCGGGAACCAGTAGAACTCGAAATGGTCGGCCGCGGCCCGCGCGTCGAGCGCCGCGAGGGTGTCTTCGAGCGGGTCGGGCCTCTCGACCGCCTCCAGGAGGAACGCCGGCACGCACTGCAGCGTGACCTCCACGAGCACCCCGAGGGCGCCCAGGCCCAGCGCCGCGGCCGCGAGCAGCTCCGGATGCTGCGCCTCGTCGTCGATCGTGAGCAGCTCGCCGCCGGCGGTGACGAGCGTCACGCCGACCACCTGCGTCGACAGGCCGCCGAAACGCGCCCCCGTGCCGTGGGTGCCCGTCGAGATGGCGCCCGCGATCGTCTGGCGGTCGATGTCGCCGAGGTTCGCCATCGCGAGACCGTAGGGAGCGAGCAGCCGCGGCACGTCCCACAGCGGGGTGCCGGCCCGCAGCGTCACTCGCGCGCGATCCCGGTCGACGTCGACGACACCGCGGAGCTCCCCGAGGTCGAGCAGCACATCCGGCGCCACGGCGATGCCCGAGAAGCTGTGGCCGGATCCGACGGCCTTCACGCGCAGCGAGCGCGCGGCCGCGGCCGTCACGGCCCGGCGCACCGCGTCGACGGATGCGGGGCGCTCCACGCGCACCGGACGCACGTGCTGATTGCGGCCCCAGTTGCGCCACACACCGCCCGGGCGGGTCACAGGAACGCCTTCCCCTCGCCGCGGTACGTCGGCAGCTCGCCGGCGAGCGCACCGCCGTCGACGAGGTGGTACCGGTCGACCCGCTCGGCCAGCTCGCCGCTCTTGGCGTGGCGGAACCACACCCGGTCGCCGATCGCGAGGTCGCGGGCGGCGGCGCCCTCCAGCGGCGTCTGCACTTCGCCGGCGCCCTCGCGGCCGAGCGTGGTGAGCCCCTCGGGCCACACCGGGCGCGGCTGGCGCGACGCGACGGGCGGCCCGGACGCGATCCACCCGCCGCCGAGGACGGTCGCGATGTCGGGCCGGGGTTTGCGGACGACTTCCAGCCCGAACGCGGCCGCGGGGGCCGGCGTGAACGCGCGGTAGCCGTCGAACAGATGCCCCGCGAGCAGGCCGCTGCCGGCGGTGAGCTCCGTCACGGCCGATTCGGACGCCGTGACCTCGAGCGAGCCGGTGCCCCCGCCGTTCACGAAGGCGAGGTCGGCCACGCCGCGGACGCCGGCGACGACATGCGAGCGGCGCTCGGCGAGCTCGGCGGCCGATCGCCGCTGCATCCACCGGATCACGGGGTCGCCGGGGCCCGCCGCATCCGGCTGCCCGGCGATCTGCGCTTCGTACATCATCAGGCCGACGAGCGCGAAGCCCGGGCGTGCGGCGATGCGCCGGGCGAGGGCGACGACCTCGGCGGGATCGTGGACCGGTGAGCGGCGGACGCCGATGTGTCCGAGCACCGCCGCGCGCCACGACGCGTCGGCGTCGATGGCGACGCGGAGGACCGCACGCCGTCCCGGTGGGGCGACGGCGTCGACGAGATCGAGCTGGGCGATGTCATCGACCATGAGCGTGACACGGGAGGCCGCGGACTCGTCGGCGGCGAGCGCCGCGATCGCCGCCCGGTCGGCGGTGGGATAGCCGACGACGACGTCGTCGTGGTCGGCGGCCAGCCACAGCGCCTCGGGCAGCGTGAACGCGAGGATGCCGGCGTACCCCGGAAGCGCGAGCACGGCATCGACGACCTCGCGCACGCGGACCGATTTGCTTGCGACGCGGATAGGCACGCCCCCGGCCCGCACGAGCATGTCGGCAGCGTTGTAGCGCAGCGCTTCGGCACTGAGGACCGCCACGGGCCCGGAGAGGCCGCCGGTGGCCGCCGTGATCCCCTGCCAGTGGGCTGCGTCCCGGGCGGCGGAGGCCGCGCCGGCGAGGAGGTCCAGGCTCACGGGTGACTCCGATGCGCGCGCATGCGGTCAGCCTAGGGCTGCGACGCTCAGCGTGGCACCGGCGGGGCTACCGACGCCGCCGCGATGCGCCCTACGCTGAACGACAGGTCGCCCCGCTCGGAGGGCACCGAGACCATCCGGAGGTTCGCCATGGCCGTGTTCTCCCGCGGGTTCGGTTCCCGTCGCCGCGAGTCCGACGCCGACCTGCCGCCCGGGCAGTATCTGACGCAGGACTTCCCGGTGCTCTCCGCCGGCCCGACTCCCCGCATCGACACCGCGGAGTGGAGCTTCAGCATCCGCACCGAGAAGGGCGCGACCCATTCGTGGTCGTGGGACGAGCTGATGGCGCTGCCCATCGAGGACGTGGCCACCGACATCCACTGCGTCACCCGCTGGTCGAAGCTCGGCACGTCGTGGCGGGGCGTGTCGATCGACACGCTGTTCGCCGACGTCGACACCGACTGGGAGTACGCCATGGCGCACTCGTACGGCGGTTACACGACGAACGTGCCGATGGCCGACCTCCGCGGCGGCAAGGCGTGGGTGGCCTTCGAGTTCGACGGCGAGCCGCTCGCGCCCGAGCACGGCGGACCAGCGCGCCTCCTCGTGCCGCACCTGTACTTCTGGAAGAGCGCCAAGTGGGTGCGTGGGCTCGTGATGCAGGAGCGTGACGACCCGGGATTCTGGGAGCAGAACGGCTACAACCTGCACGGCGACCCGT
This sequence comes from Microbacterium sp. 10M-3C3, assembly GCF_003931875.1. Taxonomy (NCBI): domain Bacteria; kingdom Bacillati; phylum Actinomycetota; class Actinomycetes; order Micrococcales; family Microbacteriaceae; genus Microbacterium; species Microbacterium sp. 10M-3C3. Next base: position 1,355,453 of record NZ_CP034245.1, on the reverse strand, counting down.
GGCGCGAGGAGCGGTATTGGTGATCGTCGGCGGCTGGGCACCGGCGTCGGTCGCCGAGGTCGAGCCGGCCACCCCCACGGCCCGGATCCTGCGGCTGCACGTGCCGGGATGGCCGGGCAACCTCCCCGGCCAGCACCTCGACCTGCGCCTGACCGCGGAGGACGGCTACCAGGCGGTGCGGTCGTACTCGATCGCCTCCTCCGGTGCGGGCGATCGCGTCGAGCTGGCGGTCGACGAGGTGCCGGACGGCGAGGTCTCGCCGTACCTCGTCGAGGACGTGCAGCCGGGCGATCAGCTCGAGGTGAAGGGTCCGCTCGGCGGCTTCTTCGTGTGGCACGACGACGACCCCTCCCCCGTGCAGCTGATCGCCGGCGGCTCGGGCATCGTGCCGCTGCTCGCGATGGCGCGCGCCCGCGCCGCCTCTGGCTCAACCGCGCCCTTCCGCCTGCTGTACTCCGTCCGCTCTCCCGAGGACGCGATCTACCGCGACGAGGTGGAACGCCTGGCCGATGCCGGGGTGACGGTGGATTGGGTGTACACGCGGCGCGGGCCGGAGGGCTGGAGCGGTCCTGTCGGCCGCGTGGGCCGCGACGTGCTGACGGCCCGGACGTTCGCGCCCGACGAGCGCCCCGCCGTGTTCGTGTGCGGCCCGACGGGCTTCGTCGAGGCCGTGGCATCCGCTCTGGTGGCGCTCGGGCACGACCCGGCGCGCGTGAAGACCGAACGATTCGGAGGTGCATGATGGCTGAGCACGCGGCCGCGGGTCACCCGACCACCGAGCACGCCGTCGTCAGCATCGTCGACGGCAACGCGCTCGCAGGTCTGCTGCAGGACGCACTGGGTCCCGACCCGACGATGGTGCGCCTGGAATGCGCGCACTGCTCCGACGCCTACGTGCTCGCGCAGGCGGTCGTCGAGCTCGAGCAGAACTCGGCGCTCGTGCGCTGCCGCTCCTGCACGCACACACTCTTCGTCGCGCAGCGGTCCCGCGGGGCGCTCGTCGTGCGCACGGGCACGGTCGACCTGACTTTCTCCCGCTGAGCGACAGGCGGCCCGCGGACCCTCCGGCCGGGGCCAGGTCATGCGAGCAGCCAGAATGGAATGGACCCGACGGCGAACCCGAGCAGCATCAAGCCTCCCGCGGTCGGCACGGAGCGGCGAACCGTGCCGGTGCCGAACCGGGCGACGAGCGCCTCGAGGCGAGCGCGAACCGCCGTCCGTGCAGAGAGCCCCACGATGAGGAGGACCACGCACGGCAGGCAATAGACGACCGCGTACCCAGCCAGGATGAGGAGGCCGCGCCCTGGCGGCACGCCGATCGACAGGAGGCGTTCGATCGCGACGAAGTAGGGGAACGCGTTGGGCAGATCGGCTCCCGTCAGAAGCACCCCGAACGGGAGTGCGGTCCACCCGAGAACCAGGCCGGCAGGGTGATCGGCCGACGGGGTCGGTCGCGCAGGCGACGCACGCCTGCGACGACGAGTGCGACCGCCGCCGCGCCGAAGGCGAGGAAGCGCAGCGCGACGGTGATGCCCGCGACCGCACCGGCCGCGGCTCCGGCGGAGAGGAAGAGCGCTGCGCCGACCGCGAAGACGGTGATCGCCGCACCGCTCACGGCCATACCGGCAACGAGCGCGGCGCGGCGGGGAGCGGCGATGAGGATCAGCGTGACGGCGACGATCGTCGCCGGATTCAGCGAGTCGAGGAGCGCGAGCCCGGCGATTCCGAGAAGGAGCACCCCGGTCACCCGTGCCGTCCGGGGGCTGCGGCTGGACCGATGAGGGAGGCGGACAGGGTCACGAGATCGACGGGTTCCGGTTCGACCCCGGCGATCGCGTTGGCGACGAGGCCGTCGCCAACCAGCCGGATCACTCGCGCACGCATCGCGTCGCCCACTTCCTCCTCGATCATGCGCTCCCACCTCGCCAGCGCCGAACGGGCCTCGTCCAGCAGAACCGCGGACTTGGGATCGCTCGAACGGAACGAGACGGCGAGGGCCTGCAGAAGTGCCCGCTCGGACGCATCCGGGCGCGACAATCGGAGCCAGGTCGGCGCGGCGTCGCCTCGCGCGGCCGCATCCGTCATGGCCGCGTCGATCTCATGAAGCGACATCCGTGCGAGGCCGACGATCAGGTCGGTGCGCGTCGGGAAGTGATGCATGAGTCCGCCTTTGGACACCCCCGCCGCAGCGACCACCGCGTTCAGCGACGGCACGACGCCGGTCGCGATGGTGAGGGCGCGGGCGGCGGCGAGGACATGGTCGCGCATCAGCTGATACTAGCGTACCGACCGACCAGTCGGTTTGTCCCCGTCACGGCGCCAGGGACGCTGCGCAAATGAGGCATCATGGAGGCGTGGAACCGCTCCCGCATCCCCCCGAAAAGAGCGCTCTGGCACGCTTCCTCCGTGCTCGCAGGGCCGCGCTGACGCCCGAGATGGCGGGCTTGCCGACCGACGACCGCCGGCGCGTGCAGGGGCTGCGCCGCGAAGAGGTCGCTCGGCTCGCGGGCATCAGTTCCGACTACTACCGCCGCCTCGAGCAGGGCAGCGGGCATCAGATTTCGCTGCAGGTGTGCAAGTCGCTCGCCCACGCGCTGCAGCTCGACCGCGCCGGCACGGCGTACCTCCTCCGGCTCGCCCTGCCCGACGCGGAGGCGCCGTTCGAGGTGCACGAGGGCGAGGAGCCCCCGCCGGGGCTCGTCGAGATGATCACGCATTGGGACCACACGGCGGCGTACATGATCGACCGCAACCAGGACATCCTCGTCGTGAACGACCTGATCCGCGCGCTCGCGCCCGGCTACGTCGAGGTCGGCAACAACCTCGCCCTCATGCACTTCGAGGCGACGCCCGAGGTGCGCGCGCTGCCGTCGTGGTTGAACGGCAGCCGGGCGACCATCTCCCGGCTGCGCTACTACGGCAACCCGTCGGACGCGCGCTGGCAGGAGATCGTCGAGCTGCTCCTCGAAGACGTGGACTTCCGCTGCATGTGGGAGGAGCACCAGCAGTTCCCCCTGAGCTTCGGAGTCTCTCCCAACTACTTCGCGCAGCACGGCTGGGTCGACATGAGCTGGCAGGTGCTCGAGGCACACCCCGGGCTGTACACGGTCATCTGCTACGGCGCACCCGGAACCCTCGGCGAGCGCGCGCTCAAAGAGCTGCAGGATGCGCTCGCGGCCGGCACGATCGAGCTGCCCGAGAACCCGCCCACCCCGACGTCGGGCACTCGGTTGGCGAGATACCGCGGCACCGGCCCGAGGGATGCGGCACCGCATCCGCGCACGTCTGCGCGCTGAGCGACCGACCTCGAGAGGGGGCCGGGGAGGGCCACGACAGCGCGACCCGAGGCTCGTAGCGTGACGATCGTCACCCCTCGAGAAAGGCCCTCCGCCGATGCCCTCCCCCACCGTCGTCCTCGTCCACGGCGCGTTCGCCGACGCGGCGAGCTTCGCACCCGTCACCCGCATGCTCCTGGACCGGGGCTTCCGCGTTTCGGTGCCGGCCGTCCCCAACCGGAGCCTCCTCGGCGACTCCGCGTACATCCGCTCCGTCGTCGAGGAGATCGACGGGCCGGTGCTGCTGGTCGGTCACAGCTACGGCGGCGCGGTCATCACCGTCGCCGGCGCGGCGGAGAACGTCGTGGGGCTCGTCTACATCGCGGGTTACGCGCTCGACGAGGGCGAGAGTCTCGGACAGCTGCAGGGCGGCTTCCCCGACTCCGACCTGGCCGCGAACCTCATCTACACGCCCTTCCCCATCGAGGGGGCCGAACCGGGCACCGACGTGTCGGTGAACGTGTCGGCGTTCCCTGACATCTTCGCCAAGGGCATCGACCGCGCGGATGCCGAGGTGCTCGCCGTATCGCAGCGTCCCCTCGCCGCGCTCGCGTTCGGCGAGAACGCACCGGTCGCGGCGTGGAAGACGAAGCCCGCGTGGGGCATCGTCGCCGCCGCCGACCACACGATCAACCCCGACGTCGAGCGGTTCGGCTACCAGCGGGCCGGCCTGCGCTCGGTCGTCGAGATCGACGGCCCGCACCTGCTCATGCACTCGAACCCCGCCGACGTGACGAAGGTCATCACCGACGCGATCGCCGAGCTCGGCTGACCCTCCCCCGTCACCTTCCCCCACGTCCGGGATCCCCCGGACACCACCCGCAACGAAAGGTTCCACCATGCCCTTCATCACGACCGCCGACGGCGCCGAGATCTTCTTCAAGGACTGGGGTCCGAAGGACGCCCAGCCGATCGTCTTCCATCACGGATGGCCGCTGTCCTCTGACGACTGGGACGCCCAGATGCTCTACTTCCTCTCGAAGGGGTTCCGCGTCGTCGCGTCCGACCGCCGCGGACACGGACGCTCGTCGCAGATCGACACCGGCCACGACATGGACCACTACGCGAGCGACGTGAGCGCCGTCGTCGAGCACCTCGACCTGCGCAACGCGGTGCACATCGGACACTCCACCGGCGGCGGCCAGGTCGCCCGCTACGTCGCTCAGTACGGCCAGCCGCAGGGCCGGGTCGCGAAGGCTGTGCTGGTGGCCTCCGTGCCGCCGCTCATGGTGAAGACCGACGCCAACCCCGAGGGCACCGACATCTCCGTGTTCGACGGCTTCCGCGAGGCCCTCGCGGCCAATCGCGCGGACTTCTTCCGCGCCGTCGCGTCCGGTCCGTTCTACGGCTTCAACCGCGAGGGCGCCACGGTGTCGGAGCCGGTGGTGGACAACTGGTGGCGCCAGGGCATGACCGGCAGCGCACTGGCCCACTATCTCGGCATCAAGGCGTTCTCCGAGACCGACCAGACCGAGGACCTCAAGGCGATCACGGTGCCGGTGCTGGTCATGCAGGGCGACGATGACCAGATCGTGCCCTACAAGGACGCGGCGCTCAAGCAGCACGAGCTCCTGCAGAACTCGACGCTGAAGATCTACGAGGGCTACCCGCACGGGATGCTCACGACCCACGCGGACGTGCTGAATCCCGACCTGCTGGCGTTCATCCAGTCCTAGCGCCTGTGCGCGGGGCGGCCGGTCCGGCCGCCCCGCGCGGGCTCGCGGCCGAGTGGCCGGCCGTACCCCCGGTGGGACTCGAACCCACACTGAAGCGATTTTAAGTCGCCTGCCTCTGCCATTGGGCTACGGGGGCTCGCGGTCGCGGGCGACGTCGACGCCGCCGCATCCACGCTACCGCCCGTGCACATGCAAGAACCCCTGCCCGACACGGGGCAGGGGTTCTTGACGAGTGAGCGTCAGCCCTGGGCGGCGACCTTCTCGGTCTTGGCCTTGGCGGGACGCTTGGCGGCCGGCTTAGCCTCTTCGACCGGGGCGGGAGCGGTCGGGCGCGGGCGCGCGGCGAACTCCTCGAACACGGCGCGGGGCGTCTGGACCGCCTCGAGGTTCACGATGTCGCGCCCGAGGAAGAAGCCGCCGATCCAGTCGCCGACGACGCGGAGCTTGCGCTCCCACGTGGGCATCGCGAGGCCGTGGTAGCCGCGGTGCATGAACCACGCGATGAGACCCTTGACCGCGATCTTGCCCGACTGGAAGACCCCGTCGTACACGCCGAGACCGGCGACGGCGCCGAGGTTCTTGTGGAAGTACTCCTTGGGCTCCTCACCCCGGAGCACGGCGACGATGTTCTTCGCGAGCAGCTTGCCCTGACGCACGGCGTGCTGCGCGTTCGGCACGCAGTAGCCGCCGACGCCGCCACCCGACAGGTCGGGCACGGCCGCGACGTCACCGGCGGCCCACGCGCCCTCGACCGCTTCCTCGGCGGTGCCGACGCGCAGGTCGGGACGGGTGCGGATCCGGCCGCGCTCCTCGACGGGCAGGTCGCCGCCGCGTACGACGGTGGGGTTGGCCATGACGCCCGCGGTCCACACGATGATGTCGGTGGGGATGACCTCGCCGGTGGAGAGCTCGACGTTGCCGTCGATCGCACCGGTCACCTGGGTGTCGAGGTGCACGTAGGCGCCGCGCTTGGCGAGGTCCTTCAGCACCCACTCGCTCGTCTTCAGCGACACCTCGGGCATGATGCGCCCCATCGCCTCGATGAGGTGGAAGTGCGTCTCGTCGAACGACAGCGACGGGTACTTGTTCAGCAGCGACGACGCGAACGAGCGCAGCTCGGCGAAGACCTCGATGCCCGCGAAGCCGCCGCCGACGACGACGACCGTGAGCAGGCGCTCGCGCTCGGGTCCGGGGGGCAGCACCGACGCCTTGTCGAAGTTGGAGAGCAGGCGGTCGCGGATGGCGACGGCCTCCTCGATCGTCTTCAGGCCGATCGCGTTCTCGGCGATGCCGGGGATCGGGAAGGTGCGCGAGACGGCGCCGGCGGTGACGACGATCTGGTCGTACTCCTGCTGGTACGGCTCACCCACGATGGGCGTGATCGTGGCGACCTTGTTGGCGTGGTCGATGCCGGTGACCTTCGCCGCGACGACAGACGTCTTGTCGAGGTGACGACGGAGCGCGACCACCGAGTGACGCGGCTCGATCGAGCCGGCGGCGACCTCGGGGAGGAACGGCTGGTACGTCATGTACGGCAGCGGGTCGACGATCGTGACTTCGGCCTCGCCGCGGCGCAGGTGCTTCTCGAGCTTCCACGCGGTGTAGAAGCCGGCGTAGCCGCCGCCGACGATGAGGATTCGGGGCACGGTGGTGGTCACGGTGGGACGCACTCCTCAGATGGATGGAGAACTCGGCGAGCGAGACTCGCGGGCCGAACGGATTCGCCGGGCAGCAGCGGTGAGGCCGAGCACCACCATTATAGCGGCCACCGTGAGGGCGACGAGCGGAACCGTGCCGTACCGAAGCGTCTCGGCGCTGGGCAGCAGCGGGCTGCCGGCCGCCGACGGGCCGTCCGCGGCAGGCAGCGGAGCGATCTCGGCAGGTCCGGCCGTCGGCGCGGGCGCGGGCGCCGCATCGGCCCGCCGGTAGAGCCGGATCCACTCCGCGAGGTCGCCCATGGGGTTGCTCGAGATCGACGGCACGGTCGCCGACACGGCGGCCGCCGCATCCACGAGACCGTACCCGTAGAGCACGTCGGGCCGCTGCGTCGCGCCTGCCGGCGGCCTGGCAGTGCTGATGAGGCGGTTGAGGACATTGTTCGCGTCGAGCTCGGGATGCGCCGACCGCACGAGCGCGGCGATGCCGGCGACGATGGGCGCGGCACCGCTCGTGCCGTTCCACTGCACGAGCGCACCGTCGGCCGAGACGCCGATGAGCCGCTCGCTCGGCGCAGAGACGCCGATCGTGATGCCCTGCGTGGACGCCTCCACGCTCGCAACGCCGTCGGGGTCGACACCGCCGACGGTGAGGACGCCGGGGATGGTCGCGGGGGCGCCGACGCGTGTCGTGCCGCTGCCGCGGTTGCCCGCGGCCACGACGATGACGACGTCCTTCTCGAAGGCATACGAGAACGCGTCGTCCCACGACGGGTCCCACTCGAGCGTGTTGGTCGTCAGCGACATGTTGATGACCTTGGCCCCGGCGTCGACCGACCACCGGATGGCATCGGCGATCTGGTCGCTCACCGGCACCTTCTCGCCCTCGATGTCGATCGACACCGACAGCAGCTCCGCCTCGGGGGCGACGCCGACCATGCCGCGCCCGTCCGCCGAGCCGCGCGCGCCGGCGAGGGAGGCCACCCAGCTGCCGTGGTTGCTCTCGGAGCCCGTGCCCACCGGCGTGCGGCCGTCGGGCGCGCCGCGCTCGGACACATCGGTGCCGCCGACGACGCCGGCGAACTCCGGCGGCGTGCGCCCCACGCCGGTGTCGATGACGGCGATCTTGACGCCCGCGCCGCGCGTGGTCTGCCAGGCCTGGCGGATGCCGTACTGGTCGAGCCAGTACTCCCCCGCGCGCACGGGGTCGGTCGGGTCCTCCGCGACCGGCGGAGGCGGCGAGGCGGCGCCAGCCAGCAGCACCGTCAGTGCGATCGCGACGGATGCCGCGACCACGCGCCTCATCCCGTCGCCCCGGGGTTCGCGCAGGTGCAGCGGCTCGGCGACCAGTCGGCACGCGCGAGCGCCCGGTCGCCGATGGGATTCACGCCGGGACCGGCGGCGAGCGCGTGCCCGGCCAGAGCGTGCAGGCACTTCACGCGCGTCGGCATGCCGCCCGCGGAGATGCCCGCGATCTCGTCGGGCTCGCCGTACGCCGCGCGGTCGCGCAGGTACGCCTCGTGTGCGCGTCGATAGGCGGCCTGCAGCTCCTCGTCCTCGGCGAGCTCGTCGGTGAACTCACGCATGACATGCCCGGCCTCCAGGGCCGACATGGCCGCGGTCGCACCGGGGTGGGTGAGGTAGTAGAACGTCGGGAAGGGCGACCCGTCGGAGAGCCGCGGGGACGTCGCGACGACCGTCGGATTGCCGCACACGCAGCGCGCGGCGATGCCGACGACGTCGCGGGCGGGACGGCCGAGCTGCTCGCGCAGCACCGACAGATCGGCCTCGGTCGCGGGCGGCAGGGGCGGCGTGCTCATCCGTGCCAGGGTACCGGTGTTGCCTGGGCGGACGGTCGGCGCGGGGCGGATGCGGCGGGATCTGCCGCATCCGGCGGTGCCTCGGCCGCGCGCCGAGCGGAGGAGATCCGGCCGCGGGAGGGCGGATTCGACTCTTCGGTCCTCCCTTCGGCGGATCTCCTCCGGATGGTTCGCGCGGGCGAGGATCGCGCGACCTCCTACGGGACGGGGTGGCGCCATCGACGGGGGTCGAGGGGTCGAGCGGCGCGAGGGTTCGGTCCAGGTGCCCAACGGAGCACCTCTACAAATGTCCGTAGTCCTCCAGATCCTGCCAAGCCTGGAGTCGCTTCCAGGCGCGGCGGCCAAAGGAGTAACGGTCAAGCCACAACGCTACGTCGGCAATCGACCGCTCCTTGGCCGCTACTGAAAGCAGAAACGCTTCGGCTTCGTCGATCGTCGGGCCATCGAAGATAAGGTCGTTCCCCTCGATGAAGACGGTTGCGCACAGAAACGACGTCCGCTTGTTCCCGTCCCTAAAATATTGTGTTGTTGCAAACCCGTGGAGGTAGGCCGCCGCCTTATCGACAACGCGTGGGAAGAGGTCAGCTCCCTCCCATGTGGCTTGTGGTCGTAGGGCCACGGACCGGACGCCATTCCGGTCGCGTACCCCCGCGCCCTGCCCGCAGAACCGCTCATTTATAAGGCAGATGGTCTCGAAATCGAGATATCTGACGATCATTCGAGCCGGCGCATCAATTCCGAATAACTCCGAGCCAACTTTGACGCCCGAGCAACCGCCTCGTTCTTTGGAATCGTCGCGAACGATCCATCCCGAGTCGAAGCGATCCGTCTCGGCGCGTCGTCCCGATGCTTACGCTTGCTGTCGCTCGCCACATCACCAAGCTAGCTCAGGTCCACACGAAGCGGATGTGGCGCACCGAAAGAACTACTCTGCTCGGCTCCGTGGCGTTGCTCACACTCTCGCAAGCCGTCGAAGGGTCTTTCGATACTCAGCGATGAACGCATCGATCGGGCGCTTGTCTAGTCCATAGAACGCTGCCGAATCGATCCCAAACTCGTCCGAAAGCTGTAGTTCGCGTCGCAACTCCTTGATCCGGTTGCGAGCGACTTGGCGTCCTTCTCCCCCATAGGGCAAGTTGACGCGGCGGGTCTCCACCTTGCGGCGTGATCCGAGTAAGGATCGTTGCGTCACGGCAACTTGCCGTTCCACGATCGCTCGGCCGCCGCGGTTACTGGTGATGTGCACCGAGCAGTCGAAGGTAGCGAGTCGACGTCGCAACTCCGCAAACGTAATGACCCGCTCCCCGGCTTCGATTGCACGACTGTGCTGCAGAAGCCATTGCGCCATCAGTTGCAGCTCGACGTCGCTCTTATCGCCCGTGTACTTGTCCGCCCCAAGCTTGTGCCCTGCCACTCGGACTGTCCACCTGAAGAGTTCGTCCTGCGAGGAGGTTAGGACCAACCCGTTCTCATCCATAAACGAAAGCATTGAGACAAGCGCTGTTCGCTTGTTCCCGTTATAGAAGGGGTGATTGTGAATCACGGAGTGAACCAACGCTGCGGCCGCCATCTCGATCGTTGGATACTTGCGATAGCCGCCGAGCCCAGTGCCGGGTCTCCCAGCGGCGCTCTCCAGTAGCTCTCGGCTCCTAACACCCGCCGGCGCGATGGGATCTGCAGTGTCTCGAAAATCCTGAGCGATCTGATGGTGGATCTGCTCGATCTCATCTGCGCTTAGATAGCGCATGTCGTCTCGCATATGTCCAACGTCTCGCCATTGCATTGGACTGCGCGGCGATGTGGAGGAGGGTACCTCGCCCGCACCTCGGCGCTCTGCGCGGCTGACCGCGTTGGAGCGCATTGCCCTCTCGAACCGCGCGAGCGCACCCTTCGGCAGGCGCCGCGCGTTTGGACCAATGGTCACCCCGTGTTGGCCGGCCCATGTCTGAAGTTCGACGCGGCTCATTCCAAGTGTTCTCGACCAGTAATCAACGAGGAGACGATCTTTGAGCGAGGCTACGCCGCACGCTTCATACGCCTTCTGATGATCCCCCGGTCGAATGAGCGCATCAGGCGAGGTTGGGTAGTCGACCCCACTGTCCCAAAGCATTAGGAGGACATCGTCAACTTCAAGGCCTAGGTCACGCGCCAGCGCTGCGGGAGTAACAGTCTTCTTTGCCATGGAGTTCCTAGTGAGCGTCTGCATCACACGCAGGCAGTCCTCATCCGTTCATCCTTGCGCACGGTTGCGACAATCATCGGCGTACGCGCAATGAGTGTCGTGCCAGGTTCGGACGCGCCTACGGTTGCTTCCGAGCAGTTCACCTCGGCAGGCGTTTGACGCACCTCTTGGGACTCCCTCCGGGGCGAGGCAGCTCACTCCTGCATTCGCGACACTTGGAGCGGAGGGTCGGCTTCTCCGTGCGTCTCCACTTCACCTGCGCGCCTCAGCGGAGGACATCCGGTCACGGGAGGACGCGTCCAGCCGCTCGGGTTCTCCCCTCGGCGGATCTCCTCCGGATGGTCCGCGAGCGCGGAGGGCCGCGCGGCCTGCTACGGCGCGGGAGTGGTGCCGTCGACGGGGGTCGAGGGGTCGAGCGGCGCGAGGGGGTCGACGGGGGCGGCGGTCTGCGCGAGACCCGCGGTCGCGACCGAGCGGACGAGCTGCGACATCCAGTCGGTGCGCGTCTGGGCGACCTCGTCGCTCACGGGCGCGGCATCCTGCGGGGCCTGCGCGTCGGGCAGGTCGTCGTCGACGAGGTACACGACCTCGCCGGGCGTGACGTAGTACAGCCGCTCGCGCGCCTGCGTGGTGATGTAGGCGGGATCGGTCCAGCGCTTCTGCTGCTCCTCGAGGTCGTCGACCTCGCTCTGGCTCACGGCCACCGCGTGCTGGAGCGCGGCGATCTGCTGACGCTGGTCGAGGTACGTGCCGACGGTCGGGACGAGCACGAAGGCGGCGAGCACCACGAGCCCGAGCATGATGACCATGAAGCCCGACAGGCGCACGCCGCCGAGCCACCCGCGCACATCGACGCGCGCCGCGCCCGTCTGCGCGGGCCGCGCGGACGTGCGAGAGGGGGGAACCGTCGGTCTGGCCACGGCTCCCCCCTCTCGTCTCGCGTCGGATGCGCCTTACGCGGTGAACCGCGGGAAGGCCGAGCGGCCCGCGAACTCCGCCGCGTCGCCCAGCTCCTCCTCGATGCGCAGAAGCTGATTGTATTTCGCGATGCGCTCGCTGCGAGCGGGCGCGCCGGTCTTGATCTGACCCGCGTTCACGGCGACCGCGAGGTCGGCGATCGTGGTGTCCTCGGTCTCGCCGGAGCGGTGCGACAGCATCGAGGCGTAGCCCGAGCGCGTCGCCAGGGCGATGGCGTCGAGCGTCTCCGAGAGCGTGCCGATCTGGTTCACCTTCACCAGCAGCGCATTCGCGACGCCCTTCTTGATGCCCTCCGCCAAGCGCGTGGGGTTGGTGACGAACAGGTCGTCGCCCACGAGCTGCACCTTCGTGCCGATCGCGTCTGTGAGCTTCTTCCAGCCGTCCCAGTCGTCTTCGGCGAGCGCGTCCTCGATCGTGACGATCGGGTAGTCGGCGACCAGGCCCGTGAAGTAGGAGATGAGCTCGTCGACGCTCCACGCCTTGCCCTCGACGGTGTACACGCCGTCGGCGAAGAACTCGGTCGCGGCGACGTCGAGGCCCACGGCGATGTCGCGGCCGGGAGTGAAGCCGGCCTTCTCGATCGCCTTCATGAGGAAGTCGAGGCCCTCGCGGTTGCTGGGGAGGTCGGGGGCGAAGCCGCCCTCGTCGCCGAGGCCGGTCGCGAAGCCGGCGGCCTTCAGCTCGCCCTTGAGGACGTGGTAGACCTCGGTGCCCCAGCGCAGCGACTCGCCATAGGTGTCGGCGCCGATGGGCGCGAGGAAGAACTCCTGGAAGTCGATGCCGTTGTCGGCGTGCTCGCCGCCGTTGATGACGTTGAACAGCGGCACGGGCAGGAGGTGGGCGTTGGGTCCGCCGAGGTAGCGGAACAGCGGCAGGTCGGCGCTGTCGGCGGCGGCCTTTGCGACGGCGAGGCTGACGCCGAGGATCGCGTTCGCGCCGGTGCGCGACTTGTTCTCGGTGCCGTCGGTCTCGATGAGGATCTCGTCGATGATGCGCTGCTCGCTCGCTTCGACGCCCTCGATCGCCGGGCCGAGCTCGTCCACGACGGCCGCGACGGCTTTCAGCACGCCTTTCCCGCCGTAGCGGCCCTTGTCGCCGTCGCGCAGCTCGTACGCCTCGAAGGCGCCGGTGGAGGCTCCGGAGGGCACCGCGGCGCGCTGGACGATACCGTCGTCCAGCAGCACCTCCACCTCCACGGTCGGGTTTCCGCGCGAGTCCAGGATCTCGCGCGCGTTGACGGCCTCGATAAGTGCCACGAAGGACTCCCTAAAGGTTCGGGGTGAGGTTTGTGCGGAGCGTCGTCGGTCCGCGTCGAGTCTAGTGATCTGCCGCCGGCGGCGAAGGAGCAGCATCCGCGACGGCGTCGGTGAGCAGCGCGATGGCGATGCCGTCCCAGCCCTTGCGGTCGACGGTCTGCAGCGCGGTGGCGTCGAAGCGCGGGTCGGATGCCAGCATTTCGAGACCGCGGCGCACCCCGTCCACCTGCGGATTGCCGGTGTCGGCCCGCGCCACCTCGCCCGAGCGGCCGATGTTGTCGACCACGACGACGGTGCCGGGGCGACCGAGCCGGGCGGCCCAGTCGAGGTAGACCGTGTTCGACTCCTTGTCGGCGTCGATGAAGACGAGGTCGAACGGCTCGTCGCCCGCGAGCGTCGGGAGGACGTCGGCGGCGCGCCCCTCGCGCACCTCGACCCGACCGGCCAGCCCCGCGCGGGCGATGCTCTCGCGGGCGACGGCGGCGTGCCGGGGCTCCGCTTCGATCGAGATCACCACGCCGCCGGGCGCGAGCGCGCGAGCGAGCCAGATGGTCGAGTACCCGCCGAGCGTGCCGACCTCCAGGATGCGGCGGGCGCGGGCCACGCGCGCGAGGAGGTGGAGGAGCTTACCGGCCGCGGGGGCGACCTCGATCGCGGGCAGTCCTGCGGCCTCCTGCGCAGCCACGGCCGCTTCGAGGTCGGGATCGCGGCCGACGAGCGTGTCGGCGAGGTAGGAATCGAGGGCCCGGTAGGACGTCGGCGTCAGCTCGGCCATGCCGCCAGCCTCGCGGGCGGTGGCGGCGGGGTCAAGCACCGCCGCCGCCGCGCCCGGCGGCAGCGCCGTTGCCGGCGGGCGCCGCCCGCAGCGCGTCGAGAGCGACGGGCACGAGCATCGCTGCCGTCCGGCGGTATCCGAGCGCGCTCGGGTGGAACCGGTCGAGGCTGAACATCTCCTCCGGAGCCGACAGGAACATCGGCCCGACCGTGTCGCGCAGCGACACGACCCGCGCGCCGGCGGCGGCCGCCGCATCCGCCTGCGCCTCGGCCAGGCGCCGAGACGCCGCCGACGCCAGCCGCCGCAGCGGCTGCGGCACCGCGCGGAGGGCGCCGAGATCGGGGCACGTGGCGACGACGACCGCCGCGCCGCGCTGCCGCAGCCGCCCGACCGCCGCGGAGAGGTGGGCGACGGCGGTGGCGACGGGGATGCGGTGGGTCACGTCGTTGCCGCCGACCACGACCAGCGCGACATCGGGCGCGTAGGCGCCGGGCAGGGCGTCGAGCTGGCCTGCGAGCTGCGACGACTCCGCACCCACGACGGCGGCGGTGCGCAGCCGCACCGGCCGTCCGAGCGCATCGGCGAGGCCCTTCGCGACGCGCGCGCCGAGCGTGTCCTTGCGTCGGTGCGCGCCGAGTCCTGCGGCGATCGAGTCTCCCACCACGAGCAGCTCCAGCGGCGCCCCGGGCAGGCTCCGCCGCCACACGCGATCGGCGTCGAGCGCGTCCTCGCCGAGCGGCTTGCCGATGCGACGGCGGGCGATCGCCGCCTGACGCCGCAGCAGCGCGCCGAGCCCCCACGCGCTCCCCGCCACGAGCAGGGCGGCGGATGCGGCGACGCGCACCGCGCGGAGACGGGCCATGCCGCGATCCCACCCCGGACGGGTGAACCGCGGGTGAACCCCGTCAGCCGAGCGGGCGCAGCTCGAGCGCGTCGGCCGCGGTGCCGGGAGACACGGCGGCGAACGCGGTGTAGCCGTCGGCGGCGGCCCGATCCAGCAGCGCTTTGAGGTTCTTGGTACGGGCCTCGAGCCGCACGCGGCGGCCGCCCGCGACGAGCGCTGCCTTGAGGGCGACGAGCTCGGCCGGGGGAATGTCGCGGTCGTGCACGAGCACGACGGCATCCGCGGCGCCGTCGGCCTCGGTGGCGACGAGGTCGACGATGCGCTCGAAGCCGATCGAGAAGCCCACGGCCGGCACGTCCTGCCCGAGGAAGCGCCCGATCATGCCGTCGTAGCGACCGCCACCGCCCAGCGAGTACGACACGGACGGGTGCGCGAGCTCGAAGATCGTGCCCGTGTAGTAGCCCATGCCGCGCACGAGGAACGGGTCGAAGACCAGCGGCACCGCTCCGCCGCGCGCGGCTGCGACGGCGGCGCCGAGCGCGGCGAGGTGATCCACGACGGCCGGGTCGACGGCGTCCGGCAGCGCCGCGCGCACGACGTCGGCGTCGAGGCCCGCGCCCTCGGCGGCGGGACGGCTCAGGAACGCCTCGAAGGCGGCGACGGCGTCGGACGAGGCGCCTCGCTCTCGGAGCTCCGCGACGACGCCGTCGGGCCCGATCTTGTCGAGCTTGTCGATCGTGATGAGCACGCCCGGCCGCTCCGCCTCGGCGAAGCCGAATGCCGCGAGGATGCCGTCCAGCGCCCGTCGGTCGTTGACGCGCACCGATGCGCCAGCGAGCCCGAGGGCGTCGACGGCGTCGAGAGTCGCGACGATGAGCTCCGCCTCGGCGCGCACCGACGCGTCGCCGATGATGTCGATGTCGCACTGCACGAACTGTCGGTAGCGGCCCTTCTGCGGCCGCTCGGCGCGCCACACCGGCGCGATCTGGATCGCGCGGAAGACGGTCGGCAGCTCCGCACGGTGGGTCGCGTAGAAGCGCGCGAGCGGCACCGTGAGGTCGTAGCGCAGGCCGAGGTCGGTGAGCGCGGCGGGGTCATCTGCTGCCGCTCGGATGTCGTCGGCCGTCAGCCCGCGCTTGAGGACGTTGAACGCGAGCTTCTCGTTGTCGCCGCCGATGCCGGCGTGCAGCCGCGGGTACTCCTCCATGACCGGCGTCTCGATCTCGTCGAAGCCGTGGGCGCGGTAGCGGTCGCGGATGACGCCCAGCACGCGCTCGCGGCGGGCCTTGTCGGCGGGCAGGAAGTCGCGCATGCCGCGCGGAGGGGTGACGGAGGGCACGTGTCTATTCTTCCAGCCCGGATGCGGCGCCTTCGGCCGCGCGCACGTCGGCGGTCAGCATCCGCAGCCGCTCTCGCAGCGCCCGTTCGGCGTCCCAGCCGCGCTCCCGCGCGGTGGCGACGAGGGCGAGGAGCGCGTCGCCGAGCTCGGCCTCGCTCGCCGGCGCGTGCGAAGCCGGCAGCGCGCCGGCGGCTGCCCCGACCTCGGCGCGCTCTGCCGCCGCAGCCACGCCGACCTGCGCGGCCTTGCCGACGAGCTTCTGCGCGAGCGCGAGCGAGGGCATGTGCGCCGAGACGCCGTCGAGGACGCTCGTGCGCGCGCGCTTCTCGGCGGCCTTGGCCGCGTTCCAGTGGACGAGCACCTCCTCGGGCGTCGTGGCGACGGCGTCGCCGAAGACGTGCGGGTGACGGCGCACCATCTTCTCGGTGAGACCGCGCGCGACGTCGTCGATATCGAACGGGTCGTCGGCGTCGCGGGAGGCGATCTCCGCGTGGAACAGCACCTGCCACAGCAGGTCGCCGAGCTCTTCACGAAGGTCGTCGCGCGAGCCGTCCTCGACCGCGTCGACGAGCTCGGCGCTCTCCTCGAGGAGGTAGGGCACGAGCGCCCGGTGGTCGATCGCCTGCGACCACACGCACCGGTCGCGCACGGCGCGCATCGTGTCGGCGGCGGCGCGCAGCGCGTCGGCGCCGCCGTCCGTCACGACGGGCTCGCCGCGCCGGTGCGGGGGTCGGCCTGCGGCGTCTTCCGGTAATGCCATGCCCGCCACGATACGAGGATCACCGCCAGCACGAGCGAGATGGCGGAACCGCCGAGCACGCCCAGCGTCGTCTGGTCACGGATCTCGGGGTGGTCGGCGAAGGCGAGCTCGGACAGCAGCAGCGACACGGTGAAGCCGATGCCGCCGAGCGACCCGGCCGTGACGAGGTCGGCCAGCGGCAGTCGCGGCCCGTCGCCGCCGGCCACGCGCTGCGCGATCCAGCCGGCGAAGGTGATCCCGACCACCTTCCCGGCCGGCAGCGCGATGAGCACGCCCCACAGACCCGGCGACAGCTCCGACGCCGACACCGTCGGGACCGCGACGAGGGCGGCGGCGAACGCGAACAGCGGCAGCACGATCGCGTTGACCCACGGCTCGAGCACGTGCCGGGCCACGAGCGCGGGCTGCTGCGCCATCGCGAGGCCGAGCGCGACGCCGGCGATCGTGGAGTGGACGCCCGAGAGGTACACGAGCACCCACGTCGCGACGCCGAGTACGACGAGCGCGACGATGAGGGCGCGGTGCCCGCGTCCGCCGAGCTGGCGGCTCAGGACGGCGAACACCGCGACGCACGCCAGGGCGGCGAGCAGGAGCGGCAGCTGCACGTCGGCGGTGAACAGCACGGCGATGAAGACGATCCCGACGATGTCGTCGAGGATCGCCAGTGCCAGCAGGAAGACGCGGATGCGGGACGGCAGGCCGCGTCCGAACACCGCGAGCACCCCGAGCGCGAACGCGATGTCGGTCGCCGTGGGGATCGGCCATCCGCGCGCCGCATCCGACCCGCCCGCGATCGCCGCGAAGACCGCGATCGGCACGAGAACGCCGCCGGCCGCGGCGATCGCGGGGCGCAGCGCATGGCGCGCGGAGTTGAGCTGGCCGGAGGTGAGCTCGTACTGAAGCTCGACGGCCACCACGAAGAAGAACAGCGCGAGCAGGCCGTCGGCGATCCAGTGCTCGACCGACAGCGCGAAGACGCCCGGGACGCCCACCTCGGCGTGCATGACGGCGTCCACGGAGGCACCGAGCGGGGAATTCGCCACGACGAGGCCGACGGCCGCGGCGGCGAGCAGGACGGCGGCGGGGAAACGGGCGGAACGCAGCAGGGACACGGGCGGCCTCCGGGGTCGACGGACGGACGCCGACCAGGCTTCCCGGCACACCAGAGCGTCCATCGTAACGTGAGGCCGCACACCGCCCCGTGTCACGGCGGCGAAACGTCGCGACGATAAATTGGTCGAATGCGCGAACTGACCCCGACCGAGGCGATCGACCTGGTCGGCCGCTTCGAAGCCGGCCAAGAACTCCCCGAGCGGATGCGCGCCGATGTGCGCCTGCTGGGCTCGCTCCTGGGCCGCGTGCTGCGCGAGAGCGGCTCCCCCGGTCTCTTCGAAGACGTCGAGCGGCTGCGGTCCGCGACCATCCAGGCCTACACGGACGAGACCCCGGAAGCCTTCGAGCGCGCCGCGGCGATCGCCGACGGGTTCTCCATCTCCCGTGCCGACGAGGTCGCGCGCGCGTTCACGTGCTACTTCCATCTCGTGAACCTCGCCGAGGAGCACCAGCGCGTGCGGGTGCTGCGCGAGCGCGACACCGCCTCGCGGCCCGCCGACGCCACCGATTCGCTCCCCGCCGCCCTCGCACGGCTCTCGGAGGAGATCGGCGAGGACACCGCGCTCGCGCGCCTGCGCAATCTGCGCTTCCACCCCGTCTTCACGGCCCACCCCACCGAGGCCCGCCGCCGCGCCGTGTCCTCCAGCATCCGCCGGCTCTCGGAACTCCTCGAGGACTACGACGCGCCCGACCGCGCCGGCTCGGCGCAGCGCCGCGCTGAGCGTCGCATGCTCGAGGAGATCGACGTGCTGTGGCGCACCGCTCCGCTGCGCGCCGAGAAGCCCTCACCCACCGACGAGGTGCGCGCGGTCATGGCGGTGTTCGACGAGACGCTCTACACCGCCGTGCCGCACGTCTACCGGCGCATCGACGACGTCCTCCAGGGCGAGGGCGCCGGCGCGAAGCCGCCGATCGTCGAGCCGTTCGTGCGCGTGGGGTCGTGGGTCGGCGGCGACCGCGACGGCAACCCGTTCGTCACCGCGAAGGTCACGCGCAAGGCGGCCGCGATCGCGAGCGAGCACATCCTCCTCGGCCTCGAGCGCACCGCGCTGCGGATCGGTCGCGGGCTCACGCTCGACGCCTCGACCACGCCGCCGAGCGACGAGCTGGCCGCACTGTGGCGGCGGCTGCGCGCAGCTGACGAGGACGCGGCGGCCGACATCGCCAAGCGCTCCCCCGACGAGCCCCACCGCCGCGTGCTGCTGCTGCTGGCCCGCAAGATCGCGGCGACCCGGACCCGCGACGCCGACCTCGCCTACCGCGACCCCGAGCAGCTGCTCGCCGATCTCCGCGTCGTGCAGTCCTCGCTCGCGGCGGCCGGCGCGCTACGGCAGGCGTACGGACACCTGCAGCAGCTCATCTGGCAGGTGCAGACCTACGGCTTCCACCTCGCCGAGCTCGAGGTGCGCCAGCATTCCGCCGTGCACCGGGCCGTCCTCGCCGACCTCGAAGCGGGCAAGACGACCGAGCAGACCGAGGAGGTGCTCGAGGTCTTCCGCGCGATCGCATACGTCCAGGAGCGCTTCGGGCCCCGCGCCGCCGGCCGCTACATCGTGTCGTTCACCCAGTCGGCCGAGGACCTCGCGAACGTGCACCGCCTCGCGCGGCACGCGGTCGGGCCCGACGGCACGCCCCCGGTCCTCGACGTCGTCCCGCTGTTCGAGACGTTCGCCGACCTGCGGGCGGCCCCCGGGATCATGGCCGAGATCGTCGATCACCCCGAGTTCGCGTCGCGGCTGGAGGTCACCGGCCGGCGGCTGGAGGTCATGCTCGGATACTCCGACTCGTCGAAGGACGTCGGGCCGGTCGCGGCGAACCTCGCGCTGTACGAGGCGCAGGCCGAGATCGCCGAATGGGCGCGCCGCGAGCGCATCGAGCTGACGCTCTTCCACGGCCGCGGCGGCGCCCTCGGGCGCGGCGGCGGGCCGGCGAACTCGGCGATCCTCGCCCAGCCCCCGCACTCCGTCGACGGCCGGTTCAAGCTCACCGAGCAGGGCGAGGTGATCTTCGCCCGCTACGGCGACCCCGCCATCGCGATGCGGCACATCGACCAGGTCGCCGCCGCGATCCTCATGGCCTCGGCGGCGTCGATCGAGGAGCGCAACCGCGCCGCCGCCGAGCGCTACGCCGAGGTCGCGGCGACGATGGACGCCGCCTCCCGCGACCGATTCTTCTCGCTCGTGAAGGCTCCGGGCTTCGCGCCATGGTTCGCGCGCGTCACGCCGATGGAGGAGCTCGGGCACCTCGCGCTGGGCTCGCGCCCGGCCCGCCGCGGGCTGTCGGTCGAGTCGCTCGCCGACCTGCGGGCGATCCCGTGGGTGTTCGCGTGGACGCAGGCGCGCATCAACCTCGCCGGCTGGTTCGGCCTGGGAACGGCGCTGGAGGCCGTGGGCGACGAGGAGAAGCTGCGCGCCGCGTACCGCGAGTGGCCCCTCCTGCGGACGCTCGTGGACAACGTGGCGATGAGCCTCGCGAAAGCCGACGCCCGGATCGCGCGGCGCTACCTCGCGCTCGGCGATCGCGATGACCTCGCCGACCTCGTCATGTCGGAGATGGAGCTCACGCGCTCGTGGGTGATCCGCGTGACCGGCGGCGAGGAGCTCCTCTCCACGAAGCCCGTGCTCCAGCGCGCCGTGAAGATGCGCAGCCCCTACGTCGACGCGCTCTCGCTCCTGCAGCTGCGCGCGCTGCGGGCGCTCCGGGATGCGGACGCCGACGCTCCGGCCGACCCCGAGCACGAGCGCCTGCTGCTGCTCTCGGTCAGCGGCGTCGCGGCCGGCCTGCAGAACACGGGCTGACCCCGCCGCATCCGGCCTCGTCCGCGCTGTGCGCGGCGCGTGCGTCCGCGCTGCGTGCGTGCGCGCTGCGTGCGCTGCGTCCGGTCTCTCGCGTGCGCGCTGCGTCCGCGCTGCGTGCGAGCGTTGCGTGCGCGCTGCGTGCGCTGCGTTCGTTTCTCAGGAAAATCGCGCGCGGGCTTTCGCGGCTGCCCCGGAATTCCGCGGATCTCGACACGAGCGCCATCCGATTTTCCTGAGAGACGAACCATCGGGGCGCCAGGGCACGAGCGCACCGGCGCACCGGGGCGCCAGGGCACCGGCCCGCGGCGGTGCGCGCGCCGCGCGTGGAACTCCCCCGGGATACGCCCGCGAGAGGCCCGTGGGGTCGGGGCTCCACACCGCTCCTGCTCGTTTCTCAGGAGATGTGCGCACCGCTGGTTGCGAGTTCCGCGCGATTTCACGGTTCTTCGCTTGACCGCCGCACGATTCTCCTGAGAAACGAACCGGGGGCGGCGGGTCGTGCACGAAGGGCGCGTCAGTCCGGGTGGTACGCGAACACGTCATCGAGCCGGGCGGAGAACTCGGCGCAGATCTGGAACGCGAGCTCGAGGCTCGGCGAGTAGCGGCCCAGTTCGATCGCGATGAGGGTCTGCCGCGTCACGCCCACCCGTCGCGCGAGCTCCGCCTGCGTGAGGCCGAGCCGCTCTCGATGCGTGCGGATGCTGTTGACCACCCGGGTCGGACGCGCCATCACGGCATCCCCCCGCGGTACAGCGCGAGACGGGTCAGACTGCTGATCACCGCCGAAACGGCGAACCCCGCGTAGAGCGCCTGGGCGATCCAGAACCACGGCGCCTGGACGGCGCACAGCACGAGCGCCACGAGACCGCCGATCACGAGGAACGCCTGGCCGACCCGTTCGGCACGCTGCGCGATCTCGCGGTCGCGCACGTCGGCGCGGTGCTCGAGATCGGGGTCGCGCGCGCCGGCGATCATCCCCCACACGATCGCGATGAGGATCGCGGCGACGAGACCGACGACGATCGTCCCGAGCATCGGCCAGACCCACACGATCTCCGCGACGGGGGTGCGCGCGCCCTCGACCAGCATCCACACGACATACGCGACGATCGCGGGCACCGATGCGATGAGCCCCGCCCACGTGTTGCGCTCCTCGTACGACATCGCGCCCTCCGCAATCCTGGTGTAAAGAAAACTTGACACAGCGAACCTACGGCGGGCACGATGCGATGTCAAGAATCTTTGACACCTAGGAGAGTCGCCATGACCATGACCGCTGCTGTCGTCCACCGATACGGCGCCCCCGACGTCGTCCGCATCGAACGCGTGCCCGCACCCCGCCCGCGCCCGGGCGAGGTCGTGGTCGATGTCTCGGCGGCCTCCGTGAACTCCGGCGACGCGCGCATCCGCGGCGCGCACTTCCCCCCCGGCTTCGCGACCCCGGCCCGCCTCGCGCTCGGTCTCCGCGGGCCGCGCCGCGGCATCCTCGGCGTCGCGGTCGCAGGCACCGTGCGCGAGGTCGCACCGGATGTCGCCGACCTCGCCGTCGGGCAGCGCGTGTGCGGGATGACCGGCGCGCGTTTCGGCGCCCACGCCGAGCAGGTCGCCGTCGCCGCGCGGCGGCTGAGCCTGATCCCGGATGCCGTCGACGACGAGCAGGCTGCGGCGGTGCTGTTCGGCGGCACGACCGCGCTGTGGTTCCTCCGCGACAGAGCGAGCGTCGCGCCCGGGGAACGCGTGCTCGTCGTCGGCGGCGCGGGCGCCGTCGGTTCGCACGCCGTTCAGGTCGCGCGTGCCCTGGGGGCACACGTCACGGCGACCGCGAGCACGCGCAACGTCGAGGTCGTCCGCGCGCTCGGCGCCGACGAGGTCATCGACCGCACGCACGCGTCGCTCGGCGGCCTCGGCGCGCGCTTCGACGTCGTGTTCGACACGGCCGGGGTGCTGCATCCGTCCGCGGCGTCGACCCTGCTGCGTCCGGACGGCCGGCTCATCCTCGCCGCGGCGACGCTCGCCGAGACCCTCTTCGCGCGTCGCCCCACGATCACGGGCACGGCCAGCGAATCGCCCGCGCTCGTGGCCCACCTCCTCGCGTGGGTCGCCGACGGCACGCTCGCACCGCTCGTCGACGCCGTCGTGCCGCTCGACCGCATCGCCGAGGCCTACGCGCGCGTGGACTCCGGTCGCAAGGTCGGCACCGTCCTGGTCCGCCCCTGATCGCCGAGGGTGCACCACTGCGGCGAAACCGCTCGTTCGGCGGTGCACTCTCGCCGCGAGGATGCACTCTCGCGCAACGAACTCCGCGCGTCAGGCCGACGCGGCCTCGGCGGGAGCCGCGGTCGGCACCGGGAAGATCTGGTCAAGCAACTGCGCGACCCACGCGATGAGCTCCGCGTCGCTCTCGTGCGCAGGCAGCGGCACGACGAGCGCGTCGCCGCCGGCCACGATCTTGGCCTTCGGATGCAGCCGCTGCAGGCGCACGCGGATCGAATCCGGCAGATGCGCCGGGGCGATGCGCAGGTTCGGACCCATCGCGACGACGTCGGCGAGGCCCGCCTGCGCGGCGCGGCGGCGCAGCCGGGCGACGGCGATGAGCCCCTCGACGTCGCTCGGCGGCTCGCCGTAGCGGTCGCGCAGCTCATCGACGACCGCGTCGATCGCGTCGTCCTTGGCCGTCGCGGATGCCGCGGCGGAGAGCTTCTGGTACGCCTCGAGGCGCAGCCGCTCGCTGTCGATGTAGGCCTCGGGGAGGCGCGCGTCGACGGGCAGCTCGAGCCGCAGCTCGGTCGGGCCCTCGGTCTCCTCGCCGCGGAACGTCGCGACGGCCTCGCCGATCATCCGCAGGTACAGGTCGAACCCGACGCCCGCGATGTGACCGGCCTGCTCGGCACCGAGGAGGTTGCCCGCGCCGCGCAGCTCGAGGTCCTTCAGCGCCACCTGCATGCCGCTGCCGAGGTCGTTGTTCACCGCGATCGTCTCGAGGCGGTCTGCCGCCGTCTCCGACAGCGGCTTGGTGTCGTCGTGCAGGAAGTACGCGTACGCGCGCTCGCGAGCGCGGCCGACGCGCCCGCGCAGCTGGTGCAGCTGCGACAGACCGTACTTGTCGGCGCGGTCGATGATGATCGTGTTCGCGTTGGAGATGTCCAGGCCCGTCTCCACGATCGTCGTGCAGAC
The DNA here is from genome assembly GCF_003931875.1 of Microbacterium sp. 10M-3C3. Classification (NCBI taxonomy): domain Bacteria; kingdom Bacillati; phylum Actinomycetota; class Actinomycetes; order Micrococcales; family Microbacteriaceae; genus Microbacterium; species Microbacterium sp. 10M-3C3. The sequence continues at coordinate 1,331,748 of NZ_CP034245.1, read as the reverse complement.
CAGGACGTCGGCGCGCCGCTCCCAGAAGTCGTCGACGACCTGCTCGAGCGCGTGCTCCCCCATCTGCCCGTGGGCGACGGCGATGCGCGCCTCGGGCACGAGCTCGGCCAGCTCCGCGGCGACGCGCTGGATCGAGGACACGCGGTTGTGCACGTAGAACACCTGGCCCTCGCGCAGCAGCTCGCGACGAATGGCGGCGGCGATCTGCTTGTCGTTGCGCGGCCCGACATACGACAGGATCGGGTGCCGGTCTTCGGGCGGCGTCTGCAGCGTCGACATCTCGCGGATGCCGGTGACGGCCATCTCCAGCGTGCGCGGGATGGGCGTCGCACTCATGGCGAGGATGTCGACGTTCGTCTTCAGTTTCTTCAGGGCGTCCTTGTGCTCGACGCCGAAACGCTGCTCCTCGTCGATGATCATGAGCCCGAGATCCTTGAAGATCACTTTCTCGGTGAGGATGCGGTGCGTGCCGATGACCATGTCGACGGTGCCGTCGGTGAGCCCCGCGAGCGTGTCGCGCGCTTCCTTGTCGGTCTGGAACCGCGACAGCGGGCGCACCTTCACGGGGAAGCCGGCGAAGCGCTCCGTGAAGGTCTCGAGGTGCTGCTTGACCAGCAGTGTCGTCGGCACGAGCATCGCGACCTGCTTGCCGTCCTGGATGGCCTTGAATGCGGCACGCACCGCCACCTCGGTCTTGCCGAACCCGACGTCGCCCGAGAGCAGCCGGTCCATGGGGATGGGCTTCTCCATGTCGGCCTTGATCTCGTCGATCGTCTGCAGCTGGTCGGGCGTCTCGGCGAACGGGAACGCCTCTTCGAGCTCGCGCTGCCACGGCGTGTCGGGGCCGAACGCGTGACCCTTCGACGCCATGCGGGCGGAGTAGAGCTTCACGAGCTCGACCGCGATGTCGCGCACGGCCTTGCGCGCGCGTCCCTTCGCGGCGGCCCAGTCGCTGCCGCCCATCTTCGAGAGGGTCGGCGCCTCGCCGCCGACGTAGCGCGACAGCAGGTCGAGCTGGTCGGTCGGCACGAAGAGCTTGTCGCCCGGATACCCGCGCTTGGAGGGCGCGTACTCCAGCACGACGTACTCGCGCGTCGTCTTCGTGGGGTTGCGACCGCCGCTGGAGACCTCGCGCTGCGCGAGCTCGACGAACTTGCCGATGCCGTGCGTGGCATGCACCACGAAGTCGCCGGGCTTCAGCTGCAGCGGGTCCACGACGTTCCGCCGGCGCGACGCGAGCTTCTTCACAACGCGCGAGTCGCCGCCGATCGTGCGGCCGTAGAACTCCGTCTCGGTGAGGACGGCGAACCGCACCTCGGGCAGCTCGAAGCCGCGCTCGAGCGAGGCGGCGACGACGTGCGCGACGCCCGGCTCGGGCACGCCGCGGACGTCGTCGACGCGCCGCGCGGCGATGCCGCGGTCGGCGAGCACGTCGCGGGCTCGGTCGACGAGCCCCGAGCCGGATGCGGCGACCACGACGCTCCACCCGTCGGCGAGCAGCTCGCCGATGTGGGCCGTCGCGCCGTCGACGTTGCCCTGGAACGACGGCACCGCGCGGGCGCGGATGCGCACGGCGCTGCCCTCGGCGACCTCCAGGCCCTCGGCCGCCGCATCCGACGCGCCGGAGTCGAATGCCGACAGCGTCCACCACACGCCGCCGCGCGCGTGCGCGGCGTCGCGCAGCTCGGGCAGGGTGAGGAAGTCGCCCGAGTCCAGATCGATCGGGACGCGTGCGCCGGCGGTCGCGGCCGACCACGCCGCGTCGAGGAACTCGCGGTTGGTCTCGCCGAGCGTCATGGCGCGCGTGACGGCACGCTCGGGGTCGACGAGTGCGACCGCGGCGCCCTCCGGGAGGAAGTCCGCGAGGGGCGAGAGCGTGTCGAGGAGGATCGGTGTGAGCGACTCCATGCCTTCGACGGGGATCCCCTCCGCCATCTTCTCGAGCATCGCGCGCAGGCCCGGGAACTCGTCGCGCAGCTGCGCCGCCCTCGCGCGGACGTCGTCGGTGAGCAGCAGCTCACGGCTCGCCATGAGCGTGACCGCGGGCACCTCGCCCGGGAGCGAGCGCTGGTCGGCGACGGAGAAGGCGCGGATGGCGTCCACCTCGTCGCCGAAGAAATCCACGCGCAGCGGGTGGTCGGCGGTCGGCGGGAAGACGTCGAGGATGCCGCCACGGACGGCGAACTCGCCACGGCGCGAGACCATGTCGACGCGGTGGTACGCGAGCTCGACGAGGCGCGCGACGACCGTCTCGAGGTCGTATCCGCGTGCGCCGACCCGCAGGTCGACGGGCTCGACGTCGCCGAGGCCCGCGGCGACGGGCTGCAGGGCGCTGCGCACCGACGCGGTGACGATGAGTGGCGTCGCGCCGTCCCACGTGGCGATGCGACGGAGCACCGCGATGCGCCGGCCGACCGTCTCGGGACTCGGGCTGAGCCGCTCGTGCGGCAGCGTCTCCCACGCCGGGAAGTGCAGCACCTCTGCGCCGGGGAGCACGGCCGACAGCGCGGGCCCGATGCTCTCGGCGCGCCGCCCGGTCGGGGCGATCACCAGCAGCGCCGCCGGTCGACCACCGGCGCGCCGTCGCTCCAGCAGACCCGCGAGCGCGGGGGCGTCGAGGCCGTCGACGAGAGAGAGGTCGACGTCTGCGACGGCCAGCGAAGCCGCCTCCCGGAACGAGTCAGCCTGCTCGAGGGCGCGCACGATCCCGGGAATTGTCACCGCAGAAGTCTACCGGCGGCCGCCGACGTCGGGACCCGATGGACCGCGCCCGGGGCCGCCCCTAAACTGACCGCCAGCCGTCGGCGGCCCGCGTCGGCGCAGCACCGAAGGAGCGGTCCATGAGCAGCACCACCCCGCCCGAGCCCCCCGAGCGCCGGACGGCGGACGCGCCCGGCTACGACGAGCGCCGCGCCACGCCGCCCCCGGCGCCCGCCCCCTCGTACGCTGCTCCGCCGCCCGTCGACGCGGCGCCGCGTCGCCGCGAGAAGGGCCGTGCGACGCTGGGCGTCGTGGCGTTCGTCGTCGCCCTGCTGGCGATCGTCGTCGGCTCGATCCTCACCTACATCGGCGGTACGCGGCTGGGCGCCCTCGCGCAGTACGCCCAGGTGACCTCCGAGGGCGCGACCCTCGACGCCACGAACGTGCCGCCGGAAGCGCAGGCGAACGCGGCCCTGGGCGGCATCCTCGTCGTCGTCGGCTACACGGTCATGGCGGTGCTGGGCCTGTGGGCGCTGATCCAGGGCATCGTCGCGGCGGTGCGCAACCGCGGCCGCGGCTGGGGCATCGCCGCGATCGTGCTCGCCGTGCTCGCCGTCATCCCCGTCAGCATCCTGCTGGCCGTCGGGACCGCGTCGACGGCGACCGTCCCGCTGCCGGCCGGCTGAGCTCAGCGCGGCGCGTGGAAGCGCTGCTGGGCGGCGAGGAGGCCCTCGTCGACCAGCAGCTCCACGGCGTCTGCGGCATCGCCGACGAGGATCGGCAGGGTGGTGCGCTCGACGGCCGCGAATGGATCGAGCACCCAGTCGGCGGGATCCTGCCGCCCCGGCGGGCGACCGATGCCCACGCGCACGCGCGGGAACTCGGGCGTGCCGAGCGCCTTCGCCACATCGCGGACGCCGTTGTGGCCGCCGTGGCCGCCGCCGGCCTTCAGCCGGAGGGTGTCGAACGGGATGTCGAGCTCGTCGTGCACGACCACGACGCGCTCGGGGTCGACGCCGTAGTACTGCGCGAGGCCGGTGACGGGACCCCCCGACACGTTCATGAAGCTGTTCGGCTTCGCGAGCACGAGCTTGGCCGCGCCGGGACGCAGCCACGTCTCGGCGACGCGCGCGTTGGCGCGGTGCGACGAGAACGACTCGCCGCGCCGGGACGCCAGCTCGTCGACGACCATCTGGCCGACGTTGTGCCGCGTGGCGGCGTAGCGCGGCCCCGGGTTGCCGAGTCCCACGACGAGCCACGTGTCGGGCATGCGCGCGTTCCTCTCGCTCGCTCAGACGCCGAAGGGGCGCACGCGGCGCCCCTCCGGGTTGATCATGACGACCGGGATCACTCCGAGTCGGATGCCTCGGACTCGCCGCCCTCGGTCTCCTCGGCGGACTCCTCGGCCTGCTCCTCGGCGACCGCGGCGTCGGCCTCGGCGATCTCCTCCTCGGCGGCGAGGGTCGCCAGCGGGATCGCGACGGCGACGATGAGCGCCTCGGGGTCGGTGACGAGCGTCGCACCGCGCGGGAGGACGAGGTCGCCGGCGGTCACGCGGTAGCCGTCCTCCTTCTCCTCGACGTCGACCTCGATGTTCTCCGGGATGTGGGTGGCCTCGACCTCGAGCGACACGGTGGCGCTGTCGAGAGTCGCGATCGTGCCGGACTGCGGCTCGCCCACGATCACGACGGGCACGTCGACGGCGATCTTCTCACCGCGCCGGACCACGAGCAGGTCGATGTGCTCGATGATCTGGTGCACCGGGTCCTTCTGCACGTCCTTCACGAGCGCGAGCTGGGTGCCGGCGGCGAGGTCCAGCTCGAGCAGCGCGTTGGCGCGACGGACGAGCAGCGACATCTGGTGGCCCGGCAGCGCCAGGTGCTGCGGGTCGGTGCCGTGACCGTAGAGCACGGCCGGGATCTTGCCGGCGGCGCGCAGACGGCGGGCGTGGCCCTTGCCGAAGCTCTCGCGCACCTCGGCGTGGACCTTGTTGTCTTCCGACATGTCGATTCTCCTTGCGGGCACGCGGCCCTCTGCCTGGGCGGACGGATGCCCGCGGATCTTCGCGGCACGCGGCCGCACGTGTGGGGGTCTGGATTCGACTCGAACGCGCGCGCGTGAGGAAAGCCGGGAGCCTGCATCACCGCGTCGATCACGGACGCGCACGCGCATCCCTCGCCGAAGTTCGGTGACGAGTCTACCAGCGGCCCCGATACGATGAGGACGCACCCTACGGAGGATCCATGCCCGCCGATATTCTCTCCCACCTCATGCTCTGGATCGTCGGAGCGATCGCCCTGGTCGGCGGTGTCGGTGTCGTCGGCGCGCTGTTCTCGATGGGACGCGCCGGCTACCGCAAGGACTGAGCGCCCGATCGCGACGGTCGCCCGGCGATAGGCTGGGCACGACGCGCGAGACGCTGCGCCGCGCGAATCCGTCGAAACGATCCAGGAGAGCGCGTGTCCGCATCCGAGTCCTCGCCCGCTGCCCCCTCCGCCGCCACGGCCCGCGCCAACATCGGTGTCGTCGGCCTGGCCGTGATGGGGTCGAACCTCGCCCGCAACCTCGCCAGCCGCGAGGGCAACACGGTCGCGGTGTTCAACCGTTCGCGCTCCAAGACCGACGAACTCGTCGGCGCGCACCCCGAGGCCGGCTTCGTCCCCGCGTTCTCCTACGAGGAGTTCGCCGCCTCCCTCACCACGCCTCGCACCGCGATCATCATGGTCAAGGCGGGCGGCCCGACCGACGCGGTCATCGAGGAGCTGCTGCGCGTCTTCGAGCCGGGCGACATCATCGTCGACGGCGGCAACGCGCTGTTCACCGACACGATCCGCCGCGAGAAGGCGGTTCGCGAGACGGGTGTCAATTTCGTCGGCATGGGAGTCTCGGGCGGCGAGGAGGGCGCGCTTCACGGCCCGTCGCTCATGCCCGGCGGCTCAGACGAGTCGTGGGTGACCCTCGGCCCGATCCTGAAGTCGATCGCCGCAATCGCCGAAGGCGAGCCGTGCGTCACGCACGTCGGCCACGACGGCGCCGGCCACTTCGTGAAGATGGTGCACAACGGCATCGAGTACGCCGACATGCAGCTGATCGCCGAGGCGTACGACCTCATCCGCCGCGGCACGGGCAAGTCGCCTGCCGAGATCGCCGACGTCTTCGCCGAGTGGAACCGCGGCGAGCTGGAGTCGTACCTCATCGAGATCACCGCCGAGGTGCTGCGGCAGACGGATGCGGCGACCGGACGCCCGCTCGTGGACGTCATCGTCGACCAGGCCGGCGCGAAGGGCACCGGCGCCTGGACCGTGCAGACCGCGCTGTCCCTCGGCGTGCCCGTGTCGGGCATCGCGGAGGCGACGTTCGCACGCTCGCTGTCGTCGCACCCCGAGCAGCGCGAGATCTCGCGTGGGCTGCCCGGCCCGTCGGAGGATTTCACGGTCGAGGACGCCGATGCGTTCGTCGAGAAGATCCGCCTCGCCCTGTTCGCGTCGAAGATCGTCGCGTACTCGCAGGGCTTCGACGAGATCCGCGCCGGCGCCGCCGAGTACGGCTGGAACATCGACCTGGGCGCGATCGCGTCCATCTGGCGCGGCGGCTGCATCATCCGCGCGCAGTTCCTCAACCGCATCACCGACGCATACGCCGACAGCCCCGACCTGCCGGTGCTGCTGACCGCGCCCTACTTCGTCGAGGCGCTCGAGCGCGCTCAGCAGGCGTGGCGCGACGTCGTGGCCACCGCCGCGCGCGTGGGCATCCCGTCGCCGGCGTTCTCGTCGTCGCTCGCCTACTACGACGGCCTGCGCGCCGAGCGCCTCCCCGCCGCCCTCATCCAGGGTCAGCGCGACTTCTTCGGCGCGCACACCTACAAGCGCATCGACAAGCCGGGGACCTTCCACACGCTGTGGTCGGGCGACCGCACCGAGGTCGAGGCCGAGGACACGCACTGATCGTGCGAGGGCGTCGCACTCGACGGCGGCGCCCTCGCGCAATCCCCCGCGGCCGTCGCCGCCCGCCCCGCTAGGGTCGGGCGCATGAGCTCTCTGCGCGTCCTGTTCCTCGGCGGCTCCGGCGTCATCTCCACCGCGTGCGTACGCGCCGCCGTCGCCGCCGGCCACGAGGTCACCGTCCTCAACCGCGGCCGAAGCATCCGGCGCCTCCCCGACGGGGTGCGCACACTCCAGGCGGACGTGCGCGACGGTGCCGCCGTGCGCGCGGCGGTCGGCGATCGTCCCTTCGACGTGGTCGCCGACTTCCTCTCGTTCGTGCCCGAGCACGTGCGGACTGCGCTGGATGCGGCGGGCCGCGCGGCCGGCCAGTACATCTTCATCAGCTCGGCCTCGGCGTACCAGAAGCCGCCCGCGCGCCTGCCCGTCACCGAGTCGACGCCGCTGCGCAATCCCTTCTGGCAGTACTCGCGCGACAAGATCTCGTGCGAGGACCTCCTGGTCGCCGCGTATCGCGACCAGGGCCTTCCCGCCACGATCGTGCGCCCCTCCCACACCTACGACGAGACCCTCCTTCCCACGATGGGCGGCTGGACCGACATCGCCCGCATGCGCGCGGGCCGGCCCGTCGTGGTCCACGGCGACGGCACGAGCCTGTGGACCCTCACGCACGCCGACGACTTCGCCGTCGCGTTCACCGCACTCCTGGGTGCCCCGGCCGCGATCGGCGAGGCGTTCACGATCACCGGCGATCACGCGCCGACGTGGAACGCGATCTACGGCTGGCTCGCCGCGGCGGCGGGCGTCGAGGATCCGCAACTCGTCCACGTCGCGAGCGAGACGATCGCGGCGACCGCGCCGGATCTCGGGCCGGGCCTGCTCGGGGACAAGTCCCACTCGATGGTGTTCGACTCCGCCAAGGTGCGCGCGCTCGCGCCGGCTTTCGGCACGACCATCACGTTCGACGAGGGTGCCCGCCGCATCCTCGCCTTCTACGACGCGCACCCCGAGTGGCAGCGCGTCGACGCGGAGAAGGGCGCGCTGTTCGACCGGATGGTCGCCCACGTCGCCGCACGCTAGACGAGCGAGCGCATTCCCAGCGTGCGCATAGCCTCTCCCATAGGAAGCTCATAGCCATGCGCGCACAATGAGGACCATGAATGCGACCGCGACCGCCCCCTCGCTGACCCGTCCCGACGGCTCGCCGCTGCGCGTGCTCGTGGTCGACGACGAGCAGATGCTCACCGACCTGCTCTCGATGGCGCTGCGGATGGAGGGCTGGGACGTGCGCGCGGCCTCCTCGGGGCTGCAGGCGCTGCAGGCCGCGCGCGACTTCGACCCCGATGCGATGGTCCTCGACGTCATGATGCCCGACCTCGACGGCATGGCGGTGCTCCAGCGCCTGCGCCACTCCGGCAACGACGTGCCCGTGCTCTTCCTCACGGCCAAGGACGCGGTGGCCGACCGGGTTGCCGGCCTCACCGCGGGCGGCGACGACTACGTCACGAAGCCGTTCAGCCTCGAGGAGGTCGTGGCGCGGCTGCGCGGCCTCATGCGCCGCGCCGGCACGGCGACCTCGGGCGAGTCCGAGCCGATCCTGCGCGTGGGCGATCTCTCGCTCAACGAGGACAGCCACGAGGTGTTCCGCGACGGCGAGTCGATCGAGCTGACGGCGACCGAGTTCGAGCTGCTGCGCTACCTCATGCGCAACCAGCGCCGCGTCGTGTCGAAGGCGCAGATCCTCGACCGCGTGTGGAATTACGACTTCGGCGGCCGCTCGAGCGTCGTCGAGCTCTACATCTCGTACCTGCGCAAGAAGATCGACGCGGGGCGCGAGCCCCTCATCCAGACCGTCAGAGGCGTGGGCTACATGATCAAAGCCCCGCAGTGACCGACGCGCCCCGACCGAACACCCGTCGGCGCCGCCCCTGGAGTCTGCAGGCGCGGCTGATGACCGCGATCATCGGCATGATCGCCGTCATCCTCGCGATCATCGCGCTGTCCACCGGCGCGATCCTGGGCAACGTGCTCCAGGACAACCTCGACGGCAAGGTGCGCGAGACCGCCGAGAACGTGCTGTTCACGAACGAGAGCACGGCGGTGCGGGTGCTCTCGACCGGGCCCTACACCGACGGCACGGTGCTCGTGCTGCGCACGCCCACGAGCGGCACGACCGGCGCCTACGTCGACGGCAACACCGCTCGCGTCCTCACGGCCGAGCAGGTCGCCGACATCCTCCAGGCGGTCTCGGACGCGCCCTCGACGTCGGCGCCGTCGCTCACCGTCGATCTCCCCGGTCTCGGCGACTACCGCGTCACGGTCGCCCCCACGCCCTCCCCCGACGTGCTCGCGATCATCGGACTGCCGCTGTCCGAGGTGACGGGCACCGTCTCGCAGATCCTGCTCACGGTCGGGCTCGTCACGGCGGGCGGGCTCCTTCTGCTGTCGTCGATCATCGCGGTCGTCGTGCGCATCGGGCTGCGTCCGCTGCGCGCGGTGGCCGACACCGCCACGCGTGTCGCCCGCGTGCGCATGGACTCCGGCGATGTGTCGATCACCGAGCGCGTGCCCGAGAGCGAGACCGACGACCACACCGAGATCGGGCAGGTCGGCGCGGCACTGAACGCGCTGCTGGACCACATCGACGCGTCGCTGAGCGCGCGGCAGCGCAACGAGGAGCTGATGCGGCGCTTCGTGGCCGACGCGAGCCACGAGCTGCGCACGCCTCTCGCCTCGATCCGCGGCTACTCCGAGCTGTCGCTGCGCGACGCGACGCTGAGCGACACCTCCCACGCCGCGCTCGAGCGCATCCAGGCGCAGTCGCTGCGCATGAGCGCGCTCGTGGAGGACCTCCTGCTGCTCGCGCGGCTGGACGAGGGCACGGAACTGGTCTACGGCGCCGTCGACCTCACGCGCCTCGCGGTCGAAGCCGTCAGGGACGCGCAGGCCGCCGGCCGCGACCACGAGTGGGTGATCGACGTCGACGACGAGCCGGTGCTCCTAGCCGGCGACGTGTCGCGGCTGCACCAGGTCGTGGCGAACCTGCTCGCGAACGCCCGCACCCACACGCCCCCGGGCACCGTCGTGACCGTGAGCGTGCACCGGGAGGGCGACACCGCCGTCCTGCGCGTCCACGACGACGGACCGGGCGTGGATCCCGGCGTCGCGGAGCAGCTGTTCGAGCGCTTCGCCCGTGGCGACGCGTCGCGGGCCCGGAAGACCGGCGGCACCGGCCTCGGCCTGTCGATCGCGCGCGCGATCGTCGACGGGCACCGTGGCACGATCACGGTCCGCAGCCGCCCGGGCGACACGACCTTCGAGGTGCGCCTGCCCGCCAAGCCCGCCGACCCTGCCTGAGCCGCGGCATCCGCGGGTCGCGAGAGACCACGCGCGCGCTGAGGCGACGCGTGGCCCGCGGTTTTTCGGGCGAGGGTTGGTTCCTCACCCCGCTCAGTAGCCGGCGAACGCGTCGGTCGTGAGCGAGCGTCCCTTCTCGAGCGCGGGGGCGAGGTCGGCGATGAGGCGCGGCGGGCCGGAGATGTAGGCGTGGCGCGCGCCGATGTCGGGCACGACGGCGACGAGGCCGTCGGCATCCAGCCGCACCCCGCGCCCGGCCCACCGCCAGTGCGCGGGCAGGTCGCGCGGCTCGTCGCGGCTGAAGACGACGACGGGGATGCCGGCGGCCTCGAGGTCGTCGCGGAAGGCGAGCTCGGACGCCTCCGAGACGACGTAGACGAGCACGATGTCGCGCTCCTCACCGGTGGCCGCGAGGCTGCGCAGCTGCGACACGAACGGAGTCACCCCGATGCCCGCCGCGACGAGCAGGATGGGCGCCCCGGCACGCGTGGGCAGCAGGAAGTCGCCCCACACGCCCGTGACGGCCAGCACGCCTCCGGCCGGCACCTCGGCGAGCGCCCTCTTGTACGACGACTTCGAGCCCTCTTTGAAGGCGATGCGTACGGTCGGCAGATCCGTCGGCGCCGAGACGATCGAGAACTCGCGCCGCGTGCCCCGCGCGTCGGGACGACGGTGCGGCACCTCGAGCTCGAGGTACTGCCCCGGCCGGAAGGCGAACGGGCGCTTGGCTCGGAAGGTGAGCTCTCGCACGGTCGGCGTGATCTCGCGACGCCGCTCGAGCACGAGGCGCACGGCTGCGCGCCACGTGAACACGAACGCCAGCAGGTTGCCCAGGAGCAGCGCGAACTCCTGGCCGAGGGTGAACAGACCTACGTTGATCGGCCAGCCCGCGAGCACGCCCACGACCGCGGCGACCGTGTACTGCTGCCAGCGACGCGGCGGCATCGTGAGCGGCTCCGACAGCATGAACGCGCCGAGGAACAGGAACGGCGACGACAGCACGACCTGGCCCAGGATCGAGGGGGCGTCCACCGCGAGGCCGGCGGCGCTGTCCTGCGCCGCGGTCCGCAGGAACGCCACGCCCACCGCGATCACGACGAAGCCCGCGATCATCCGGAGCTTCTCGGTGCGCCACAGCACCGCGACGCCCAGCACGAGCACCGGCAGGGCGAGGGCGGGGGTCCCCACCCACCACGCCGACGCGCCGAGCGCGGGCACCGCGAGGCTGACGAGCGTGAGCACGGCCGCGCCGGTGGCGGCGGGGTTGAAGATGTGCCGGCCGCGCCACGCGAGCACGTATTTCGACGCGGATGCGGCGGCACCGGCGAGCGCGATGCCGGCGAGGTAGGTCGGCTCGGTGGTCGGGAACAGCACGAACAGCAGGATCGCCGCGGTGATGAGCGACGACTCGATGCGCACCGGCAGGCGCAGGATGCGCTGCGCGATCGCGTCGACGACGAGACACACGGCTGCGAGCACGGCCGCCGTCGCGAGCAGTTCGAGCGGCCGGGGGCCGACGAGGCCGAACAGCGACAGGACGAGCGCGACGATCGTGAGCGCACCCAGCGATGCGAGCACGAGCCGGTACATCGACAGCCGGCCGAGGACAGCGAGGCCGCGGGTCCACCCCGCGGTGAGAGCGCCGATCACGTGAAGAGTTCCGCCTTACTGCCCGGAGACCACTCGACGGCGCCGTCGGTGCGCATGCGCACCCACTCGACACCGACATCGGCGGCCAGGGCCGGGCCGCCGTCGAAGAACAGCGCCGTCGCGAGCGCGTCGGCGACCATCGCGGTGGGCGCGATCGCCCACGTCGCCGCATACGCGCGCACGGGCGTGCCGCTGCGCGCATCCAGCACGTGGTGCAGGCCGTCGCCCCACGCGCGGCGCGTGACCGCCGACGCGCACAGCGCCGCATCCGTCACCTCGACGATCCCGATCGCCGCCCCAGGACGGTACGGATGCTCCAGACCGACGCGCTCGGTGCGCCCCCGCACCGCCATGTCGCCGCTCGCGTCGACGACGACGTCGGTCACGCCGTGGCGCGCCAGCACCTCCAGCACGCGGTCGACGAGGCGACCCTTGCCGAGCGCGCCGACGTCGATCGTCGCGGGTTCGTGCAGCCGGAGCCGGCCCGCGTGCCACGTCAGAAGTTCGCGCCAGCGCCGCGGCGCGGACCGGGGCGAGCTCGGCGCGAGCGTGTACGCGGCGTCGTAGCCGAGTCGCGCGAGCGCCTCGCCCACGAGCGGGTTCACGGCGCCGTCGGTGGCGTCGTCCAGGCGCGCGTACAGCGACAGCATCGCCTCGGCGTCGGGCGGCGCGGGGGCGTCGCCGCCCGACGCCAGCGCGGCGACCGTCGAGTCCCCGCGGAAGCGCGACCACGCGCGGTCGAAGCCGTCGATCGCGGCCGCGACGTCGGCGCGAGCGGCCTCGGTGAACCCGTCGCGCGCTTCGACGCTCCACGTCGTGCCGATCGCGTCGAAGGTCCACGCCTCCCGCGCGAGCGCCGGCATCCGGTCAGGCCTTCGCCTCGGACTTGATCTTCTCGACCGCGTCGTTGAACCCACCGCTCGTGAGCGAGCTGCCGGCGACGCGGCTGACGTCGATCTCGTCGATGTCCTTGCCGACGACCTCGTCGCTGATGCCGCCGATGAAGCGGCCCTGGTACTGCTCGGACTGCGGCGCCTGCGGGTCGCCGGTCACCTCGACGGCGGTGATCTTGTCGTCGGCGAGCGTGATCGTGACCTCGATCTGCTCGGTGGTCTCGGGCGTGCGATAGGTGCCGTCGGCGGTGTAGGTGCCGTCCTTGTAGGCCGCCGCCGTGGACGAGCCGGAGTCCGACGAGCCGGAGCCGGTGGTCGCCGCGGGCTCGGCCTGCGCGTCGGTCGTGCCGGCGCATCCGGCGAGGGCCATCATGCCGGCGACGCCCACGAGGGCTGCTCCGACGCGGACGGGACGAGGTACGGCGGTGGTGCGGATCATGGGGGGTCCTCCTTCTGCAGCGCCCGGCCTCGGGCTCGTCACACGAGTGACACGAGAAGGCCAGCGTGCCGGTTCAGATTCTCGGAAGCCTGTGCGTCGCCTGTGAGACGGATCAGGCCTCGCCGCCGAACATGCTCGTGACCGAGCCGTCCTCGAAGACCTCGCGGATGGCGCGGGCCAGCAGCGGCGCGATCGGCAGGACCGTGAGACCCGCGAAGCGCCGCTCCGCCGGGATCGGGACGGTGTCGGTGACGACGACCTGGTCGATCGCGGCGTCCTGGAGACGCTGGGTGGCCGGGTCGCTGAAGATCGCGTGGGTGGCGGCGACGATGACCTTGCGCGCGCCGTTGGCCTTGAGCGCCTGCGCCGCCTTCTGGATCGTGCCGCCGGTGTCGATCATGTCGTCGACCAGCAGGCACGTGCGCCCGGCGACCTCGCCGACGATCTCGTGCACGGTGACCTGGTTGGCGACCTTCGGATCGCGACGCTTGTGGATGATCGCGAGCGGCGCGTCGAGGCTGTCGGACCACGTGTCGGCGACGCGCACGCGCCCCATGTCGGGCGAGACCACGGTGAGGGTGTCGCGATCCTCCTGGCTCAGATGGGCGCGGAAGTACTCCAGGAGCACCGGCTTGGCGAACAGGTGGTCGACCGGACCGTCGAAGAAGCCCTGGATCTGCGCCGCGTGGAGGTCGACGCTCATGACCCGGTCGGCGCCCGCGGTCATGAGCAGGTCGGTGACCAGGCGCGCGCTGATCGGCTCGCGACCGCGTCCCTTCTTGTCCTGCCGGGAGTAGGGGAAGTACGGCGCGACGACCGTGATGCGCTTGGCGGACGCGCGCTTGAGCGCGTCGAGCATGATGAGCAGCTCCATGAGCCACTCGTTGACGGGCGGGCCGAACGATTGCACGACGAATACGTCGCAGCCGCGGATCGACACCTCGAAGCGCGTGTAGATCTCGCCGGATGCGAAGGTGCGGTGCTCGGTGGGCGCCAGCTCGATGCCGAGCTGTGCGGCGACCTGCTGCGCGAGCTCGGGGTGGGAGCGGCCGGCCGCGACGACGAGCCGCTTCTTGGTCTTGGCGACCAGGCCCGGGGCGATGTCGTTGTCGCGGTCGAGGTCAACCGTCTTCTTCTTCGAGCCCATCGCCCGCTTCCTGTGCGGACCGGGCGCGTGCGGCGGCGGCGGCCGCGGAAGTGCCCGGTCGGTTCTTCTCCACCCACCCCTCGACGTTGCGCTGGGGGGCGACGCTCAGCGCGAGGGCTCCGGCGGGCACATCCTTGCGGATGACCGCACCGGCGCCGGTCTTCGCGCCGTCTCCGATCCTAACCGGCGCGACGAACACGTTGTGCGAGCCGGAGTGCACCTCGTCGCCGATCTCGGTGCGGTGCTTGGTGATGTCGTCGTAGTTGGCGGTGATGGCGCCCGCGCCGAGGTTCACGCCGCGTCCGATCGTGGTGTCGCCGATGTAGGAGAGGTGCGGCACCTTGCTGCCCTCGCCGATTCGGGAGTTCTTGATCTCGACGAAGGTGCCGACCTTGCCGCGCGCCCCCAGCTGCGCGCCCGCGCGGAGGTAGGCGAATGGGCCGACCGTCGCCCCGGCGCCAATGACGGCGAACGTCGCGTCGGCGCGGGTGACGGTCGCGTCCTCCCCCACCTCGCAGCCGACGAGGCTCGTATCGGGCCCGACGGTCGCGCCCGACGCGATGGTCGTGGCGCGCAGGATGTGCGTGTTGGGGAGCACCGTGACGTCGGGTGCGAGGGTCGCGTCGACGTCGATCCACGTCGTGGCGGGATCGAGGATCGTCGCGCCCTCGAGCTGCCAGCGGCGGACGGTGCGGGCGTTGAGCGTGCGCGCGGCCTCCGAGAGCTGCACGCGGTCGTTCACCCCGAGCGCCGCGGTCGCATCCGGGGCGGTCGAGACCGCGACCGTGTGCCGGGCGTCGCGCAGCAGTGCCACGACGTCGGTGAGGTACAGCTCGCCCTGCGCGTTCGCGGTGCCGACGAGCGCGAGGTGCTCGCGCAGCGGCGCCGCCTGGAAGACGTACACGCCGACGTTGATCTCGCGCACCGCCGCCTCCTCGGGCGCCGCATCCTTCTGCTCGACGATGCGGCGCACGCCGCCGTCCGCGTCGCGCAGGATGCGTCCGTACCCGGTGGGGTCGTCGACCTCGGCGCTGAGGAGGGTCGCCGCCGCACCCGCGGCGCGGTGGGCGTCCAGGAGCGCACGCAGGGTCTCGGCCTCCAGGAGCGGCACGTCGCCGCTGAGCACGAGCACGTCGCCGTCGAAGTCGCCGAGGTCCTCGAGCGCGACCTGCACCGCGCGGCCGGTGCCGGGCACGTCGTCCTGGTCGACGACGCGGACGTCGGGTGCGAGGTCCTGCACGGTCTGCACGACGAGATCGCGCTCGTGCCGCACGACCACCGCGATGCGCGCGGGCGAGAGCGCGGCGGCGGTGTCGAGGACGTGGCCGACGAGCGGGCGTCCCCCGAGCGGATGCAGCACCTTGGGCAGGCGCGAGCGCATCCGCGTGCCCTGACCGGCGGCGAGGACGATGACGGCGAGTTCAGCAGTGCTCATGCTCCGCCGCCAGGATTCGAACCTGAACCTCACAGCTCCAAAGGCTGTCGTGCTGCCGTTACACCACGGCGGACCGCGCCCGAGGCGCCGCTTCAGTCTGCCAGACACGCACCGGGCCGGCCGGTCGGGATAATGGACGCGTGACTGCGGCCAGCGACGAGGTGGACCGGATCGTCGACGCCTGGACGCGGCAGCGTCCCGACCTCGACTTCTCGCCGCTGGAAGTGCTCTCGCGCGTGGACCGGCTCTCGCGCCACCTCGACCGCGCGCGCAAGGAGGCGTTCCGCCGCAGCGAGCTGGAGCCGTGGGAGTGGGACGTCCTCTCGGCGCTGCGCCGCGCCGGCGAGCCCTTCCAGCTGAGCCCCAAGCAGCTGCTGCAGCAGACGCTCGTCTCCAGCGGCACCATGACCAACCGCATCGACCGTCTCGTGGGGCGCCGGCTCGTGCGCCGCGAGGCCGACCCCGGCGACGGCCGCAGCGTCCTGGTGACCCTCACGGCCGACGGCCGCACGCGAGTGGACGCCGCGATCACGCGACTCGTCGACGCCGAGGCGATCCTCCTCGACACCCTCTCGCGCGGCGATCGCGACCGGCTGGCCGGGCTCCTACGCAAGCTCAGCATCGGATTCGACCGATGAGCGACCGCCGCGACCCCGCCGCCGCGCCGCGCCTGCGCGGCGTCACGCGCTGGCTCGACACGCGGTTTCGCAGCCCGGCCGCGATCTACGGCCTCATCGTCTTCGCGGCGTTCCTGAGCGTCGACAGCGACGACGCGCACGACGTGTGGGAGCTGCTGCGCACCGCGCTGCTGTCGCTGCTCATCTTCTTCCTCGCGCACGTGTTCGCCCATACCCTCACCGACCACGGCGAGCGGGGTCTCGCGCGCGCGACCGGAGACGCCGTGCAGCACGCGGCGGGCATGCTGTACGCGGCCCTGCCCGCATCCGTCGTGCTCGTCCTCGCAGCGCTGCAGGAGTGGTCGGTCGACGACGCCTACGGCGCGGCGATGTGGGTGACCGTCGCGGTGCTCGCGGTGCTCGGCTACGTCGCCTACTGGCGGCGCGGCGCCCACGTGCTCGTGCGGCTCCTCGGCTCGGCGGGAACCGCCGCGCTCGGTGTCCTCATCATCATGCTGGAGTACGCCATCCACTGAAGCGGGTCAGCCGATGAGCTCGCCCAGCTCGTACCAGCGCAGCTCGAGCTCGTCGCGCTCGGCCTCGAGCTCGCCGATCCGCCGCATCTCCTCGCCGAGCCCGACGTAGTCGGACTGGTCGTGGTCGGCCAGCGCCGTGCGCGCGGCGGCGATGTCGGCCTCCAGGCGCTGGATCCGGCGCTCGAGGGCGCCCACCTCCTTCTGCGCGGCCCGCAGCTCCGCGCCGCTGAGGCCCGCTTCGGGGGCCGGGGCGGATGCGGCAGCAGCGGTCGTGCGCGCGGTCGGCGCCGCATCCTCCTGCAGCCGGCGGAGCCGCACGTACTCGTCGACGCCGCCGGGGAGGTGGCGCAGCCGCCGGTCGAGGATCGCGAACTGCTGGTCGGTGACGCGCTCGAGGAAGTACCGGTCGTGACTGACGACCAGGAGGGTGCCCGGCCACGAATCGAGCAGATCCTCCATCGCGGCGAGCATGTCGGTGTCGAGGTCGTTCGTCGGCTCGTCGAGGATGAGGACGTTCGGCTGGTCGAGGAGGATCAGCAGGAGCTGCAGGCGCCGCTTCTGGCCGCCGGACAGGTCCTTGACCGGAGTCGACAGCTGCGCGCTGGCGAACCCGAGGCGCTCGAGCAGCTGCCCGGGTGTCAGCTCCTGCGTCTTCGAGCCGGCGCCGAACGTGTAGCTCGTGCGCAGACGGGACACCACGACACGGACCGGCTCGTCGAGGTGCTCCTCGAGTTCGTCGAGACGCTGCGTGAGGGTCGCCACGCGCACGGTCTTGCCGTGCGTGACCCGCCCGCTCGTCGGCGCGACGGAGCCGTCGACGAGACCGAGGAGCGTCGACTTTCCCGCGCCGTTCACCCCGAGGATGCCGGTGCGCTCGCCCGGCGCGATCCGCCACTCCACGTCCTGCAGCACGACGCGCTCGTCGAAGGCGACGGAGACGTCGAGGAGGTCGACGACGTCCTTGCCGAGCCGCGAGACGGCGAGGGACTGCAGGGCGACGCGGTCGCGGATCTCGGGCACGTCTGCGATGAGGGCGTTGGCGGCGTCGATGCGGAACTTCGGCTTCGACGTGCGGGCGGGCGCGCCGCGCCGCAGCCACGCGAGCTCCTTGCGCGCGAGGTTCTGGCGCCGCGCCTCGACGGCCACCGCCTGCCGGTCGCGCTCGACGCGCTGCAGGATGTAGGCCGCATAGCCGCCCTCGAACGGCTCCACGATGCGGTCGTGCACCTCCCACGTGACGGTGCACACCTCGTCCAGGAACCATCGGTCGTGCGTGACGACCAGGAGCGCTCCGGCGTTGGCGGCCCAGCGCCGCTTGACGTGCTCCGCGAGCCACGTGATCGCCTCGACGTCGAGGTGGTTGGTCGGCTCGTCGAGGAACAGCACGTCCCAGTCGCCGGTGAGGAGCCGGGCGAGCGCGACGCGGCGGCGCTGACCGCCGGAGAGCGTGCCCAGCGCGGCCTCCCACGGCAGGTCGGCGAGGAGCCCCGCGATGACGTCGCGGACGCGGGCATCGCCCGCCCATTCGTGCTCGGGCCGGTCGCCGACGACGGCATGGCCGACGGTCTCGTCATCGGCGAGCGTGTCGGCCTGGTCGAGCACGCCGATCGTCACGCCGCCGCGCACGGTCACGCGGCCCGAATCCGGCTCCTGGCGCCCCGCCAGCATCGCCAGCAGGCTCGACTTGCCGTCGCCGTTGCGGCCGACGATGCCGATGCGGTCGCCCTCGTCGACGCCGAGCGTGACGGAGTCGAAGACGACGGTGGTCGGGTATTCCAGATGCAGGGCCTCGGCCCCGAGAAGATGCGCCATGTCCTCTCCAGCCTAGGCAGGCCGGCCGGTCGCCGCGGCCATGTCGAGGCGGCAGCCGCCGGATGCGGCACGGGCGGACCTCGATCGCTCGGAGCCCGCCCGTCGCCGGAAGCGGCCGGATCAGACCAGGCCGTTCTCCTTCAGCCACGCCTTCGCGATCTCCTCGGCCGACTTCTGGTCGACCGTGTTCTGCACGTTGAGGGACACGAGGCCCTCCGGCGTGAGCTTCGCGCTCACCGAGTTGATGATGTCGGCGACATCAGCCGCAATCGCCTCGTTGACGACCGGCACGACGTTCGACGCCAGGAACAGGCCCTTGGGGTCTTCCAGTACGACGAGGTCGTCGGTCTCGATCCGCGGGTCGGACGTGTACACGTTCGCGACGTTCACGGTGCCGGCGACGAGGTCTTCGACCGTCGTGTCGCCCGTCGCCGAGAAGTTCACGTCGACGCCGTAGGTGCTCTTCAGGCCGGTGGGGCCGTAGGGGCGCTCGGCCAGCTCGGCGTTGCCGCCGAGGGTCAGCGGCACGTCGACCTTGGCGAGGTCGGCGATCGTGGTGAGGCCGTACTGGTCGGCGAACGCCTTCGTCACGGTGTACGAGTCCTGGTCGGTGGCCGAGGACTGGTCGAGCACCTCGAGTCCGTCCGGGAGCGCCTCCTGCAGTGCCGCGTACACGTCGTCGGACGTGCGCGCCTCGGTGTCGGGCTCGAAGTACTGCAGCAGGTTGCCGGTGTACTCGGGGAACAGCGTCACCGATCCGTCCTCGAGCAGCGGGATGTAGGCGTCGCGCTGACCGATGTTGAACTGGCGCTCGACCTCCATGCCGGCGCCTTCGAGCGCCTGCGCGTAGATCTCGGCGATGATCTCGTTCGACGGATACGCCTGCGAGCCGATGACGATCTGCTTCGCGTCGGGCGTGCTTCCGTCGCCGCCGCCGGCGTTGTCGTCGAGCGGGTTGCTCGACGCGCAGCCGGCGAGGGCGACGGCAGCGGCGGCGAGGCCGGCCGCGGCGACGAGGCCGTGGCGTGCTCGTGCTGTGAACATGTGCTTCCTCTTTCTGGGTGGGGACGTGGGGTCAGGCGGGGTCGGGTTCCGTGGCGGTGGCGACGGTCGCGCGCACGCGGCGGCCCGCGGCGCGGGGGGCGCCGCGCGGTGCCATGCCGACCTTGACGCCGCGCGGGACGACGGCGTGCTGCACGATCGCGAAGATGCCGTCGAGGACCAGGGCGAGCAGGGCGACCAGCAGCGCTCCGCCGATGATCACCTCGAGCTGGCGCAGGGCGAGGCCCGTGATGATGTACTGCCCGAGGCCCCCGAGCCCGATGTAGGCGGCGATCGTGACGGTGGCGACGACCTGGAGCGTCGCCGCGCGGATGCCGCCGACCAGCAGCGGCAGCCCGAGGGGCACCTCGATCCGCCACAGGACCTGCCACTCCGTCATGCCCATCGCGCGCCCGGCGTCGATGACGCGCCGGTCGATCGCCTCGAAGCCGGTGTACGCGCCGGCCAGGAGCGAGGGGATCGCGAGGATGACGAACGTGATGACCGCGGCCTGCGGCTTCAGCAGCACGCCCAGGAGCAGGACGAGCAGGATCAGCAGACCGAACGACGGGATCGCGCGCGCGGCACCGGAGATCGACACCGCGATCTCGCGTCCGCGCCCGGTGTGGCCGATGTACCAGCCGATCGGGACCGCGATGACGGCGGCGACGAGCACGGAGACGCCGGTGTAGGCGAGCTGCTGGAGGAGCGCGACCCCGATGGGCGCCGAGGCCGAGCCGCCCCCGAGGATCCACGCGATCGCGTCGGCGAACAGGTTCATGCGTCCGCTCCGATCGGCGCGGGACGCGGACGCGCGGCGCGATCCGGCAGCGCGCGCCGCGTCCACGGCATGACGGCACGGCCGAGGAGCACGAGCAGGAGATCCACGACGATCGCGAGGACCACGACCGCGACGACGCCCGCGAGCACCTCGGGGATGATGCGGCGCTGGAGCCCGTTCGTGAACAGGTAGCCGAGGTTCGTGATGCCGACGAGGATGCCGACGGTCGCGAGCGCGATCGTGCTCGCGACCGTGACGCGCAGGCCCGCCAGGATGACCGGACCGGCCAGGGGCAGCTCGACCGCCCAGAACCGCCGGAAGGAGCCGTAGCCCAGCGCGGTCGAGGCCTGCCGCACGCCGTCGTCGACCGAGTCGAGCCCGTCGGCGACCGAGCGCACGAGGATCGCGATGGCGTAGATGGTCAGCGCGACGATGAGGTTCGCCGGGCTGATGATCGAGTACCAGCCGGTGGCCGACGGCAGCAGGATCAGCATCGCGAGCGAGGGGATCGTGTACAGCAGCCCCGTGATCGTGATGACGCCGCTGCGCACGAGCTGGTAGCGCCACGCCACCCAGCCGAGCGGGATCGACAGCACGAACCCGATCACGACGGCCAGCACGCTCTGCTGCAGGTGCACGAGCGTGAGCTCCCCGATCACGTCGAGGTTGTCGGCGATCCAGTTCACGTCGCCGTGTCCTCCACGAGCGCTCCCTGCGGCCGGCCGTCGCCGTCCACGACGACGGTGCGCGCCCCGGTGCGCTTCAGGTGGAGCGCGCGCTTGCCGCGGTCGGCCCCGACGAAGCTGGCCACGAAGTCGTCGGCGGGGTCGGCGAGGATCTCCTCGGGCGTCCCCACCTGCGCTTTGTGCGCGCCCCTCTGCAGGATCACGACCTGGTCGCCCAGGAGGAAGGCCTCGTCGATGTCGTGCGTGACGAACACGATCGTCTTGCCGATCTCGCGCTGCAGGCGCAGCAGCTCCTCCTGGAGCTCGGCGCGCACGATCGGGTCGACCGCGCCGAACGGCTCGTCCATCAGCAGGATGTTGGGGTCGGCCGCGAGACCGCGGGCCACGCCCACGCGCTGCTGCTGACCGCCCGAGAGCTGGCTCGGATACCGGTCGGCCATCGCGCGGTCCAGGCCCACGGTGTCCATGAGCTCGAGCGCCCGTGCGCGGGCGTCCTTGCGCTTGGCGCCCTCGAGGACGGGCACGGTTGCGATGTTGTCGGCGACGGTGAAGTGCGGCAGGAGCCCGGAGTTCTGCATGACGTAGCCGATGCTCCGGCGAAGCTCGACCGGTCGGCGCTGCGCGATGTCCTCGTCGTCGATCGCGATCGTGCCGGAGGTCGGATCGACCATGCGGTTGATCATGCGCAGCAGGGTGGTCTTGCCGCATCCGGACGAGCCGACGAGCACCGTCGTCTTGCGCGAGGGGATGACGAGACTGAAGTCGTCGACCGCGCGCGTGGAGTCGGGGAAGACCTTCGAGACGTTGCGGAACTCGATCATGGGCGGGTCCGTCGACTCAGTCGACGACCTCGACTTCCTTCCAGAAGGCGACGTAGCCGGAGAAGTCCTTCCCGACGCGCTCGATGGCGGTCGGATAGGGCTCCGGGTAGGCCCACGCGCGGTCGGGCAGCTCCTGGCCGCCGACGGTGACGGTGTAGTACTGGCACACGCCCTTCCACGGGCACGTGTACGGCGTGGGGCTGTCGGTCAGCACGCCCTCGCGCACGCTCTGCGGCGGGAAGTACCAGTTCCCCTCGATCGAGATGAGATCGGCCTTGTCGGCCTCGGCGATGACCTCGCCGGCCACGATTGCCTTCATGATTCCTCCGGTTCCGGGGCGGCCCGCGCGCAGCGGATCACAGGCCACAGGGGGTTGACACGCTACCCGAGCGGTCGGACACGAGCGGGTGCCACGTCACAACTTGTCATCGTCCGACGCCGCGTGTACATTCCCGCGCGCTCACACCACGCGGGCCCCGGGCACGGGTCCGTGCACGTGGATCGCCCGAAGCCCCGCCGCGCTGAGGCTCACCTGCACGTCGATCGCGGCCGCCTCGTCGGCGGCCAGGAAGGCGAGCGTAGGCCCCGAGCCCGACACGATGCCCGCGAGAGCGCCCGCGCGCTCCCCCGTCTCGAGGACGCCGGCGAGGTCGGGGCGCAAGCGGAGCGCGGGCGCCTGAAGGTCGTTGCGCACGGCGGCTGCGAGCATGCCGGCGTCGCCCTGCCGCAGCGCGTGCAGCACGTCGGCGTCCACGGCGGGCCGGCGCGAGATCGGCGCGATGTCGCCCGAGTGCCGTTCGCGGTGCTCGTCGAGCGCCCGGTAGACGACGGGCGTCGACATGCCCTCGCCGTGCGGCACGAGCACCCAGTCGAAGCGCCCGCGCGCGAGGGCGGGGCTCAGCTCGTCGCCGCGGCCGGTGCCCACCGCCGTGCCGCCCTGGAGGGAGAAGGGCACGTCCGCGCCGAGGAGCGCGGCCAGGCGCAGGAGCTCCGTCGTCGACAGGCCGGTGCCCCACAGCGCGTCGCACGCGACCAGTGCTGCCGCCGCATCCGCCGATCCGCCGCCCATGCCGCCGGCCACGGGCACCGACTTGCGGATGTCGAGCCGCACGCCGTCGGTGACGCCGGTCGTGCGCTGCAGCAGCCGGACGGCGCGGACGGCGAGGTTCCGCTCGTCGGTGGGCACGTCGCCGAGAGGCACGTCGCCCTCGACGCGCAGGGTCACGTCGTCGGCCGGGGTCGCCCACACGTCCTCGTAGAGCGACACCGCCTGATACGCGGTCGCCACCTCGTGGTAGCCGTCCTCCTGCACATCGCCGACTTCGAGGAAGACGTTGATCTTCCCGGGAGCGCGGACGCGGACGCCGTCGGAGGAGGCGGCGAGGCTCACGAGCCCCCGTCCGCCCAGCGCTTCAGGTCGATGTTCTCGGCGAGGGCGTCGATCCGTTCGAGCTCCTCAACGTCGAACGCCGGACCGGTCACGGCGGCGAGGTTGTCGTCGAGCTGCTCGATGCGCGATGCGCCGATGAGGGCTGACGCGACGGTCGGCTCGCGCAGCACCCACTGGATCGCCATCTGGGCGAGGGTCTGCCCGCGCTCCTTCGCGATGATGTTGAGGCTGCGCAGCGCCGAGATCGCGGTGTGCGGCAGCGGGTTCTCCGGCAGCGACGAGCGCTTCTGCGCGCGCTGCGCCCGGCCGTCGCCGAGGTACTTGTCGGTGAGCACACCCTGCGCGAGCGGGACGAACGCGATCGCGCCCATGCCCTCCTGCGCGAGCACGCCGGTCAGGCCGTCCTCGATCCAGCGGTCGACGATCGAGTAGGACGGCTGATGGATGACCAGCGGCGTGCCGAGCGAGCGCGCGACGGCCGCGGCGACCGCCGTCTGCTTCTCGTCGTACTGCGAGATGCCGACGTACAGCGCCTTGCCCTGCCGGACGAGCGTGTCCAGCGCGCCGATGGTCTCCTCGACCGGGGTCTCGGGGTCGGGGCGGTGCGAGTAGAAGATGTCGACGTAGTCCAGGCCCAGCCGGCGCAGCGACTGCTCGGCGCTCGCGAGGATGTACTTGCGCGAGCCGAGATCGCCGTAGGGGCCCGGCCACATGTCCCAGCCGGCCTTGGACGAGACGATGAGCTCGTCGCGGTAGGGCGCGAAGTCCTCGCGCAGCATGCGGCCGAAGTTCGTCTCGGCCGAGCCGTAGGGCGGTCCGTAGTTGTTGGCGAGGTCGAAGTGCGTCACGCCCCGGTCGAACGCGTGCCGCAGGAGCTCGCGCTGGCGATCGAAGGGGATGTTGTCCCCGAAGTTCCACCAGAGCCCGAGCGACACGGCGGGCAGATACAATCCACTCGTACCCACTTGCCGGTAGTCCATCGCGTCATAGCGATCCCCGGCAGCGGCGTACGGGCGATGGATGTCTTTCACGTCCGGGCGGAAACGCGGTCGGTCGGTCACTCTCCGACCCTAGCGCTCAGCCGTCCCGTGCGAACTCCCCTCGGCGAAATGCCCTCGTAACGGGGAGTCCGTACGGTGAGGCGAGCGCGACCTGCGCCGCCCCCGAACCCGGCTGCGGCCGACAACAGGAAGGAGAACGCAGTGCGTCGTATCGTTCCCCTCCCCGCCGAGTCCGACCCGTGGCGGGCACTGCTCGCGCGCGAGGACGTCCGGCTGCTCGACGGTGTCCTCCATCTCGTCAGCGACGAGGTGTCGCCCGCCGAGGCGCTCGCAGCCGATCTCATCGACATCGCCGCGGCGCTCGAGGCGGCCGACGTCGAGGTGCTGCTCGTGCGCGACGGAAACCGCCGCCCCAAGCTCGTCGTCGACGCCGATCGCGCCCCGGCGGCCCTCGCCGCCCTGACGGCCGCGCGTCCGGGCGACCCGTTCTACGTCAAGGCGCGCGGTGAGGACCCCGTGCCCGCGCACAGTGCGGATGCGGCGGCCGGCGCGCTCGCGTCGTACGCGGTGTACCGTCCCCGCACGAGCGGCAACGGCGCGTACCGCTACGGCGCGTCTCTCGCGCCGCGTCTGGAGTTCTGGCGCTTCGGCGCGACGCTCGTCGAAGCGCCGCGCCCCACCGCGCTCACGCGACGCGTCATGGCCGTCGAGGACGTGACGTACGTCGAGGTCGAGAGGCACGGGCGCCGCTGGCGGACCATCGCGGGGATGTTCGACCCGCACCCCAACGAGGTCGTCGACGAGATCGACATGGTCTTCTCGTGGGTGGACGGCTCCTCGAGCGAGTTCCAGCGGCAGCGGGCCGCGCGGATGCAGGGCTACGTCGTCGGCGACGGCGACGACTCCCCCGCCCGCTACCGGCAGATCGACGAGCTGCGCTACGCGCTGCGCAGCGTCCACATGTACGCGCCGTGGGTGCGCCGCATCTTCATCGCGACCGACTCGCCGCGCCCCGCGTGGCTCGCCGACCACCCGAAGGTGACCATCGTCCGAAGCGAGGAGTTCTTCGCCGACCCCGCGGTGCTCCCGACGCACAACTCCCACGCGGTCGAGGCGCAGCTGCACCGCATCCCCGGCCTGGCCGAGCACTTCCTCTACAGCAACGACGACATGTTCTTCGGGCGCCCCGTCTCCCCCGAGCTGTTCTTCTCCGGCGGCGGTGTGAGCCGCTTCGTCGAGAGCGGCATCCGCATCGGGTCGGGACCGGCCCACGCCGGGCGCTCGGGGCATGACAACGGACTGCGCGTGAACCGCGCGCTGCTGCAGGAGCGCTTCGGGCGCGTCATCACGCACGACCTCGAGCACTGCGCCGCTCCCATGCGGCGCTCGATCGCGGCCGAGCTCGAGCGCGAGTTCGCCGACGACTACGCGCGCACGGCCGCGAGCCGCTTCCGCTCGGCGACGGACATCTCGGTGACCAACAGCCTGTACCACTACTACGCGCTGCTCACCGGCCGCGCGGTGGTCACGCGCGAGCCGCGCGTGCAGTACGTGCAGACCACGCAGCTGGAGTCGCTGCGCATCATGGAGCGCCTCGTCACCCGCCGCGACACCGACATGTTCTGCCTCAACGACGGCAGCGTGCCGGAGATGCCGGAGGAGATGCGCGTGCGGGCGCTGCGCTCGTGCCTGGAACGCGCGTTCCCGATCCGGGCGCCGTGGGAGCGCGCCGAGCTCAGTGCAGGATCGGAAGCGGAGCCGTCGGCGGCGATGTCCGCCCGCTGACCCGGCTCGTCGCGGGCACCTGGATGCCCGCGTCGCGCAGGCGCTGCGTGGACTCGGCCGCGTCGACGTACTGCAGCGCCGGCGCCGCGTCCAGCGGCACGACGGAATGGACGATCGTCTCGTCGTAGACGTGCATGAGGTTGAAGCCCTGCGCGCCGTCGCGCGGCCGCGTGCCGCCCACGGGGACCGTCAGGTCCTGCGTGTAGCACGTGGCCGAGGCGACCGACACCGGGATGCCGGCGAACGTCGCGAACGTCGAGTAGTGCAGGTGCCCGCCGATGATCGCGCGCACGTCGGTGCCCCGCAGGACCGTCGCGAGGCGATGCTGATCGCGCAGCTCGACGGTCGCGGCGAGGGCCAGCACGCTCGGAACCGGCGGGTGGTGCAGCGCGAGGATCGTGCCGAGCGGCGCGGGCGTGCGCAGCAGATCGGCGAGCCAGCGCAGCTGCGCGTCGGAGACCTCGCCGTGGTGGAATCCGGGCACCGTCGTGTCGAGCGTGACGATCCGCAGGCCGTCGAGCTCGTCGACGCGGTGGACCGGCGCGCGGCCCGTCGCCTCGTCGCCCGCGAGCAGCCCGGCACGGAAGGCGGCGCGGTCGTCGTGGTTGCCCATGACCCAGATCACGCGCGCGTCGAGGCGCTCGGCGAGCGGCTCGACGAGGGCGCGCACGCGCCCGTAGGCGTCGGGCTCGCCGTGGTCGGCCAGGTCGCCCGTGAACACGAGGGCGTCGGGTCGCACACCCGAGTCCTCGATCGCCCGCAGCGCACGCGCGAGGTGGGCGTCGGCGTCGACGGAGTCGTAGAGCCGACCGCCGGCGGCGAGCAGGTGGGTGTCGCTGAGATGGAGCAGAACGCGTTCGGCGCTCGGGTACTCGGCGTACCGCATGATCCCCCTTCGGGCCGCCCCGCGGGATGGGGCGGTGAGCCTTCCAGTTTTCCGGCTGGAGGCAAATGTTACGGGGATGTTTCGTGAACGGGGCGCAGACGCGCTATGAATCCGCCGGGTACGGATCCGCGCCCGACTCCGCCACGACCCGCGCGATGCGCTGGAAATCGTCGATCGAGAGCTCCTCGCCGCGCGCGGTCGGCGCGACGCCGGCGCGGTCGAGCACCTCGGATGCGGCGGCCGCGCTGCCCCCGAGGATCGCCGACAGCGCCTGCCGGAGCATCTTGCGCCGCTGCTGGAACGCGGCATCGACGATCGCGAAGGTGCGTCGGCGCTCGTCCTCGTCGCCGCGGGGCTGCGGATCGCGCGTGAACCCGACGAGCACCGAGTCGACGTTGGGGACAGGCCAGAACACCTGGCGCGACACGGTGCCCGCGAGTCGCCACGGGCCGTACCACGCGGCCTTCGCGCTCGGCGCGCCGTACACCTTCGAGCCGGGCGGCGCGGCCAGCCGCTCCCCCACCTCGGCCTGCACCATCAC
The DNA here is from genome assembly GCF_003931875.1 of Microbacterium sp. 10M-3C3. NCBI lineage: Bacteria > Bacillati > Actinomycetota > Actinomycetes > Micrococcales > Microbacteriaceae > Microbacterium > Microbacterium sp. 10M-3C3. The sequence continues at coordinate 1,304,289 of NZ_CP034245.1, read as the reverse complement.
CACGCCGCGGCGCAGGTGCGGGAAGGTCTCGAGGAAGTGCAGCAGCACCGGCACCGAGACGTTGTAGGGCAGGTTCGCCACGAGCACGTCGGGATCGCCGGGGAGCTCGGCCACCCGCAGCGCGTCGGCGGCGACCACGGTGAGCGCGCCGTCGGGCACGCCCCGGTCGCGGGCGGTGGTGGGCAGGCGCGCCGCGAGCCGATGGTCGATCTCGACCGCCACGACGTGCGCTCCCGTCTCGAGCACGGCGAGCGTGAGCGACCCGAGGCCGGGCCCGACCTCGACCACGCGGTCATCCGGGGTGACACCCGCGACCGCGACGATCTTGCGCACCGTGTTGGCGTCGACGACGAAGTTCTGCCCGAGCTTCTTGGTGGGCACGACGTCGAGATCGGCGGCGAGGCGTCGGATGTCGGCGGCGCCGAGGAGGGACACGGGCATCCCTTCACTGTAGCCAGACGCGCGGGCAAGCCCGGCTCCCGCGGACAGGACCCGGAGTACCGTTTCGAGCATGAGCACAACCGGAACCATTCCGGCGGACGCCTTCTCGCTGCGCAGCCCCTTCGGCCGCCGCGCGATCGGCCTGTCCGTCGCCGCCGCGGTGGGCGGCTTCCTCTTCGGCTTCGACTCGTCGGTCATCAACGGCGCCGTCGACTCGATCTCGGGCAACTTCGAGCTCAACAGCGTGCTGACCGGATTCGTGGTCGCCGTCGCGCTGCTCGGCTGCGCCGTGGGGGCGATCATTGCCGGCGGCCTGTCGGACCGGTGGGGGCGTCTGAAGACGATGATGCTCGGATCGGTGATGTTCCTGGTGTCCTCGATCGGATCGGGGCTCACCTTCAGCGTTCCCGACCTCATCGTGTGGCGCGTGATCGGCGGCATCGGCATCGGCATCGCGTCGGTCGTCGCTCCGGCCTACATCGCCGAGATCGCACCGCGGCAGATCCGCGGCAGCCTCGCGTCGCTGCAGCAGCTCGCGATCACGCTCGGCATCTTCGCCGCGCTGCTGTCCGACGCCCTCCTCGCGGGCGTCGCCGGCGGCGCGTCGGAGCAGCTGTGGTGGGGCATGGAGGCGTGGCGCTGGATGTTCCTCGTGGGCGTCATCCCCGCCGCCGTGTACGGCCTGCTCGCCTTCGTGATGCCCGAGTCGCCGCGCTACCTGCTCGCCAAGGGCCGCAACGACGAGGCGCGCGAGATCTTCGCGCGCCTCGTGCCCGAGGCGGACCTCGACAAGTCGGTCAACGAGATCCGCACCGCGATCGAGGAGGACCGCAAGAACAAGGGCGCGTCGCTGCGCGGCCCGGTCCTCGGCCTCCAGGGCATCGTGTGGGTCGGCATCATCCTGTCGACGTTCCAGCAGTTCGTCGGCATCAACGTGATCTTCTACTACTCCACGACCCTCTGGAAGGCCGTCGGGTTCGACGAGAGCAACTCGCTGCTGATCTCGGTGATCACGAGCGTCACGAACGTCGTCGTGACCCTCATCGCGATCTGGCTCGTCGATCGCGTCGGCCGCAAGCCGATCCTGCTCACCGGCTCCGTGCTCATGACGCTGTCGCTGGCCACGATGGCGCTCGCGTTCGCGTTCGCGGAGAACGTGGACGGCGAGCCGACGCTGCCCGGGGCGTGGGGTCCGATCGCGCTCATCGCGGCGAACCTCTTCGTCGTCGGCTTCGGCGCGTCGTGGGGGCCGCTCGTCTGGGTGCTCCTCGGCGAGATCTTCCCGAGCCGCATCCGTGGCAAGGCGCTCGGCGTCGCCGCCGCCGCCCAGTGGGTCGCGAACTTCCTCATCACGGTGTCGTTCCCGGCGATGTCGGCCTGGTCGCTGCCGCTCACGTACGGCATGTACGCGCTGTTCGCCGCGCTGTCGTTCGCGTACGTCGCGTGGCGCGTGCCGGAGACCAAGGGCATGGAGCTCGAGCAGACCGAGACGCTGTTCGTCCGCAAGGCGAAGGAGCCTGCGCGCCGCTGACCGGCGCGGCGCGCGTCAGTCGAACGAGCCGTAGACCTCGAGCGTGTTGGCGGCGACCTGGGCGCACAGCTCGTCCAGGTCGGCGCCGAGCTCGGCGGCCAGGAAGCGCATCGTCACCGGCACGAGGTAGGGCGCGTTCGGTCGACCGCGGAAGGGCGTCGGCGTGAGGAACGGCGCATCCGTCTCGACGAGGATCCGCTCGCGCGGCGTCACCGCCAGGGCGTCGCGGAGGTTCTGCGCGTTCTTGAAGGTCACGTTGCCGGCGAAGGAGAGGTAGTAGCCGCGGTCGGCGGCGATCCGCGCCATCTCCTCGTCGCCCGAGAAGCAGTGGAACACGGTGCGCTCGGGCGCCCCGACCCGCTCGAGCGTGGCGAGCACGTCGTCGTGGGCGTCGCGGTCGTGGATCTGCATCGCGATGCCGTGCTTCTTCGCGAGCGCGATGTGCGCCTCGAACGACGCGAACTGCGCGGGACGCCCGTCGTCGTCGGTGCGGAAGAAGTCGAGCCCGGTCTCGCCGATCGCCCGCACGCGCGGCTCGGCGGCGAGCACGTCGATCACGGCGAGGGCGTCGTCGAGCCCGCCGGCCGCAGCGTAGGCCGGCGCCTCGTTCGGGTGGATCGCGACGGCGGCGAGGACCCGCGGATGCTGCGCCGCGGCCCACGCCGACCAGCGCGACGAGTCCACGTCCCCGCCGGCCTGCACGACGCCCGCGATTCCGACGGCGACGGCGCGCTCGAGCTGCTCGTCGAGCGAGAGCCCCCCGGTTCCTGAGCCTGCCGACCCTTCGACACCCTCAGGGACCGCGCCGTCGGCGATCTCGAGGTGGCAGTGGTTGTCGTACACCGGGACCGCGAGCGGCTCGGGCGCGGGCGGGTAGCTGATGTCGCGGCGGCCCTCCGCCGTCCGCTCGCGCACGTACTGGCTCGGGTCGCCGCCGTCGATCGTGCCGCGCGGGCGCTCGACGGGCTCGCTCACCGCTCGTCCCCCCGCGTCTTGCGGGATTCGGCGGCTGCACGAGCCCGTGAGACAGCCGATTCGCGCAACACGAGGGCGCTCACGCGTCCTGCTCGACGCGCGGGAACAGCGGCGACAGGCCGTTCACGGACGTGCCGGGGCGCAGCGCCCCCCACTCGCCGGCGCGACGCAGCGGCTGGTCCTGGAGGCGGCCGAGCGTCTCGGCCGCGCCGAGGGCGACCCACAGCTTCTCCGTCGCGACGGGCATGACCGGCGACAGCAGCACGGCGAGCGCACGCAGCCCCTCCGCGGCCGTGTACAGCACCGTGCCCAGGCGCGCGCGCTGCGCGTCATCCTTCGCGAGCGCCCACGGCTCGTTCTCCGTGATGTAGCCGTTCAGCGCCTCGACGATCGTCCAGACGTGCTTGATCGCCTCGTCGGGACGGAACCGCTCGATCGCCGCATCCGCCGTCGTCGCGGCGTCCGCGACGATCCGCTGGATGGCGAGGTCGGACTCGGCGTACTCCGCCGGCGGCGGCACGATGCCCTCGAAGTACCGGCCGATCATCGCGACCGCGCGCGAGGCCAGGTTGCCGAAGCCGTTGGCGAGCTCGGCCTGGTACCGAGCGGACAGGTCCTCCCACGAGAACGACCCGTCCTGCCCGAACGCGATCGCCGAGAGGAAGTAGAAGCGGTAGGCGTCGGAGCCGAAGATGTCGGTGATCTCGGTGGGCGCGATGCCGGTGAGCTTCGACTTCGACATCTTCTCGCCGCCCACGAGCAGCCACCCGTGCGCGAAGACGCCCCGCGGCACCTCGACGCCGGCGGCCATGAGCATCGCCGGCCAGATGACGGCGTGGAAGCGCAGGATGTCCTTGCCGACCACGTGGTACGCCGGCCAGCGCCGCGCGAACTCGTCGGGGTCGGTGCCGAACCCGACGGCGGTCGCGTAATTCAGCAGCGCGTCGACCCACACATAGATGACGTGGGTCTCATCCCACGGCACCTGGATGCCCCAGTCGAACGTCGAGCGCGAGATCGACAGGTCTTTCAGGCCGTTCTTCACGAACGACACCACCTCGTTGCGCGCCGAGTCCGGGCGCACGAAGTCGGGCACGTCGCGATAGAGCTCGAGGAGGCGGTCCTCGAATTCGCTCAGCTTGAAGAAGTAGTTCTTCTCCTGCAGCAGCTCCAGCGGCTTCGAATGGATCGCGCACACCTTCAGGCCCTCGAAGGGCCCGGTGCCGTCGACGATCTCCGCCTCGGTCTTGAACTCCTCACAGCCCACGCAGTACAGCGCCTCGAACTCGCCGGCGTAGATGTAGCCGCGGTCGTAGATGGCCTGCACGAACTGCTTCACGCGCTCCTCGTGCCGAGGCTGCGTCGTGCGGATGAAGTCGTCGTTGGCGACGTCGAGCGTCTTCAGCAGCGGGAACCACGACTCGCTGACGAGCTTGTCGACCCACTCCTGCGGTGTCGCGCCGTTCGCGGCGGCCGCGCGCATCATCTTCTGGCCGTGCTCGTCGGTGCCCGTGAGCATCCACGTGTCATCGCCCGCCTGGCGGTGCCAGCGCGCGAGCGTGTCCACGGCCACGGTGGTGTATCCGTGGCCGATGTGGGGCACGTCGCTCGGGTAGTAGATCGGCGTCGTGATGTAGAAGGATCGGCCGTCTGTCACCAGAGAATTCTACGGGGGCGGATGCGGCCCGCCGCCCGTGTGACGCCGCGTCAGCCGCGCTGCGACAGCGCCGCCTGGTACAGGGCGCGCGAGGAGTGACCGGTCTGCGCCGCGACCTCGGCGGCGGCGGCCTTCAGCCGCGCGCCGTCGGCGGTGAGCGAGACGACCTGCGCCGCTGCATCCGCGAACGGGACGGCGCGCCCCGCCGCGCCGTCCACGACGACGGCGATCTCGCCGCGCACGCCCTCGGCCGCCCAGTCGGCGAGCTCGCCGAGCGTGCCGCGCCGCACCTCCTCGTGCAGCTTCGTGAGCTCGCGGCACACCGCCGCCGGCCGCGCGGCGCCGAAGGCGTCGGCGAGGTCGGCGAGGGTCGCGGCGAGCCGCGTGGGCGATTCGAAGAACACGAGCGTGCGGGATTCGGCGGCGAGCGCGGCGAACGCCGCCCGCCGCTCGCCGGGCTTGCGCGGCGGGAACCCCTCGAACGCGAAGCGGTCGGTCGGCAGCCCCGACACGGCGAGCGCACTCAGCACGGCGCTCGGGCCGGGGAGCACCGTCACGGCGACGCCCGCACGCGCCGCCTCGGCGACCACGCCGTAGCCGGGGTCGCTGACGGTGGGCATGCCCGCGTCACTGAGGACGAGCACGTCGCGCTCGCGCGCGAGCTCGACGATCTCGGCCGCACGCTGCTTCTCGTTGTGGTCGTGCAGCGCGATCAGGCGCGGACGGTTCTCGACACCGAGGCCCGCGAGCAGGCGCTGCGTGGTGCGGGTGTCCTCCGCGGCGACGACCTCGACGCGCGCGAGGGTGTCGACGAGCCGCCGCGTGGCGTCCCCGAGGTTGCCGATCGGCGTCGCACCGAGGATGATCACCCGGCCAGCTTAGGCTGGAGCCGTGACGGCGTCGGCAGCGGAGAACACTCTTCTCGTGCGCGATGCGTGGGTGGACCGCTGGCGGGCGCGGGTGACGGGCGATCCGCGCCGGCAGCGCCTGTACGCGTGGGTCGTTCCGACGCTCCTGACGCTGTTCGCGGGTCTCGTCCGCTTCATCGGCCTGGGCACTCCGCACGCGATCGTCTTCGACGAGACGTATTACGTGAAGGATGCGTGGAGCCAGTGGAACCTCGGCTACCCGGCGACGTGGCCGGACGGCGCGGATGCGAGCTTCGTCGCCGGCGACACCGACATCTTCCAGACCGTCGGCAGCTTCGTCGTGCATCCGCCTCTCGGGCGTATCTTCATCGGTGCGGGAATGGCGCTCTTCGGCGCCGACTCGTCGTTCGGCTGGCGCGTGGCGGTGGCCGCGTTCGGCACGGCGACGGTGCTCGTCCTGTACCACCTGGCGCGGCTCCTGCTCGGGTCGCGGCTGTGGGCGGGCGTCGCGGCGTTCCTCTTCGCGATCGACGGCCTGGCGATCGTGCTCAGCCGCATCGCGCTGCTGGACGGCATCCTCACGTTCTTCATCGTGCTGGCGTTCCTGTTCGTCGCCCTCGACCGGCGGGGCCGACCGGGGCGGCTCGCCGAGCTCGTGCTCGCGCACGACGCGCCGCCGCGCTTCGGTCCCGTCCTGTGGGCCCGGCCCTGGCTCGTCGCCGCGGGCGCGGCGGCGGGCGCGGCGACCGCCGTGAAGTGGTCAGGGCTCTACGTGCTCGCGGCGATCGGGCTGTACGTGGTCGTGACCGACGCGCTGGACCGCCGCGCCGCGGGCGTCCGCGTCTGGCCGGCCGACGCCGTCCTCCGGCAGGGCCCGGCGTCGTTCCTGCAGCTGGTCCCCGTGGCTGCGGTGGTCTACCTCGCGTCGTGGACCGGATGGCTCGCGACCGACGGCGGCTACAGCCGTCACACCGTCGACGCCTCGCCCGCGACCGGCGTGTGGGCGTGGGTGCCGCTGCCGCTGCAGAACCTGTGGGCGTATCACGAGGCGATGTACCGCTTCCACGTGGGCCTCAGCACGCCGCACGGCTATCAGAGTCCCGCGTGGCAGTGGCCGTTCCTCATCCGCCCCACCTCGATGTACTGGCAGCAGGACGCGGCGGGCGTGAACGGATGCAGCCTGCCCGCAGGGTGCACGCAGGCCATCTCGAGCATCCCCAATCCGCTGCTGTGGTGGGCGGGCGTCGCGGCGATCGTTTTCCTCGTCGTGTGGGCGATCCGGCGCCGGAGCGGGCGGGCCGCGCTCGTGCTGACCGGTACGGCGGCGACGTACGTGCCGTGGCTGCTGTACCCCGAGCGCACGATCTTCCAGTTCTACACGATCGCGATCCTGCCATTCCTCGTGCTGGCGCTCGCCTTCGCGCTGCGCGAGATCGCGGGCGGCGCCGCATCCGACGCCGGTCGTCGCCGCACCGGCCGGGCCGTTGTGATCGTGTTCCTCGTGGTCGTGGCGCTGATGTCGGCGTTCTGGTACCCGGTGTGGACGGCGCTGCCCGTGCCGTACGAGTTCTGGCGGCTGCACAACTGGCTGCCCACGTGGGTCTGACGCACCCGCCCCCGGCGCCGCGGCCGTAGATGCCGCCCGCGTCGAGAGACCGCGCCTCGCGGCGTTCGTCGGCGCAGGCGGTTATCGCGCCGGCGGGTCGTCGCTCAGCGCGTCCGGGTCGGTGACGGGGAGGCGGCACACGAACCCCCGGCAGTCGTACGCCGTGGTGGCGCCGTCGCGCGTCGTCTTCGCCTCGAACAGCGTGAAGCCCGCCGACGCGAAGGCCGCGGCCTCGGCGGCGGTCACGACGGCCGTGACGTCGGCGCGGAGGCGGCGCGCGCGCTCGGCGACCGGCGCCTGGGCGTCGCCCACCACGACGAGCTGGTGCGGCGGGGTCGAGAGGCCCAGCGCGACATGCAGAAGGGCGCCGTGGGCGAGCGGCGCGTTCCTCGCCGCCTCCGCGCCCGCGTGCACGACCGACGCGGCCGCGGCGCGGTACCGCTCCCCCGCGCCGAGCTGCCACGCGAGGAGCGCCGCGGCCGCGAACGCCGAGGGCCCCGAGGGCGTCGCGCCGTCGCTCGGCGTGCCCGCGGCGGCCATGCCCTGCGCCGTGAGCACGGCGTCCCCGCCACCGGGCACGACGACCGCGTCGTCGGCGCCGAGGCACGCGTCCAGGAGCGCCCGGCCGCGCACGGCGTACACCGGCTCGCCCGTCACGAGCGCGAGCACGAGCAGGCCGCGGGCGAGCCCGCCGTAGTCCTCGAGGGTCGCCGGCGCCCGCGAGACGATCTCGTCGAGCGACGCGCGCCGCAGCCCTCCGTCGGCGTCGACGTTGGTCTCGAGCACCGCGTCGGCCGCCCACCGCGCCGCCTCGACGAAGCGCGCGTCGCCGAGGACCGCGCCGGCACGGGCGAGGGCGGCGATCGCGTGACCGTTCCAGCCCGTGACGACCTTGCCGTCGATCGCGGGCGGATCCAGCTCGGCACGCTCGTCGGCGGCCCGCGCGTAGTAGCCGCCCTCGCTGCGCTCGCCGTCGATGATCGACTCCGAGTCCTGCGCGGCGGCGAACCCGCCCGACGGCTGCTGCAGCACGTCGACAAGGAACCGCGCGGCGTCGGCGGCGGTCGCCGCGTCGTCCGCGTCCAGGGCCGCCTCGACGAGCCCCGCGTTGTCGGTGAGCATGCGCTCGTAGTGCGGCACGGTCCAGTCGCGGCGCGTCGCGTAGCGGAAGAAGCCGCCGTCGACCGGGTCGTGGAGCTCGGAGGCCGCCATCGCCGCGATCGCGCGCGCGGCCACGGGCGCAGCATCCGGCACCGCGTCGCGGAGCCCGTCGGCCAGGAGCAGGCGCAGCACGGGCACGTTCGGGAACTTCGGCGACTCGAGCGACGTGGCCGCGGCGAACCCGCCGTGCTCGCCGTCCTCGGCGGCGACGATCGCGCGCACCGCCTCGGCGAGCGCGGCGGTGTCCGGCAGATCGCCGGGCGACGGCGCGGCGGCGGCGAGCGCGTCGCGCAGCGCGTCGCCGGTGCGCTCCACCTCCTCGCGGCGCTGCGTCCACGCCTCACGGACGGCGGCGAGCACGTCACGGAACGCCGCCAGGGGCGGGCGCGCGTCGCGCGGCCAGTACGTGCCGGCGTAGAACACCCGACCTTCGGGCGTCGCGAACGCCGTGAGCGGCCATCCGAGGTGCGGCGTGAACGCCGACGCGGCGTCGAGGTACGCCGCATCCACGTCGGGATGCTCTTCGCGGTCGACCTTCACCGCGACGAAACCGTCGTTGATGAGCGCGGCGGTGGCGTCGTCGTCGAACGACTCCCGCGCCATGACGTGGCACCAGTGGCACGTGGCGTACCCGATCGACACGAGCACGGGCACGTCGCGCCGCCGTGCCTCGGCGAACGCCTCCGGCCCCCACGGGAACCACGCGACGGGGTTGCCCGCGTGGGCGCGCAGGTAGGGGCTGGAGGCGTTCGCGAGGCGGTTCAGGTCAGTTCACCTCGTCGACAGTGGCGCCGACACGACCCTCGGCGCCCTGGTCGAGGGCGTCGATCGCCGCGACCTCGTCCGCCGTGAGCTCGAAGCCGAATAGGTCGAAGTTCTCCTCCAGACGCTCGCGGCGCACCGACTTCGGGAAGACGATGAAGCCCTTCTGGAGGTGCCAGCGCAGCACCGCCTGGGCGGGCGAGACGTCGTGCGCCTTCGCGGCGTCGGCGACAGCCGGGAGCCCGAACAGGTCGTACTTGCCCTGTCCGAGCGGGCCCCACGCCTCGATGTGCACGTCGTGGGCCTGCGCCCAGTCGGTGATGTCGCGGCGCTGGTAGGCCGGATGCAGCTCGATCTGGTTGATCGCCGGGGTGACGCCGGTCGCCGCGATCGCCTCCTCGAGGTGCGACACGAGGAAATTCGACACGCCGATCGAGCGCGCCTTGCCGGCGTCGCGGATGTCGACGAGCTTCTCCCACGCGTGCACGTACGTGCCGCGCTGGGGGGCCGGCCAGTGGATGAGGTACAGGTCGACGTGGTCGAGCCCGAGCTTGCCGAGGCTCTCGTCGATGGCCTTGTCGGGCTCGTCGCCGCCCTGCCGGTCGTTCCAGAGCTTCGTGGTGATGAACAGCTCGTCGCGCGGGATGCCCGACTTCGCGATGGCCGCGCCCACGCCCTCCTCGTTGCGGTAGATCGCGGCGGTGTCGATGTGGCGGTAGCCGACCTCGAGCGCCTCGCTCACGGCGCGCTCGGTGTCCTCCGGCGGGACGAGGAAGACGCCGTAGCCGAGCTGGGGGATGGAGCGTCCGTCGTTGAGGGTGACAGAAGGAATGCTCATGGCTCCAGCGTAGGAGCGGCGGCCGCGAGGCGCGCGGGGGCTTGACGACCGCAACAGCGACGACGTCACTCGAAACGCAGGACATCCCCCCACAGCGGTCCGACCGCCGAGCGCTCACCGGCCCCCTGATCGCTCAGGGCACACGGGGTGCCGTCGGCCGCGCAGGCGAAGACGCCCTCCGCCGGGACGGTGCCCTGGAGCTGGAAGCGCTCGAACGCGAAGGCCACGCCGTTCGACGCGAGCGGCAGCGGCGAGTCCATGAGGTGGAAGTGCAGGTGTGGCGCATCGGTGTTGCCGGAGTTGCCCAACGTGGCGATGGTCTGCCCCTTGGTGAGCCGCTGCCCGACTTCCAGGCCCTCGGGGTTGCCCGGCTGCAGGTGCGCGTAGAACGCGTAGACGCCGTTGCCGAGGTCCTGCACGATGTGATTCCCGCCATACTGCTGCACGGTGAGACCGGTCGGGTTGGCGCCGGGCTTCTGCTCGGGCAGATCCCACACCATCCACACGACAGGCCCGTCGCCGACCGCGAGGATGTCCGCTCCCTCGTACGCATAGCTGGAGATGTCGTCCACCGGCCCGTCGAACACGCGCCCGCTGTCATCGAGCTGCACGAAGTCGATCGCATAGCGTTCGGGCACGTGCAGGCCGCCGTTGATCGGATTCACCGCGGCGCGGTGCGGGGTCACGGCGCAGCAGCTGTTGCCGTCGAGCCAGTTCTCCCCGGATACCGCGGCGCCGATGACGACGGGCCCGGACGCGTCGACCTCGGTGCTCGCGACGACTTCCGTCATCTGCGTCTGCACCACCGGTGGGATGGCCCGCTCGGGCGATATGGCGATCTCATGGGAGAGCGTCGAAGGCACCTCCGCGATGCTCGGCACGGTGACGTCCAGCCACACGAGCGCCTGCTGACCCGGTCCCATCGCGCGCGTCGCCCCATCGGCGCCGTAGACCTTCATCCACGACGTCAGGTCATCGCCGGACAGCTGCGACAGCGTGGCGCCGTCGGCGACGACGGTCACGGCGTCCAGCGTGATCTGCTGGCTCAGCACGTTGGACAGCAGCAGCTCGTAGGCGATGTGCACGCTGCCGTCGGTCGCGGGGTACGCCTCCGGGATGGACAGGACACGTCCCACGACGGGCGTGAAGTCCTCCGTCGCAGCGCCCGCCGCATCCGGCGCGCTCGGGGATGCAGACGACGAGCGTTCCGGTGCCGGCGGCCCGGCCGTGCACGCCGCGAGCACCGGAAGCAGCAGGAGTGCGACGAGCGCACTGCGGGGTTTGCGCGAGGTCAGTATCAACGTGCATGTGCCGCCACGGCAAGAGATCCGGGCGTGACGCCGGGCGGGCCGGATACGATGGAAGGCTGTGTCCTCGCCCGAACCCGTGATCGCCTACCCGCCCGAGCTGCCCGTCAGCGCGGCGCGGGACGAGATAGCGCGCGCCATCGAGGCGAACCAGGTCGTCATCGTCGCGGGCGCGACGGGCTCGGGCAAGACGACGCAGCTGCCGAAGATCCTCCTCGAGCTCGGCCGCACGCGCATCGCGCACACGCAGCCGCGACGTATCGCCGCGCGCACGATCGCGGAGCGCGTGGCCGAGGAGCTCGAGGTCCCGCTCGGCACCACCGTCGGCTACAAGGTGCGCTTCACCGACAACGTCTCCGACGACACGCGCCTCGCCCTCGTCACCGACGGCATCCTCCTCAACGAGATCCACCGCGACCGGATGCTGCGCCGCTACGACGCGATCATCATCGACGAGGCGCACGAGCGCTCGCTCAACATCGACTTCCTGCTCGGCTACCTCCGCCGCATCCTGCCGAAGCGCCCCGACCTCACGGTGGTCGTGACCTCGGCCACGATCGACCCGGAGAGCTTCGCGAAGCACTTCGCCGACGCATCCGGCACCCCCGCGCCCGTCATCGAGGTGTCGGGGCGCACGTATCCGGTCGAGGTGCGCTACCGCCCGCTCGTGGCCGACGACGCCCCCGCGGCGGCCGCCGAGGACGCCGACGAGGTCGGCGGCATCGTCGCCGCGCTGCGCGAGCTCGACCGCGAGCCGCGCGGCGACGTGCTCGTCTTCCTGCCCGGCGAAGCGGAGATCCGGGATGCGGCGGACGCGGTGCGCGGCGCGTACGCGAAGGACGCGGCACCGACCGAGGTGCTGCCGCTGTACGGGCGGCTGTCGGCGGCCGAGCAGCATCGCGTGTTCGAGCCGTCGCGCGTCGCGGGCGTGCGCCGGCGCGTCATCCTCGCCACGAACGTCGCCGAGACGAGCCTCACCGTCCCCGGCATCCGCTATGTCGTCGACACCGGCACCGCGCGCATCTCGCGCTACAGCGCGCGCTCGAAGATCCAGCGGCTGCCGATCGAGGCGGTGTCGCAGGCATCCGCGCAGCAGCGATCGGGCCGCGCCGGGCGCACGGCCCCGGGCGTCGCCATCCGGCTCTACTCCGAGGACGACTTCGCGCGCCGGCCGGAGTACACCGAGCCGGAGATCCTCCGCACGTCGCTGGCCTCCGTGATCCTGCAGATGCTCGCCCTCGGCTTCGGCGACATCGCGGCGTTCCCGTTCCTGACCCCGCCCGACTCGCGCGGCGTGAAGGCCGCGTTCGACCTCCTCGTCGAGCTCGGCGCGGTGCGCACCGGCGCGGGCGCCGACCGGGGCGCGCGCCTCACCGACGTCGGCCGCGAGATCGCGCGCCTGCCGATCGACCCGCGCTTCGCGCGCATGCTCCTGGAGGCGCGCGAGACCGGGGTGCTCGCCGACGTGCTCGCCATCGTCGCGGGGCTGTCGATCCAGGACGTGCGCGAGCGCCCCGAGGAGCGGCGCGAGGCGGCCGACCGCGCGCACGCGCGCTTCGTCGATCCCACGAGCGACTTCCTCACGCTGCTGAACCTGTGGGAGCACCTGCGGGAGAAGCGGGACGAGCTCGGATCGAGCGCGTTCCGGCGCCTGTGCCGCGAGGAGTTCCTCAACTACGTGCGCGTGCGGGAATGGGTCGACGTCCACCGGCAGCTGCGCTCGCTCGTCGGCTCCGGGGAGCGCGGCGCCCGCCGCTCACGCCAGGGCGAGCGTGTCCCGGATCCTGCGGCTGCGGACGGGTCGAAGCCGCAGGGAGTGGGACGCGCCCCGCGGGAAGCGGGACACGGGGCGGATGCGGCGTCCGGCGAGGGCGGGCACGCCCGCGGCGACGCGATCCACCGCGCGATCCTCGCGGGGCTGCTGTCGCAGATCGGCATCCTCGACCCGCGCACGGCGAACCCGCCGAAGGACCGCCGTGGCGCGGGCGACGCCCGCCCGGCGAAGGGCGAGTACGTCGGCGCGCGCGGCGCCCGCTTCGCGATCTTCCCGGGCTCGGGGGTGCGCAAGCGCCGGCCGCAGGCGGTGATGGCCGCCGAGCTCGTCGAGACCTCGCGGCTGTTCGCGCGCACCGTCGCGGCGATCGACCCGGCGTGGGCGGAAGGCCTCGCCGGCGACCTGGCGCGCCGCTCGCTCAGCGAGCCGCACTGGTCGAAGTCCGCCGGCGCGGCATCGGCGTACGAGAAGGTCACGCTGTTCGGTGTCGAGATCGTCGCGCGCCGGCGCGTGCAGCTCGCCCGCTACGACCGGCCGCTGGCCCGCGAGATGTTCGTGCGGCACGCCCTCGTCGAGGGCGAATGGAACGCCGATCACCTCGACAAGCGCCTCACCGCCTTCGTGCGGCGCAATACCGAGCAGCGGCGGCGCCTCGAGAAGATCGAGGAGCGCGAGCGCCGCCGCGACATCCTCGTCGGCGACGAAGCCGTGTTCGCGTTCTACGACGCGCGCATCCCGGCCGACGTGTTCGACGTGCGCTCGTTCGAGCGGTGGTGGCGCGACGCATCCGCCCGCACGCCGCACCTGCTCGACCTCACCGAGGCCGACCTCACCGGCGAGACCGGCGGGCGCGACGACCGCGGCTTCCCCTCACGGTGGACGCAGGGCGACCAGACGCTGTCGCTCGCGTACCGGTTCGAGCCCGGCGCCCCCGACGACGGCGTCAGCGTCGTCGTGCCGCTCGCCCTGCTCGCGCAGCTGCGCCCCGACGGCTTCGACTGGCAGGTGCCGGGCCTGCGCGACGAGCTCGTCACGTCCCTCCTGCGCGCCCTGCCGAAGACCATTCGGCGCAACGTCGTGCCCGCCGCCGACTGGGCGGAGCGCTTCGCCGCCGACCTCGCCGGCCGCGGCCCCGAAGACACCGGGGGGCTCCCGGATGCACCGCTGACCGCTGCGCTCGCCGCTCTGGTGCAGCGTGTGGCCAACCAGCCGGTGTCGGCCGCCGACTTCGACCTCGATCGCGTGCCCGCGCACCTGCGGCCGACCTTCCGCGCGGTCGACGCCCGGGGTCGGGCCGTCGGCTCCGACCGCGACCTCGCCGCCCTGCAGGCACGGCTGGCCGATCGCGCGCGGTCGAGCGTCGCGGCCACGATCGACCGGGGCGCCGCCGCCGTGGCGGCCGCGTCCCCCGCCGCCGGCGCGCCCGGATTCACGGCGCGCGCGGGGCTGACGGCGTGGACCTTCGACGACCTGCCCGACGTGGTGGACACGCGCGTCGCGGGCGGAGTGGTGCGCGGCTATCCGGCGATCGTCGACGACGGCGCATCCGTGTCCCTGCGGGTCGAGGCGACGCCGGAGGACGCCGCGCGCGCGACGCGGGCGGGCGTGCTGCGGCTCCTCCTCCTCGCCGTGCCCTCGCCCGCGTCGTACGTGCTCGAGCACCTCACGTCGGCCGAGAAGCTGGCCTTGGCCGCGTCACCCTACCCGAACGCCAAGGCGCTCATCGAAGACGCCCGCCGGGCGGTCGCCGCCGATGTCGTGGCGCGCGAGGCGCCGGAGGGCATCCGCACGCGCGCAGCCTTCGACCGCGCGCGCGACGCCCTGTCGGCCGCGATCGTCGACGACACGTTCGCCGCCGTCGGCCTCGCCGCGCGGGTGCTCACCGCCGCGCGCGAGGTCGAGCGCGAGCTCAAGGCGCACACCTCGATGGCGCTCCTGGGCGCGCTCGGCGATGTGCGCGCGCAGCTGTCGGGCCTCGTCTTCCCCGGGTTCGTGACCGCGATCGGGCTGCAGCGCCTCGCGCACGTGCCCCGCTACCTCGGCGCCGCGCTCGATCGCGTGCAGCAGCTGCCCGACAATCCAGGCCGCGATCGTCAGCGCATGACCGAGTACGAGCGCGCGGCGGTGCTGTATGCGGAGGCCGGCGGCACGATCCCGCCCGCCGCGGACGCGCCCGCAGGTCTCGTCCACGCGCGCTGGCTCCTCGAGGAGCTGCGCGTGAGCCTGTTCGCCCAGCAGCGCGGCACCGCCGAGCCGGTGTCGCTTCAGCGCATCGCCAAGACCCTTCGCGGCTGACCCCCGTGCGCGACCCGCGCGCCCGCTGCGGGCGAATCGGTCGAGATCAGGACGAATGCGGCCGGATCGTGCTGCATTCGGCCGATTCGCCCGCTCAGCGCGGCGGATGCGGCGGCCGGCGGATCAGGGCTTGGCGCCCTCGTGGATGCGCTGGTGCGAGCCGACGTGCACGACCGAGTCGGCGGTCATGCCGACCAGCGGCAGATGGATGCGCGTGAGCTCGCGCAGCGACTCCACCGACGGCGGCTCCGAGAGCGTGTCGACGACGACCTCGGCCCCGGTCGCGAGGATGCCGGTGAGCGAGTCGGCGTACACGACGACGTTGCCGCTCGCGATCATCCGCTCGTCGTCGTTGGCCAGGCCGCCCTCGCCCGACGGCACGTCCAGGTGGAAGCCCTCCACCACGACCCGGTCGGCGCTGATGCGCAGCACGCGGGCGGTCGAGCCGTCGGCGTGCGCGACCTCCACGATGCGGATGTCGCGGAGCCCCTCGAGCCCGATCGCCGACCCTGAGAGCACCGGCGGGTCGGCGGTGAACACCGGCGCACCGTCGTCGCGCGTCGCGGCCGGCGGCGCGGTGGGCGTCGCCGACGGCGCCGGGACAGGAGCCGCGGGGTCGACGGGCAGTCCCGGCACGACGGGGATCGCGGGGAGCCCGGACGACGAGCCGGACGGCGTCGGAGAGGGCACCGGGCCGCCCGACTCGCCGCATCCCGGAAGATGCAGCCACTGCCCCACCGAGCCCAGGAAGCAGCCGTCGCCCTCGGCGGCGCTCGCGGGCGTCGCCGTCAGCAGCGACGCGGCGACGACGGCGGCGCCCGCCGCAGCGATCGCGCGCGCCCGGGCTCTCACGCCGCCTCCGGCGCCTCGACTCCGGCCCGGCGCGGCAGCCACGACACCACGACGACGCCGCCGATGCATCCGAGAAGCATGCCGACGACGTATCCCCCGAGGTTCACTGCAACGAGCGAGTAGAGCGAGCCGGCGAGCGCGACCAGCCCGTAGAACACGTGCTGGGCGGGATGCACCGCCGCGAGCACGCCCGAGAGGGCGATGATGGCGGGCAGGATCGTGCTCTGCAGCCCCGGCATCCCGAGCTGGACGGCCATGCCGCCGACCTCGAGCCGTCCGGAGAAGAACAGCACGCAGGCGCCGGCGAGGATCAGGGCGCTGCCGATCGAGGGCCGGGCGCGCAGCCACGCCAGGGCGCGGCGCATCAGTAGCACTCCTCGCCGTCGGTGAGCTGCAGGTGCAGGCCCGTCAGCGTGAACACGCCCGCCTGGGTGCTCCACGCCGTCTGCTTGAGCCCGTCGATCGAGATCGTGTCGGAGTCCTGCGCGAAGTCGCCGGCCGACCCCTTCTCCGCGGTCGCGACCGTCGACGCGTCGACCCCGATGCGGATGTTGCCGAAGGACGCGTCACCCTGCAGGTCGGTGAGCCCGATCTGCAGGTCGGTCGCCGTGGCGGGTGCGCCGTCGCCGCCCGCGGTGATCTTCACGCCGACTGGGCCGAGCGGGGTCTGCGTCACGACCGACTGGCAGAGGTCGGTGAGAGAGGCCGAGGCGATGTTCGAGACCGCGACCGGATGCGACGCCCCGGACGTGTCCTGCGTGACGCCACCGTACTGCGAGAAGCCGGTGCCCTCGAGGTGGGAGGCGGAGATCTTGAACTGCCCGCCCGACACCGCGAACGACACGGGCACGGCGCCCTGGGCGACGCTCGTGGCCAGCACCGCGGCGACCACGCCGGCGGGCACGGCGGTGAGGGCTACCCGGCCCCACCGGGTGCGGGTCAGTCGGGTGAGCTTCATGGATCCTCCTCGATGCCGAAGCGGCGGCGTCCGGTGCCGCGTCCTCGGCGAGGCTAGATCGGGTGTTGACAGCGCGTCAATACGCTGTTGACGAGATGACAACACTCTCATCCGGCCGTCCGGGTAGGGTCGGGGCATGTCCGCATCCCCCACGGCCGGGCACCGGCGCGACCGGCGGACACGACTGAGCCCCGACGACCGCCGGGCGCAGCTGGTCGCCCTCGGTGTCGCCGCGCTCGCCGACCACGAGCTCGACGATCTGACGTTCGAGGAGTTCTCCGCACGCGCGGGGGTGTCGCGCGCGCTCTTCTCCCATTACTTCGGCTCGCGCTCCGGCTTCCACCTCGCGGTGCTCGAGGCGGCGACCCGCAGCATGCTGTCGGCCACGGCACCGGATGACGCGCTGCCGGCCGCCGCGCGCCTGTCCGACACGCTCGTGCGCACCGTCGAGTTCGTCCGCGCCCATCGCGGCATCTTCTTCTCGCTCGTCCGGGGCCCGGCCAGCGGCGACGCCCGCACCCGCGCGCTCGTCGAGGACGCGCGCGTGGCCCAGACGGCGCGCGTCCTGACGCTCTTCGCCGAAGCGGGGGTCGTCCCATCCCCCGCGCTGCGGATCGTCGTGCGGGCGTGGGTCGCCTTCGTCGAGCAGACGCTCGTCGACGCGGCGCTTGCATCCGACCTCCCCACCGACGAGATCGTCGCGCTGCTCGTGACGTGCCTGCACGCGGTCACCGAGCGCACCCAGCCGGGCGCCGAGTGCGCCCTTTTCGACCCCGAGGAGGAACGATGAGCAGAGCCGTCGTCTATCGAGAGTTGGGCGGACCCGACGTGCTCGAGATCGCCGACATCGACCCCGGCGAGCCCGGCCCGGGGCAGGTTCGGGTGCGGCTGGAGGCGGCGGGCGTGAACCCGATCGATGCCAAACTGCGCGGCGGACGGCGGCCGTCGCCGCCGATCGACGGCCATCGCCGGGTCGGGTCGGACGGCGCGGGTGTCGTGGTCGCGGTGGGCCCGGATGCGGCGGGCTGGCGCCCGGGCATGCCGGTCGCCGTCAGCGGCGCCCTGGGCACGTACGCGGAGGAGGTGACGACCGATGCCGCGACCGTGTTCGTGCGGCCGCCCGCGGTGTCCGCCGTCGACGCGGCAGCCGTCGGCGTGCCCACGAGCACGGCGTATCAGTCGCTGCGCTCGCTTGCTGTCGGCCCGGGCGACACGCTGCTCCTGCACGGCGGCTCAGGTGCCGTCGGCCGCGCCGCCGTGCAGTTCGCCGTGCTGTGGGGCGCGCGGGTCATCGCCACGTGCTCCGACCGTCGGGCGGGCGACCTCCAGGCGCTCGGGGCGGAGACCGTCCGCTACGGCGTCGGCCTCGCCGAACGCGTCCGCACGCTCGCGCCCGGCGGCGTCGACGTCGCGCTGGACGCAGCCGGCACCGACGAGGCGCTCCGCACGTCGATCGAGCTCGTGCCCGACCGTGCGCGCATCGCCACGATCGTGCGCGGCGCCGACGCGGACGGCGTCGGAATCCGCGCGTTCGGCGGCGGCAGTCCGCATCCGTTGACTCTGCAGGAGCTGGCATGGCGCCGTGAGGGGATCGCCGTCGCGCTGCCGCTGCTGGCTGCCGGCGCGTTCTCGGTCGAGGTCGGCCCGTCCCTGCCGCTCGCGGAGGCCGCCGAAGCGCACCGGCTCGTGGAGAGCGGTGTGGATGGGAAGGTCATCCTCCTCCCCTGACCCGCGCACGACGACGCCCCCGCCCGGAGTCCGGACGGGGGCGTCGTGCGTACGGGATCAGTTGCCCGAGCGCCGCTTGTTGTAGACGTCGAAGGCGACGGCCAGCAGCAGCACGAGACCCTTGACGGCCTGCTGCCACTCGATGCCGATGCCGAGGATCGACATGCCGTTGTTCAGGACACCGATGATGAGACCACCGATGATCGCGCCGCCGATCGTGCCGACACCGCCCTGCACCGCGGCACCGCCGATGAACGCGGCCGAGATCGCCTCGAGCTCGAAGCCGTCACCGGCCTTGGGGCCGGCGAGGTTCAGGCGCGCCGTGAAGATGAGGCCGGCGAGGGCCGCCAGGAAGCCCATGTTCACGAACAGCCAGAAGTCCACGCGGCGGGTCTTGATGCCCGACAGCTCCGCGGCGTGGCGGTTGCCGCCGATCGCGTAGATGTGACGGCCGAACACCGTGCGGTTCATGACGATGCCGTACACGAGCACGAGCACCGCGAGCACGATGAGGGTCACCGGGATGCCCTTGTACGCCGCGAGCGAATAGGTGAAGAACGCGATGGCCGCCGACACGAGCACGAGCTTCGCGATGACCCACACGATCGGCTCGACGTCCTGGCCGTACTTGCGCCGGCCGGCGCGCGTGCGGAACGACTGCACGAAGAGCGCGACGATCGCGACGGCGCCGATCACGAGCGTGAAGACGTCGAGGTCGCTCTCGCCGAACACCCCGGAGAGGAATCCGTTGCCCAGGGCGCGGTACTCGGTGGGGAACGAGCCGATGTTCGCGTTGCCGAGCACGACGAGCGCGAGCCCTCGGAAGATGAGCATGCCCGCGAGCGTCACGATGAACGCCGGGATGCCCACGAAGGCGATCCAGAAGCCCTGCCACGCACCGACGGCGGCGCCGATGAGGAGGGAGAGCAGGATCGCGAGCCACCACGGCATGCCCATCTTCACCGCGAAGACGCCCGACAGGGCGCCGACGAAGGCGGCGACGGAGCCGACCGAGAGGTCGATGTGGCCGGCGATGATGACCATCACCATGCCGATCGCGAGAACGAGGATGTACCCGTTCTGCACGACGAGGTTGGAGATGTTCTGCGGGCGCAGCAGGATGCCGTTGGTGAGGATCGCGAACAGCGCCACGACGGCGATGAGGGCGATGAAGATGCCGTTGCGGCCGAGGTCGGACAGCACGTGCGTGAACCAGTTCGTGAACTTGTTCTCCGGCGGGTTGACCTTCGCGCCGACGGCTTCGGTGGTGTTCGTCATTGGTGTGTCTCCCGAACCCCCGCTCAGCGGGGGTTCTCCATGGTCATGAGCTTGAGGACGGACTCGGGGGTGGCTTCTTCGATGGGCAGCTCGCCGGTGATGCGTCCCTCCGAGAGGGCGTACACGCGGTCGGAGATGCCGAGGAGCTCGGGCAGCTCGGAGGAGATCACGATGATCCCCTTCCCGGATGCGGCGAGCTTGTTGATGATCGTGTAGATCTCGTACTTCGCGCCGACGTCGATGCCGCGGGTGGGCTCGTCGAGGATGAGCACATCGGGATCGGAGTAGATCCACTTCGACAGGACGACCTTCTGCTGGTTGCCGCCGGAGAGCTTCCCGGTCTTGACCAGCACGTTGGGCGCCTTGATGTTCAGGTCGCGGCGGTAGTCGTTGGCGACCTTGTACTCCTCGTTGTCGTTGACGAGGCCGGCCTTCTCGAGCTTGCGCAGCGACGCCATCGAGATGTTCCGCTTGATGTCCTCGATGAGGTTCAGGCCGTAGGTCTTGCGGTCCTCGGTGGCGTAGGCGAGGCCGTTCTCGATGGCCTCGGCCACCGTGCGCGTCTTGATCTCCTTGCCGCGCATGAAGACCTTGCCCGAGATGCGGCTGCCGTAGCTGTGCCCGAACAGGCTCATCGCGAATTCGGTGCGCCCGGCGCCCATGAGGCCCGCGATGCCGACGATCTCGCCGGCGCGGACGTTGATCGAGACGTGGTCGACGATGACGCGCGACGGGTCCTGCGGGTGGTGCGCGGTCCAGTCCTCGACGCGCAGCAGCTCCTCGCCGATGTGCGGCTCATGGTCGGGGTACCGGTGCTCGAGGTCGCGACCCACCATGTCCTTGATGATGCGGTCCTCGGTGACGTCGTCCTTCGCGATCGTCTCGATCGTCTTGCCGTCGCGGATGACGGTGACGGTGTCGGCGACGCGCTTGATCTCGTTCAGCTTGTGGCTGATGATGATCGACGTCACGCCCTCGGCCTTCAGCTGCAGGATGAGCTCGAGCAGGTGAGCGGAGTCCTCGTCGTTCAGCGCCGCGGTCGGCTCGTCGAGGATGAGGAGCTTGACGTCCTTCGACAGCGCCTTGGCGATTTCGACGAGCTGCTGCTTGCCGACGCCGATCTGGTTGATCTTGGTGGTGGGGTTGTCGCGCAGGCCCACGCGGTCCAGAAGCTTCTTCGCCTCGAAGTTCGTCTTGTTCCAGTCGATGAGGCCGGCGCTGGAGCGCTCGTTGTTGAGGAAGATGTTCTCCGCGATCGACAGGTACGGGCTCAGCGCCAGCTCCTGGTGGATGATCACGATGCCCTTGGCCTCGCTGTCGCGGAGGTTGCGGAACTGCACCTCTTCGCCGGCGTAGACGATCTGCCCGTCGTAGCTGCCGTGCGGGTAGACCCCCGACAGCACCTTCATGAGCGTCGACTTGCCGGCGCCGTTCTCGCCGCAGATGGCGTGGATCTCACCGCTGCGCACGGCGAGGTTGACGTTGGAGAGGGCTTTCACGCCCGGGAACGTCTTGGTGATGTCGCGCATCTCAAGGATGTTGTGTGACACGTTCTCCGCTTCCTCGTGGGATGGGTGGGGCGGGCCGCGACGGTGGACGGGAGCCGGAGCCCCCGTCCACCGCCGCGTGGAGAGTGCGACCTCAGAGGCCGAGCTCCTCCTTGGTCCAGTAGCCGGTGTCCACCAGCGTCTCCTGGACGTTGTCCTTCACGACCGGGACCGGCGCCAGCAGGTACGAAGGCACGACCTTCACACCGTTGTCGTAGTCGGTGGTGTTGTTGGTGTCGGGCTCGTCGCCGTTGAGCACGGCCACGGCCATGTCGGCGGCGACCTTCGCCAGCTCACGCGTGTCCTTGAAGATCGTCGCGTACTGCTCGCCCGAGAGGATCGCCTTGACCGAGTCGACCTCGGCGTCCTGACCGGAGATGATCGGCCACTCCGGGCCGACGGTGTAGCCGGCGTCGGTGAGGGCCGAGATGATGCCGCGCGAGATGCCGTCGTAGGGCGACAGCACCGCGTTGACCTTCGAGCCGTCCGAGTAGTTCGCCGTCAGGATGTCCTCCATGCGGCTCTGCGCGGTCTCGCCGTCCCAGCGCAGCGTCGCCGCCTGCTGGAAGTCGGTCTGGCCGGACTTGACCTTGAGCACGCCCTTGTCCATGTAGGGCTCGAGGACGTCCATCGCGCCGTTCCAGAAGAAGGTGGCGTTGTTGTCGTCGGGCGAACCGGCGAACAGCTCGATGTTGAACGGACCGGCCGGAGCACCGGAGATCTCGGTGCCGTCCAGCTCCGTGAGCCCCAGGCCGTTGAGGACCGTCCACGCCTGCTGCTGGCCGACGAGGAAGTTGTCGAACGACGCGTAGTAGTTGACGTTCTCCGAGTCGCGGATGAGGCGGTCGTACGCGATCACCGGGATGTCGGCGTCGGCGGCGTTCTGCAGCACCTCCGACAGCGTGGTGCCGTCGATCGAGGCGATGATCAGGGCCTTGGCGCCCTTGGTGATCATGTTCTCGATCTGGGACACCTGCGTGGGGATGTCGTCCTCGGCGTACTGGAGGTCGACGGTGAAGCCCTGGTCCTCCAGGGTCTTCTTGACGGCGTCGCCGTCCTGGATCCAGCGCTCGGAGCTCTTGGTGGGCATCGCGACGCCGATGAGGCCGCCGTCTCCCCCGCCGTCGCCGCCGCTGCCGGTTCCGCCGCCGCCGCTGCACGCGCTGAGCATGAGGGCACCCGCGGCGACAGCCGCGAACAGGACCTTCTTGGCTTTCACTGTGTTTCCTTTCGTGGGACGTCTTCGTCTTGGTGTGCGTTATTCAGTTGTGGGTCTGCTGGCCGTAGACGTTCTGGTACCGGTCGAAGAGCCGGTCGATCGCGTCCTGCGGGAGGGGGATGAGGTCGCCCGCCTGGCGCGCGTGGTGCACGGTGCGGGCGACGTCCTCGAGCATCACGGCGGCCTTCACCGCGTCCCGCGCGCTCGAGCCGATCGTGAAGGGGCCGTGGTTCTGCATCAGCACGGCGCGCGAGCGGTGGCCGCGGAGGGTCTCGACGATCCCGCGCCCGATCGAGTCGTCGCCGATGATCGCGAACGGGCCGACCGGGATCGGGCCGCCGAACTCGTCGGCCATCGCGGTGATGACGCACGGGATCTCCTCGCCGCGCGCGGCCCACGCGGTCGCGAACGTCGAGTGCGTGTGCACGACGCCGCCGACCTCGGGCATGTTGCGGTAGACGTACGCGTGCGCGGCGGTGTCGCTCGACGGCGAGCGGTCGCTGCCGGGGGTCCCCGGGATGACGACGCCGTCGAGGTCGCACAGGATCATGTTCTCCGGCGCGAGGTCGTCGTACGAGACGCCGGACGGCTTGATGACGAAGAGGTCGGCGCCGGGGACGCGCTGGGAGACGTTGCCCCCGGTCCACACGACGAGGCCGTAGCGGACGAGCTCGGCGTGCAGGGCGGCGACCTCGGAGCGCGTGCGGGCGACGGCGACCTCGGTCTTCACGCCCGCCACGTATGCGTCGGGACGCTCCGCCTCCGCGCTGGTGCTCATGCGATGGACTCCTTCGTCAGGTTCGCGGACCGGCCATGTGACCGTTCACATCGGGCAACTATAGCGGCGGCCGGGACGCCGCTGTCAACTCGCGTTGGTTGCGGCTTGGTAACGGCCCGTCAGCGGGCCGCGACGGGGCCGGTCGAGAGCCGCACGACCAGCTCCGGGGTGATCGACCCCGTCACCGGGGGCGCCGAGGCATCCGCCGGTCCGAGCAGCAGGTCGACGCAGCGGCGTCCGAGCTCGGAGAAGTCCTGGCGCACGGTCGTGAGCGGCGGCGAGAAGTGCGCGGCCTCGGGGATGTCGTCGAATCCGACGATCGAGATGTCGCCGGGCACGTCCAGGCCCTCCTCGCGGATGGCGTGGAGGAGACCGAGGGCCATCTGGTCGTTCGACGAGAAGATCGCGGTGAAATCGCGCACCCGCAGCAGCTCCCGGCCGGCGTAGTAGCCGAAGTCCGCCGTCCAGTCCCCGAGGATCGGCGCGGTGGTGGGGATGTCGCTCGCGGCCATCTCCTCGAGGAAGCCGCGCATGCGCGCCTCCGCCTCGACCCAGTCCTGCGGCCCGGCGAGGTGGTAGATCTGGCGGTGGCCCAGCTCGATGAGGTGCCGCGTGGCCAGCCGCGCACCGGCGATCTGGTCGACGGAGAGCGTGTGCCCCGGATCGAGTTCGGCGGACTGCAGGGTGACGTAGGGCACGTCCAGCTGCTGCGCGGCGATCGCCCGGATGACGCGCACCTGCGGCGCGATCACGACGAGGCCCTCGATCGCCTGGGCCATGAGGTGGGCGAGGCCCTGCGCGAGCGAGTCGGGGTCGCGCGCCTCGATGTTCGCCGTGCTCACCCAGTACCCGCGCGCCCGCGCCGCCGCCTCGATCGCGGCGATGCTCGAAGCAGGGCCGTACTGCGTGCTGGAGGCGGCGAGGATGCCGATGGTCTGCGACCGCGCGGTCACGAGCGTGCGCGCGGCGCGGTTGGGGCGGTACTGCAGCTGCGCCATGACCTCGAGCACGCGCGCACGGGTCTCCGGGCGGATGCTCGGGTGGTCGTTGAGCACGCGCGAGACGGTCTGGTGCGACACATCGGCCAGGCGCGCGACATCGCGGATGCTGGGGCGTCGCGCTCCCGCGTCCTCGCTCATGGCCTCTCCCCTGCCGGCCCGCTCGTCTCGCGGCGCGGCGACCGGCTCCGTGTGACTGTCACATGATCGGGGCGCGGCTCTCGGATTCTGTCACATCTCTGTCACATCCGGACGGTGCGCGCCTACACTGACCGCGTGGCCGATTTCGCACGCTTCCTGCCGCTCAGTCAGCGCAGCGGCGCGGACGAGTCCGGCCTCACGTCCGATCGCCGCGCGGCCGTCGCCGACTGCGTCGAGCGCGCCATCGCGCTCCTGCCCGCGCAGGGCGGGGCGACGCGGGCGCGCAGCTTCCTCGACGACGCGGGGCTCGACGACGTGCCGCTCACCGGCGACGACGCCGCCTCCGCCCTCGCCACGGCCGCCGCGACCGTGCGCGGCGGCGGGCGTCGCCGCACGCGCGCCCTCGCGCGCACCGTGCGAGCGCTCCTGACGCTGGCGCGCGAACGCGACGCCGACCCGGAGCTGGATCCCGCCGTAGCGGGGGTCGTCGCGTTCTGGGCTTCGGCGCACGCGCCGGCCGACCGGCGCGCTGCGATCGCCGGTCACACCGTGCGCGCGAGCGACGCGCTGTGGTCGTTCGGCTCCGGCCCGGCGATCGTCGCCCCCGCCGCCGACATCGCGGCCTTCCTGCTGGGCGTGAGCGACGAGCCGCCGCGGCCCGTGCCCGGCGCAGACCTCACGCAGCGGTAATCAACGCGCGGTAGAAGCCGATCCCCTCCCGCCACGCGGCGACCCGGATGCGCTCGTCCGGGGCGTGCAGCGCGTCGCGCTCCGACCGGGTCATCCGGAACGGCGTGAAGCGGTAGACATGCTCGGCCACGCCGGCGAACGCGCGGCTGTCGCTCGCGCCCAGCTGCACGTACGGCAGCGCCACGACGTCGTCGCCGAGCGTCTCGGCCACGGTGCGCGCGAGCCTCCGCCACGGCGCCCCTCGCCAGGGCGACACCGGCGACGGCTCGTCGCCCGATTCGAGCTCCACCTCGACGAGCGGATCGGCGACGGCCCGCCGCACGTGCGCGAGCACGCCGGCGAGACTGTCGCCCGGCAGGAGTCGCACGTTGACCCACGCGCGGGCCGACGTGGCGAGGACGTTGCGCGCGGGCGAGCCCTCGAGCCGGGTCACCACCGCGGTCGTGCGCACGAGCGCGTTCGTCTCGGGCCCGAGCGCCGCGAGCACGCGCGTCACGACCGGTGCGAGCGGGCCGGCCGCGGCGAAGACCGTTCGAAGCGGCGGCGGCACGTGCCGGGCGGCCGTGGCGAGCATCGCCCGCACGGGGGCGGCCAGCCGCACCGGGAAGGGGCGTCGGCGGAGCCGGTCGACTGCGCGCGCGAGCCGGGCGGTGGCCGGCATGCGCGGCGGCGTCGACGCGTGGCCGCCCGCCTCGCGGGCCGTGAGGACGACGGTCGCGATGCCGCGCTCGGCGACGCCGATCATCGCCGCCGGGGCGCGCAGCCCGGGGAGCACGCCGTCGACCACGGCACCGCCTTCGTCGAGCACGAGGCCCGGCGAGACGCCGCGGCGGCGGAGCTCCGCGACGGCGGCGCGGGCGCCGGATCCGTGCGTCTCCTCGTCGTGCCCGAACAGCAGCCACACGTCGCGGGAGGGGACGACGCCCGCCGCGAGGAGGCCTTCGACGGCCTCGAGGATCGCGGCGAGCGCGGCCTTGTCGTCGAGCGCACCGCGGGCATGGATCTCGTCGCCGTCGGGGCCGGCCACGATCGTCGCCGCGAACGGAGGATGCGCCCACTCGTCCGCGACGACCGGCACGACGTCCTGGTGGGCCATGAGCACGAGCGGCTCCTCGGCGACGCGGCCGGGCCACCGGAGCAGCAGCGTCGCCGGCTCCCCCGCACCCTCGCCCAGCGGCACGCGCTCGAGCGCCTCGTGCGTGCGCGGGTACAGGCGCGCGAGCGTGTCGCGGAACTCGGCGAACGCCGCCGCATCCGTCTGCGCCGCGTCGGCGTGCGACACCGTCGGAATTCGCAGCAGGGCGCGGAAGCGCTCGAGGTCGTCCACGCGACGAGCCTAGAGGCCGCGACCGGCCGGGGCGGTGCGCCCGCCCGGCGGTGCGGGCGCGGCCGGTACGCTCGTGAGGATGAGTGCGCTTCGCTGGGGGATCCTCGCCACGGGCGGCATCGCCCGCGCCTTCACCGCCGATCTCGCCGTCGCCGGCCTGACCGCGGCCGCCGTCGGCTCCCGCAGCCTCGAATCGGCGACCGCGTTCGCGCGGGAGTTCGGCATCCCGCGGGCGCACGGCTCGTACGACGAGCTCGTGACCGACCCCGAGGTCGACATCGTCTACATCGCCACGCCGCATCCCGCGCACGCCGAGAACGCGCTGGCGGCGCTCGACGCGGGCAAGCATGTGCTCGTCGAGAAGCCCTTCACCCTCACCGGCGCCGAGGCCGAGCGCGTGCGCGAGCGCGCCGCCGAGCGCGGACTGCTCGCCCTCGAGGCGATGTGGACGCGCTTCCTGCCGCACATGGTCCGCATCCGCGAGCTCCTCGCCGAGGGGGCACTCGGGGAGATCCGCGCCGTCACGGCCGATCACACCCAGCGCATCACGTCCGACCCGGGCCACCGGCTCAACGACCTCGCACTCGGCGGCGGCGCGCTGCTGGACCTCGGCGTGTACCCGGTGTCGTTCGCGATCGCGGTGCTCGGCCTGCCCGAGACGACCACGGCGCGGGCGCGTCTGGCCGACACGGGCGCCGACACCGAGATCGCCACCGTCTTCACCCACCCCGGCGGCGCGGTGTCGACCACCCTGTCGTCCTCGCGCGCGGCCGGTCCGAACACCGCCGCGATCATCGGCACCGACGCGCGGATCGAGATCGACCGCGTCTGGTACACCCCCACGTCGTTCCGCGTCATCGGCCCCGACGGCGCCGTGCGCGAGGACTTCGTGTCCGACGTCGCCGGGCGCGGCATGCAGTACCAGGCGCTGCACGCCGAGGCGCTCGTGCGCGCCGGCCGCACCTCGAGCGAGATCCTGCCGATCGACGAATCGGTCGCGATCATGCGTGTGCTCGACGACATCCGCGCGCAGATCGGCGTCCGCTACCCCCACGAACACTGACACGAGAGACTGACCGCATGCCCGACTCCCAGAGCGCCCGCGTCGCCGTCTACCTCGACTTCGACAACATCGTGATGTCGTGGTACGACCGCGTCCACGGGCGCAACGCCTACGCGCGCGACCGCGCCCGCATCGCCGAGAACGCCGCCGAGACCGAGATCGCCGAACGCCTGGCCGCCGCCACGATCGACGTCGGCGCGATCATCGACTACGCCGCCTCCTTCGGCACGCTCGTCCTCACGCGCGCGTATGCGGACTGGTCGGCCCCGGTGAACGCCGAGTACCGCTCCCAGCTGGTGGCACGGGCAGTAGACCTCGTGCAGCTGTTCCCCGCGGCCGCCTACGCCAAGAACGGCGCGGACATCCGTCTGGCCGTCGACGCCGTCGAGGACATGTTCCGCCTGCCCGATCTGACGCACGTCGTGATCGTGGCCGGCGACAGCGACTACGTCCCGCTCGCCCAGCGGTGCAAGCGCCTCGGCCGCTACGTCGTGGGCGTCGGCGTGGCCGGCTCGACGGCCAAGTCGCTCGCCGCGGCGTGCGATCAGTTCGACAACTACGACGCGCTCCCCGGCATCGCGCTGCCCGTCACGGCCAAGAAGGAGAACGCGCCGACGCGCCCGCGTTCGCGCAAGCGCACCTCCGACCCCGCCGCCGAGCTGCTCGAGCGGGCACTGCGGCTGGGCACCGACCGCGACGAGGACGAGTGGCAGCACGCGTCGGCCGTGAAGGGACTCATCAAGCGCCTCGATCCCGCGTTCAGCGAGAAGGCGTACGGCGCGCGCAGCTTCTCGGACTTCCTCAAGGCGCACCCCGAGGTCGCCGAGATCGACGAGTCCGAGCACATCGTGCGCGTACGGCTCGTGCCCGCCAAGGCCTGAGCACAGGGGCTGCATCGGCAGCCTTTACCGAAACGTGATATTCGGCGCGTGCGGATGGCCTCCATGCGGGGGCATGATTCATGGGCCGAGGTCGCAGACGACCTCGGCCCATGAGGGTGATCCTCACACCAACGAAGGGTGAGAAATGAAGCGAAGCTCATTGGCCGCCGTGGTAGCGCTCTCAGGCGCCGCTGCGGTGCTTCTCGCAGGGTGCGCCGGTTCCAGCGGCGGCTCCGCGTCGGGCGGCGGCGACGGAGGGGACGCCGCCGGCAAGCGCGCGTGCGTCATCCTCCCGGATGCGGCGTCCTCGCCGCGCTGGGAGAACTTCGACCGCAAGTACCTCCAGGAGGGTCTGGAGGGCGCCGGGTTCGAGGTCGACATCCAGAACGCGCAGGGCGACACGAACAAGTACTCCACGATCGCCGACCAGCAGCTGACGAAGGGCTGCGGCGTGATGATGCTCGTCGACTACCAGGGCGCGGCGGAGGCCGTGGCCGCGAAGGCGAAGGGCGAGGGCATCCCCGTCGTCGCGTACGACCGCCCGTTCGAGGGCGCCGACTACTACGTGTCGTTCGACAACGTCGAGGTCGGCCGTCTCGAGGGCCAGACCGTGCTCGACGGCCTGAAGGCGGCGGGCAAGGACCCGGCCACCGCGGTCGTGGTGTACATGGGCGGTGACCCGACCGACGGCAACGCCGCGATGTTCAAGGAGGGCGCCGTCGAGGTCATGGAGGCCGCGGGCATCAAGCCGGCCGCCGAGCCTCCCGGGGTCTGGGACCAGGCCAAGTCGCAGACGAACTTCGAGCAGGCCCTCACGTCGCTCGGCGGCAAGGTCGACGGCGTGTGGGTGGCCAACGACACCAACGCCGCGGGCGTCATCAAGGTGCTGCAGAACAACAACCTGACCGGCGTTGCCGTGTCGGGTCAGGACGCGAACGTCGCGGGTCTGCAGAACATCCTGCTCGGCTGGCAGACGGCCACCGTCTACAAGCCGGTCAAGGAGGAGGCGGATGCGGCGGTCGACGTGGCGACGAAGCTCCTCAGCGGCGAGACGCCCTCGGCCGACCAGAAGCTCGACGACGGCACGCCGTACATCGCGGTGACGCCCAAGCTCGTCGGGCCGGACCAGGTCAAGGACGTGGTCGCCGCCGGCGACGCCTCCGCGTCGGACATCTGCACGGCCGATGTCGCAGCCAAGTGCCAGGAGTACGGCGTCAAGTGACCCTGCCCGACGGGGGCGCCGCGTCCGTGTGACGCGGCGCCCTCGTCCTGTCCGTCAGCAAGGAGGCGGGAATGCCAGATCCGATCATCGAACTGCGGGGCGTGAAGAAGTCCTTCGGCCCCGTCAACGTCCTCAAGGGCGTCGACCTCACCGTGCGTCCGGGCACGGTGACCGCGCTCGTCGGCGACAACGGCGCCGGCAAGTCGACCCTCATCAAGGGCCTCGCGGGCGTGCAGCCCTACGACGACGGCGAGGTCCTCGTCGACGGCGAGCCGCACGCGCTCACGACGCCGCGCGAGGCCGCCGCCCTCGGCATCGAGGTGGTGTACCAGGACCTCGCGCTCGCCGACAACCTGGACATCGTCCAGAACATGTTCCTCGGCCGCGAGGAGCTCTCCGGCGGCACCCTCGACGAGGGCCGCATGGAGCGCGAAGCCTCCGACACGCTCCGCTCGCTCTCGGTGCGCACCGTCAAGTCGGTGCGCCAGCGCGTCTCGTCGCTGTCGGGCGGCCAGCGGCAGACCGTCGCGATCGCCCGCGCGGTGCTGAAGAAGGCGCGCGTCGTGATCCTCGACGAGCCGACCGCGGCGCTCGGCGTCGCCCAGACCGAGCAGGTGCTGAACCTCGTGACGCGCCTGGCCGAGCAGGGCGTCGCGGTGATCCTCATCAGCCACAACCTCGCGGACGTCTTCGCCGTGGCCGATGACATCGCGGTGCTCTACCTCGGCCAGATGGTCGCGCAGCTGAAGGCCGCCGAGACGACGCGCGACGACGTCGTCGGCTACATCACGGGCACGCGCACGCAGACCGGGGCGCCGCTGCTCACGACCGACACGATCATCACTTCGGAGGACCAGGCATGAGCGACGCGGCGCGCACCCAGGCGTCTCCCGACCCGGTGTCGGGCGACCTCATCGGCAGCGGCGTGGAGGGCGGTCTGCGCGACCAGGTCGCCGCGTGGTGGCAGCGCGTGCGAGGCGGCGACATGGGCGCCCTGCCCGCGATCGGCGGCCTCGTGGTGCTGAGCCTCCTGTTCGCCTCGCTGAGCCCGTTCTTCCTCACCGAGCGCAACTTCGCGAATCTGCTCAACCAGGCGGCGACGCTCGTGATGCTCGGGATGGCGCTCGTCTTCGTCCTGCTCCTCGGCGAGATCGACCTGTCGGCGGGTGTGACCGGCGGCGTCGCGATGGCGCTGTTCGTCGTGCTCAACGCGCAGTTCGGCGTGAGTTGGCCCTGGGCGCTGCTCATCGGCTTCGCCGTCGGCATAGGCACCGGGGCCCTCATCGGATTCTTCGTGGCGCGCGTCGGGATCCCCTCGTTCGTCGTGACCCTCGGCCTCTTCCTCGGATATCAGGGCCTCGCGCTGCTCATCATCGGCGACGGCGGGCTCTACCGCCTCGAGGTGCCCGAGCTCCTCGCCCTGCAGAACGGCAACCTGCCGGTGTGGGGCGGCTGGGTCATGCTCGTGGTCATGCTCGTCGTCTCGGCCGGCACCTCGATGTGGGACCGCGCGCGGCGCCGCCGGGCGGGGGTTCCCAACCGGGCGATCTCCCTCGTGTGGATCAAGCTCGCGGTGATCGCCGTCATCGGCGGCGTGCTCGTCTACATCCTCAACCTCGACCGCGGCCAGTCCGTCAACGCGGTGCAGGGCGTGCCGATCATCGTGCCCGTCGTGCTGGCGATCCTGTGGATCGGCACGTTCGTGCTCGACCGCACCCGCTTCGGCCGCTACATCTACGCGATCGGCGGCAACGCCGAGGCCGCCCGCCGGTCGGGTGTGAAGGTGCGCTGGGTGAAGTGGTGGGCGTTCGTCATCTGCTCGACGCTCGCGGTGGTGTCGGGCCTGCTCTCGGTCTCCCGTGTCGGCTCCGTCGATGCGACGGTCGGCCGGGACATCGTGCTCAGCGGCGTCGCAGCGGCGGTGGTCGGCGGCGTGAGCCTGTTCGGCGGCCGCGGGCGGCTGCTGCACGCGGCGATCGGCGCGCTCGTGATCGCGGTGATCACGAACGGGCTCGGACTGCTCAACCTGCCCGCGGGCATCAACCTGCTCGTCACCGGCGGCGTCCTGATCCTCGCCGCCACCGTCGACGCGCTGTCGCGGCTCCGGTCGGGCGGGTCGTTCACGCGCACCTGACCGCGGCCTCCGACACGAGCCCGGGGGCGGGCCGACCGGTCCGCCCCCGGGCTCGTGTCGTGCGCGGCCGCTCAGTCGGATGCGACGTGCGACAGCACGTCCGGCCACACCGCCGTGAGCGTCAGCGCGCCGCCGAGGGACGACCGGGCATCGCGCCGCTGCATCCGGCCGTCGAGGAATCGCGCGGCGTACCACGCACCCCAGCCGTCGGGCGCATCGCCGTCGCCCGGGCCGCCCTCGCCCGGCGCGCCGTCATCCGGCCCGCCGTCGAAGACGACCGTCCGCGCTCGGACGGCGCCGATGCGCTGCTCGAGGACGTCGCGCGCGAGCGGGGTCTCGGGGGCGGGCGGCGAGACCAGGGCGAGACGGTCGACGCGATCGCCGAGGCCTGCCGCGAGCGACACCGCGAACGCCACGGCGGCGCGCTCGGCCACGAGCCCGACG
Source organism: Microbacterium sp. 10M-3C3 (assembly GCF_003931875.1). NCBI lineage: Bacteria > Bacillati > Actinomycetota > Actinomycetes > Micrococcales > Microbacteriaceae > Microbacterium > Microbacterium sp. 10M-3C3. Next base: position 1,271,813 of record NZ_CP034245.1, on the reverse strand, counting down.
ACGGCGCCGGGGGTCTCGCGGTCGAGGATCCGCTCCACCTGCGTCGCGGTCGCCCCCGCGGGGGTCTCGCCGCCGTACGCGGGAGGATCGTCGAGGTCGTTCCCGTCGAGGTCGACGAGCAGCAGCCGCACCGGCCACCGGGCCGTGATCGCCGGCGCGGGATCGGTGGTGGCGAGCGCGCCGGTGCGCAGCACGAGCACCGCCCTCGCCGCGCCCGGCGCGCCGACCACGCGGTACTCGATCTCGCCGTCGGGGCCCTGCGCGCGCGTCATGGGCGTCATCCTGACACGGCGACGTCGGCGCGGCCGGGCAGCATCGCACGGAGCGTCCCGATCGTGTCGGCGTCGGCGGCGCGCTTGTCGGGGCGATAGCGCTTCACCCGCGCGAACCGCAGCGCGAGCCCGGCGGGATATCGCGGCGAGCGCTGCACGCCGTCGATCGCGACCTCGACGGCCGTGACCGGCGACAGGGTCAGGACGTAGCCGTCATCGTCCGTCGCGAGCGCCGGGAACGTCTCGCTCTGCCACCGCAGGATCTCGTCGGTCATGCCCTTGAAGGTCTTCCCCACCATGACGAAGCCGCCGGCCGGCCCGTACTGCCCGGCGGGATCGAGCGCGCCCAGGTGGATGTTCGACAGCCAGCCCGCGCGGCGGCCCGAGCCGCGCTCGACCGCGAGCACGACGAGGTCGAACGTGTGCACGGGCTTGACCTTGCGCCACGTGTCGCCGCGGCGGCCGGCGGCGTAGGGCGCATCGAGCGCCTTCACCATGACGCCCTCGTGACCGGCGGCGAGCGCCGCGCGCGCGAACTCCTCCCCCTCCGCTGCATCCGTCGTCACGCGCGCGGGCACGCGGAAGGCGCCGGCCACCCGCTCGAGCTCGGCCTGCCGCACCGACAGGGGCTCGTCGAGCAGATCGCGACCGTCGACGTGCAGCACGTCGAAGAACCACGGCCGCAGCACGATGTCACCGGACTCCGCGCCGAAGCGCGCCATCGTGTCCTGGAACGCGCGGGGCCCGCCGTCCTCGTCGAGGGCGAGGGTCTCGCCGTCGAGGATGAGCCGGCCGGCCGGGAGCGTGCGCACGGCCGCGACGATCTCCGGCACGCGCGCCGTGACGTCGGCGAGGCTGCGCGTGAACACCCGCACGTCGTCGCCGCCCCGGTGCACCTGGATGCGGGCGCCGTCGAGCTTGTACTCGACGGAGGCGGCGCGGCCGTCCGTGAGCGCCGCGGTCACGGATTCGGCGGTGGCGGCGAGCATCGGCAGCACCGGACGGCCTACGCGCAGGCCGACCGAGGCGAGGGCGCCGGGGTCGGTGAGCGCGATCCGCGCCGTCTCACCCAGGTCGCCGACGAGCATCGCGGCGCGGCGCACCCGATCGAGCGGCTGTCCGCTGGAACGCGCAAGGGCGTCCACGAGCACGCCTTCGAGGGCGCCCGTGCGCAGCTCGCCGCGCACGATGCGCGTCACCAGATCCCACTCGGGTGCCGTGGCGCGGGCGGCAAGGTCGTCGAGGAGTGCCGTGCGGCGGGCTGCGGATCCGGAGCCCGAGGTCGCGGCGAGCGCGGAGAACGCGGTGTCGACGTCTGCGACGTCGAGGGCGGACGCAGCGGCATGCGTGGGGCGCAGAGCCTGCAGCGAGCGCCAGCCGACGCCGAGCCGGCCCTGCCGCGGCTGCGCGGTGAGGAGGCCGACGACGGTCTCGATCTGCGCGGGCGGCGTCCGCCCGAGCAGGTCAGCGAGGGCATCGACCTTCGCGCGTCGCGAGCGCGTCGCCGAGACCTCCGCGACCGCGTCGACGATCTCGGCGAGCAGCATGAACGCATCATGTCACTCCCCCGCGACACCGCCGGGGGCTTGCATGTCCGCGCGTGGGAGTACTCTCCTGGCGGGAGGCCGACGATGCACACCACCGACTATGTGAGCACCTTCATCGAGGTCGCCGAGGACTGCCCGGCCGCGACGGCCCAGGTCCCGCCCGCGACCGATTCGCCGACGATCGCGCGCCTGCACTGGGAGCTGATCAGCGCCCGGCCGTACGCGCTCACGAGCGACGACGTCGTGTTCGAGACGCACGCGCGCCGTGCCGGCATCGCTCCCCAGGAGCGGGAGCGGGCGCGCGCCGAGTTCTTCTCCAAAGGGCAGCCGTGCCTGCGTTCGTCGCCGCTCGGCAAGCGGTACGGGTGGGGTGTGCACGCGGATGCCGACGGCCGCGTGGCCCTCGTACCCGTGGAGTCGGCGGACTACGCGCGGCTGCGCGACGATCCGGCGCTCGCCCACACGCGGGCGATGCGCTCCCGGCGCGCGTGACGCGGCAGCGCCCGCGGCGCACGTGAGGCCTTCAGCGGCCTCCCGGGCCGCCTGTGCTCCACAGCGCCCACGCGACGAGCAGCGGCTGCAGCAGCACGCGGATCAGGCGCGCCCGGTCGGTGCGCAGCAGCGGCGCACTGCGGCGCGTCCGCCACTGATGCACGTTGCCCGGCCAGACCGCGAGGAGGAACAGCGCGCCGGCCGCCCCGACGCGGCGTCGCTCCGCCGGGAGGCCCACGAGGCCGGCGGCCAGCGCGAGCTCGGCCGCTCCCGAGGCGACGACGATCCCGTCGACGTCGAGGCCGGTCGCACGCGGCGCCCACGCCGGGACCACGATGCGGTAGCCGCGCCGTCCCCACGTGAGGTGCGAGATGCCGGCCGCGGCGAACACGGCCGCGAGCAGCCACGCCGCGACGGCCCGAGCGCGCGTACGGCGGCTCATGCGAACGTCTCGCGGGCCGCGCGCTCGACGAAGTCGCGGTACGCCGCGGCGTCGTCGGTCGGCGTGATGGCGCGCAGCACGACCTCGTCCGCCGACCGCCGATACGCGTCGAGCCCGGATCGCAGCGCCTCGACGCCGTCGAACGCCGTCTGGATCGCGGTCGTGCCGGACCGCGCGAAATGGGCGGCGTAGTTCGGATACGACGCGTACCGGGCGGCCTCGACGGCGAGCCGGGGACGTGCCGCATCGTCGAGCGCCGTGCGCACGTACACCGCCAGCCGGGCGCCCTCCGCAACCTCGCGGAGCTCGGATCGCTGCTCCGCGGCGCGCGCCGGGGTCACCCAGTTCAGCAGCACGCCGTCGGCCCGCTCGGCGCCGAGCCGCCGCATCCGGGGCCCGAGGGCGCCGACGTACACGCGGCGGACGCCGCCCCCGCGCAGCCGGGCCACGGCGTCCGCGACCCGCCCCAGGGCGCCCTCGCGCGCGGCGCCGGACCCGATCCCGATGATCGACCGCTCGGGCGGCAGCGCTGCGGCCCGGCGGGCGAGCGTGTCGGGGTCGACGCGGTCCACCGGCACGACGCCGGTCGCGAGCACGAGCCGCTCGGTCGCGGCAGCGGCGGCGGCGAGGGCCGCCACTGCGTCGCCGTCGGGCGTGTCGTTGACCCACAGGGCCGAGAAGCCGAGGCGTTCGACGTCTGCGGCGATGTCTGCGATCGCGTCGGGTCCGAGCGCGCCGGCGACGCCGATCGACATCGCGCCGGTCACGCGCCGACCCCCTGCGCGCCGACGCGGCGGGCGACCTCGGCAGCCGCGGTGAAGAACGGGGCGAGGACGGCGTCGGGAGTCGGCAGCAGCACGAGGTCGTCGACCCCCGCCGCATAGAAGGCTTCCGCCTGCTCCGCGACCGCGTCCCGCGATCCCGCCAGCGCGCGCTCCGACGCGTCCTCGCGGGACGCGGCGTCGCCGAGCGCTGCCGCGGCGCGCGCTGCCGCGTCGTCCCCGAAGGCGGTCACGACGTATGCGACGACGTCGGCGGAGCCCTCGCGCCCCGCCTCAGCCCGGCCGTCGCGGACGAGGGCGATCATCGCGGCGAGCTCGTCGGGGGTGTGCCGGCTGTCGAGCACGACGCCGTCGGCCACGGCGCCGGCCAGCCGCAGCGTGCGCGGCCCTTCCGCCGCGGCGTACACGCGCGGCGCGGAGGCCGGGGGCCAGTCCAGCGCGACGTCGCGCAGCCGGACGTAGCGGCCCTCCGTCGACACGCGCTCGCCGGCCAGCAGGGCGCGCAGGGCCGGAAGGTGCTCGGTCATGAGGGTCAGCGGAGACGCCGGGCGCGCGCCCACCTGCGCCATCCACGACTGCACGCCGTGGCCGAGGCCCGGCAGTAGCCGCCCCGGGAACATGCGCTCGAGGGTCGCGATCTCCATCGCCGTGGCGGCGATGTTGCGCAGCGGCAGCGGCGAGATGCCGACGCCGATGCGCAGCCGTTCGGTCCACGCGAGCGCGGCGCCGGCGACGGCGTAGGCCGACTGGCGGAAGCAGTCCTCCCACATCCACAGCTCGGCCAGGCCCGCCGCCTCGGCGGCGACGACCGCGTCACGCAGGTCCTCGGGCGGATGCGGATACGGACTGAAGATCGTTCCGAGGCGGCGCATCCCCCCACTCTGCCCCACGCGCACGGGCCGCGGAACCTCGCGTTGCGCCCCGGAGACGGCGACGGGCCCGGCCTCACGCGGAGACCCGGGCCCGTCGGGCGGATGCGGCGTCAGGCCGCCGCGGCGAACGCCTCCGCCGCACGGACGGTGATCGCGCCGTCGACGGCGTCGACCGTGACCGCGCCGCCGTCGACCAGCTCGCCCGTGACGAACAGGTCGGCGATGCGGTCGTCGACGCGGCGCTGGATGACGCGTCGCAGGGGCCGTGCACCGTACTCGGGCTCGTAGCCCTCGGCCACGAGCGCGTCGACCGCGGCATCCGTGACCTGCAGGCGCACCTCGCGCTTGGTCAGCCGCGCCTCGGTGGCGCCCAGCATGAGCCGGACGATCTCGCGCAGCTGCGGCTGGTCGAGCTTGCGGAACAGCACGATCTCGTCGATGCGGTTGAGGAACTCCGGCCGCATCGCCTCGCGCAGCTTGCCCATCACGCGGTCGCGCAGATCCTTCTCGGAGCCGAAGCCCGTGGGGCCGCCGGCATCCGCGATGAACCCCATGGCGCCCGACCGCGACGCGAGGAACTCGCTGCCCAGGTTCGAGGTCATGACGATCACGGTGTTGCGGAAGTCGACCGTGCGGCCCTGACCGTCGGTCAGGCGCCCGTCGTCCAGCACCTGCAGCAGCAGGTTGAACACGTCGGGGTGCGCCTTCTCGATCTCGTCGAACAGCACGATGGAGTACGGGTTGCGCCGCACGCGCTCGGTCAGCTGCCCGGCCTCGTCGTAGCCGACGTATCCGGGAGGGGCGCCGACCAGGCGCGACACCGTGTGCCGCTCGCCGAACTCGCTCATGTCGAAGCGCACCACCGCGCCCTCGTCGTCGAAGAGGGAGGCGGCCAGCGCCTTCGCGAGCTCGGTCTTGCCGACGCCGGTCGGACCGAGGAACAGGAACGACCCGACCGGACGCCGCGCATCGCCCATGCCGGTGCGGTTGCGGCGCACGGCCTTCGCGACGGCGACCACCGCGTCGTCCTGTCCGACGACGCGCTCGTGGAGCTCGTCCTCGAGGGCGGCGAGGCGCTCGCGCTCGGTCTCGGTGAGCCGGTTCACGGGGATGCCGGTGGCCCGGCTGATCACCGCGGCGATCTCCGGCTCGTCGACGACGGCCGTGGTCGGGCGGGCACCCGCAGCGGTGGCTGCGGCGAGCTTGTCCTGCACCGCTGAGATCTCGTCGCGGATGCGCGAGGCCTCCTCGTAGTGCTCGGCCGAGACGGCGGCGTTCTTGTCCGCCTCGAGCGTCGCGAGGTGCTCGACGAGCGCCGACACGTCGACCTGCACGCCCAGGCGCAGGCGCAGGCGGGCGCCCGCCTGGTCGATGAGGTCGATCGCCTTGTCGGGCAGCACGCGCTCGGTGAGGTACCGGTCCGACAGCTCGACGGCGGCACGCAGCGCGTCGTCGGTGTAGGTCACGCCGTGGTGCTCCTCATACGCGGCGCGCAGACCCCGCAGGATCTCGACGGCGTCCTCGAGCGAGGGCTCGCCCACCCGCACCGGCTGGAAGCGGCGCTCGAGCGCCGGGTCCTTCTCGATCGTGCGGTACTCCTTGAGCGTCGTCGCGCCCACGAGGTGCAGCTCACCGCGGGCCAGGCGCGGCTTGAGGATGTTGCCGGCGTCCATGCCGCCGTCACCCGCGCCACCCGCACCGACGACCGTGTGCACCTCGTCGATGAAGACGATGAGCTCGCCCTTGTGCTGCGCGATCTCGTCCATCGTCTGGGTGAGGCGCTCCTCGAAGTCGCCGCGGTAGCGCGTTCCGGCGAGCATCGCGGGCAGGTCGAGCGCGATGACGCGCTTGCCGAGCAGCTGCTCGGGCACGTCCCCGGCGACGATCGCGGACGCGAGGCCTTCGACGATCGCGGTCTTGCCCACCCCGGCCTCGCCCACGAGGACGGGGTTGTTCTTCGTGCGGCGGCTGAGGATCTCGATGGTCTGCTCGATCTCGTCGGCCCGGCCGATGACCGGGTCGAGCTCGCCGGCCGTGGCGCGCGCGGTGAGGTCGGTGCCGAACCTGTCGAGGTTCGGCGTGGTCGAGCCCTGCTCGCCGGCGTCGGCCGTGGGGGCCTCCGCGCCGGCGGGCACCGTCTCGCGCATGCCCTGCGTGAGCGCCTCGGCGGTCACGCCCGACTGCGCAAGGATCTGCCCGGCGGGGGCGTCCTGCGCGAGCACGAGCGCGAAGAAGAGGTGCTCGGGGTCGACGTACGTGGAGCCCGACGAACGGGCGACCTGGTACGCGTGGAACAGCGCGCGCGACACCGACGGCGTCACGACGGCGCCGTCGACGTCGGCGGGCGCGGATGCGGCGGGCAGCCGGTCCTCGGCGGCGCGGATGATCCGCTCGGGGTCGGCGCCGACGCGCGTGACGGCGTCGCGGGCCGGAGCCTCGGCGACGAGCACGCGCAGCACGTGCAGCGCGTCGAGTTCGCGTTGACCGCGCTCGAGCGCGAAGCGGCCCGCGTGCTGCAGGAGGGCCTGGGTGCGCGCGCTCAGGAAGCGCGAGAGGTCGATCGACCGCTCGGCGCGGGCGCGCTCACCGGCGAGGTACCGCGCAAGGAACTCGTCGAACGAGTTCGCGCTGTCGCCGGTGTCGGGGGTGAAGCCTTCGGGCATTCCCGTCTCCTGTGATACGTGAGTCCTGCACTATCAAGTTTCACGACTTGAGTGCATCGATATCAACTTCAACGCAGGAGTTGTCGGGCTATTCCCGGCGAGGGCCGCGCAGTGCCGGATCGACCTCGTTCCAGAACTCGACGCTCTGCGCGAGCCAGAACACCGCGAAGAGTCCGAGCGCGGCGGCCTCCCCGGTGAGGACGGCACCCGGCAGCGCCGCGATGCCGGTCACGGCGGCCAGCAGGAAGGCCAGCGCGGCCACTATTCCGGCCGCGACCGCGATGTAGACGACCCGCAGCCCCGTCCGCCGCCGGCGCGAGGCGGCGGACGGCCGGAGTGCCGCGAGCACGGCGACGGCCGCGATGAGCAGGAAGAACGCGACCGTCGCGGTGTAGTGGCCCGAACGGGCGAAGGACGCCGCATCCAGCCGCCACCACCCGACGAGGGCGATGAGCAGGCCCGCGCCGATCGCGGCGGTGACGATCACACCCCGCGTGAGCGTGCGTTGGATCGCCGCGACGACGACGATCGCGGCGAGCACGACCGGCGCGAGGATCGCGAGGGTCAGCATGCCCGCGTCGAGGTCGGCCAGCGCCGCCGCCGGCAGGCACCTCCCGTCCGGGCAGGCCGCAGCCGCGGACGCAGGCACCGGCACGAGCGCGATCACGGGGGCCAGCACCGCCGCGAGATCCAGCAGCGCCTGCTCGAGGCTGTGGCCGGAGAGCGCCAGGAGCGCGAGTGCGACCGCGCACAGACCGCCCACGAACACGCTCCGGCCCGGCGTGTAGTACGTCGCGCTGATGGAGGCGAGCGCGACCCCCGACGCGAGCTGGATCGCCACGGCGATGCCGATCGCCACGACGACGACGAGCAGGCCGATCCTCACGTACCGGTACGTGCGCTGCGTCGATGTCGAGCGAAGCCGCATGCGGCGCCTCTCTTCCTCGTGTCGGTGCCTCGTCCTACCCTGACAGCACCGAGGAGAGGATGTCGCCATGGACTGGAAGATCGAGCTCATCTTCGTGCCGGTCTCCGACGTCGACCGCGCGAAGGAGTTTTACGCGCGCATCGGCTTCACGATCGACCACGATCAGACCCCCTACGACGGGCTGCGGTTCGTGCAGGCGACGCCGCCGGGCTCGGCCTGCTCGATCGCGTTCGGCACGAACCTCGGCCATCGACTGCAGCCAGGTCAGCTCGACGCCATCCAGGTCGTCGTCCCCGACGCCGATCGCGCGCTCGCCGACCTGCGTGCGGCGGGCGTGGACGCCCAGGGCGTGGACGAGCAGGCGTGGGGGCGCTTCGTGACCTTCGACGACCCCGACGGCAACTCCTGGACGCTGCAGCAGCTGCCCGCGCGGTCCTGACACCCGCGGGGCGGGGCGCGTCGCCCTGCCACACTGGAGGCGTGCGCGACGTCGGCGAGGGTGTCAGGGATCTCCTGCGCGGCTTCGGATTCTGGAGCCGCCGCCCCGGCGTGATGGCGCTCGGGCTGGTCCCGGCGCTCGTCGTGGCGGCCGTCTTCGCCGCCGCGCTCGTGGCCCTCGTGATCGCGGTCCCCACGATCGCGACGGCCGTCACCCCCTTCGCGGAGGGGTGGCCGCCCTTCTGGTCGACGCTGCTGCGGGTGGGGGTGGCGATCGCGACCGTCGGGGGCGCGCTCATCCTCGCCGCCGTGACCTTCACCGCCGTCACGCTGATCGTCGGCGAGCCGTTCTACGATCGCGTCTGGCGCGCCGTCGAGCAGGACGCCGGCGGCGATGTGCCCGAACAGGGGCCGGGCTTCTGGCGGTCGGCCGGCGACGGAGTCGTCCTCGTGGTGCGCGGCGTCGGCGTCGCGGTCATCGCGTGGCTCGTCGGGCTCGTCCCGATCGTGGGAGGCATCGCCGGCACGGTCGTGGGTGTGATCCTCACGGGCCGGCTGCTCGCCGACGAGCTCTCCTCTCGCGCGCTGTCCGCGCGCGGCTACGACCGCGCCGCGCGGCGGCGACTCCTCCGCGCGAACAGATCGCGCGTGCTCGGTTTCGGGGTCGCCACGCAGCTGTGCTTCCTCATCCCCCTCGGCGCGGTCGCCGTGATGCCCGCGGCGGTGGCCGGATCGACGCTCCTCGCGCGCCGCCTGCTCGAGCTCAGCCCTGCTTCTTCACCGGCGGCGGCGCCTGCACCGCGCGGATGAGCGACGCGGAGTCGTAGGGGCCGATGTGCCGGTAGCCGTTGAGGAAGAACGTCGGGGTGGAGCCGAGGTCCATGAGCTCGGCGTCGAGCCGGTCGTCCTGGATGTGGCGCAGCACCTTGGGTGACGCGAAGTCCTCGGCGAAACGATCCGGGTCCAGGCCCAGCATCTCCGCGTAGCGGAACAGGTCGTCGCGCTCGAGGTGGTCCTGATGCGCGAAGAGCTTGCGGCTCATCTCGAAGAACTATCCCTGACGTCCCGCCGCCTCGGCGGCCTGCGCAGCCTCCTGTGCGTGCGGGTGCACGTGGTCCAGCGGCAGGTGGCGCCAGACCCATCGCAGGTCGTCGCCGAAGCGCTCGCGCACGGCGTCGACCGAGCCCGTCGCGCGACTGCAGAAGGGGCACTCGAAGTCGCCGTACTCGACGATCTCGTACGGCGCGTCCATCGAGCCTTTGACGTGGTCACGATCGGGGTCGACGCGCCGGGCGAGCTTGAGGCCGACGGCCATGGGCGGGCTCACGAGGTCGCCGATCGTGAGGATCGCCCAGCCGAGCGCGAACGCCAGGACGGATGCGGCGAGCACGGCGACGCGCGCGATGTCCTGCACCTCGGGGTCGGTGATCGCGATCGGCACGAGGAAGAGCGCGATCGTGAAGCCGATGCCCGACAGCGCCGCACCGCCGGCGACCCGGTGCAGGCTGAGGCCGGGGGCCAGCTGCCCCTTGCCGATCAGCCGCACGAACCAGGTCGCGCCGGTGATGCCGACGAACTTGCCCACGATGAGGCCCGCGAGGATGCCCCACGCGACGGGTGACGTCCACGCGGCGGCGAGGGTCTCCCCGGTGATGTGCACGCCGGCGTTGGCGAGGGCGAACACCGGCAGGACGCCGTACGAGATCCACGGCCGCCACGCGTCCTGCACGCGCTCGTTGATCGAGATCGATTCGCGCAGGCTCCGCGCCACCGCCGCGGCGTAGCGCGGGTTGGGCGACTCGCGGAAGGCGCGGGCCTGCTCGGCGGCCCGCTCGACATCGCCGCGGCGGGGCGGGAAGACGGGGATGAGCAGCGCGACGGCGACACCCGCGAGGGTCGGATGCACCCCCGCGAGGAAGACCGCCACCCACAGCGCCGCCCCGAGCACCGTGTACGCGAGACCGCGCAGCGCAGCGGGCAGGAAGCGGACGACGCCGAGGAGGACGAGCAGTGCGACCGCGCACGCGAACGGAGCGAGGTTCAGTCCGCTGTTGTAGAACAGCCCGATCACCAGCAGCGCACCGATGTCGTCGACGACGGCGAGCGTGAGCAGGAACGTGCGCAGGCGCGCGGAGAAGCGCGGACCGATAAGGGCGAGGGCGCCGAGGAGGAACGCGGTGTCGGTGGAGATGACTACGCCCCACGCGTGCGCCTGGCCGCTCTGCAGGTTGAACAGGACGAAGATGCCGGCGGGGATCGCCAGCCCCGCCACGGCGGCGGCGATCGGCACCATCGCGCGCGAGCGGTCGGTCAGCTCGCCGACCGTGAGCTGCTGCTTCACCTCGAGACCGACGAGGAAGAAGAACAGTGTCATGAGGCCCTCGTTGACGAGGGCGTGCAGCGGGAAGGTCCACGACGCCTCCCCCACCGCGACGGAGATCGGCAGCTCCCACACCTCGTGATAGGTGTCGCCGGGGAGGTTCGCCCACACCATCGCGATCGCGACGCCCGCCAGCAGGAGGGCGGCGGAGAGGCGGTCTCCGCGCAGCTTCTTCTTCGGCCGTCCGGCGGGGCGCGCGGCCCCCGGCCGCTGCAGCTGGATCGTGGTCACCCCACCATCCTGGCGTGCCCGCGCGGGCGCTGTCGCGTCCGCGTCGTCATCCGCGGCGTCCCGTCCCGGAGGACGGCACGGGGCACTGTACCCTGGACGCTGGAGGTTCCATGTATCTCATCGCGCTCATCCTGTTCGTCGGCGGCATCTTCCTGATCGGCATCTCGTTCTCGATCGCCCCGATCCAGGCGCTGGTGTTCATCCTGGGTATCCTCTGCGTCGCCGCCGCGCTGGCCATCCCGGTCCACCTCGGCAACCGCGCCTAGCGACCCGCCCGTCTCCGCACGAGAAACCACGCGTGCGTCGAGAAACCACGCCTGGAGTGCCGTTTCGGCGCAGGCGTGGTTTCTCATCTGTTCGGGCGCGGGTCAGCCCTTGCCGCCGGGCGGGCCGATGACGAGCAGCGCCACGAAGATCGCGACGACGGCGAGCACGATGAGGGCGCCCAGCACCCACGGGCGGCGCAGGAAGAACCGCAGCATCCGGTCGATCGGACGACGGTCGCGGGGGTCGTCCGTCTCGGCGACGCGCCACGGGCCGTCGAGCCGGCCCGACCGCTGCAGCCAGATCTCCGTCGGCACCGTCGCGTACGGGATGACGGCGCTCACGATCGCCAGAGCGGTCGGCCCGAAGCGCCACCGCTGATTCACCGCGACGAGCACCGCGGTGGCGCCGTAGGAGAGGAAGACGAGCCCGTGGATGCCGCCGCCGATCGTCACGGCGAGCGGCAGGTCGGCGACGGCGCGCAGCACGAGGCCGGCGATCAGCAGCGTCCACGACACCGCCTCGGCGACGGCGAGCGTGCGGAACAGGGCGCGGGGCGTGCGGAACACGTCTCTCCTCCGGGTCGGTGCCTCTTCAGCCTACGAAGCCCGACCACCCGGAGCCGGCGACATGGCTCGGCGTCGAGAGACCCGCAGCGGTGCGCGCGCCCGCGGCACGATGACGGGGCGGATGAGCGTCGGCTTACCCGCCTCGCGCACGGCGTCGACGTCGGGGCGGCCTGAACGCTCCCCGCCGAGCCGTCGCGGTCGGGGCGGGTAGCGTGGGGCGGTGGACTTCTCGCTCGACGCGGTGCTGGCTCATCCGGATGCCGCGGCCTCGGGCGCGGCCGGTCACGATGCCGCCGACCGGCTGATCCTCGACGAATCCGCGTCCGCGCGAAGGGGCGTCGACGCCGGCGCGATCGCCGTGATCGGCGACGAGTCGGGCGCGCTCGCGCTCGCGGCCGCGCATGACGCCGGCGGCGGCGGTGCCGTGCGCGTGCACCAGGACCTTCTCACCGGCGAGCTCGCCCTCGGGCACAACGCCGCTCGCGTGGGCCTCGTCGGACGCACGCTGTCGCTCCCGCTCGATGCGGAGCTCGTGCGCGGCGCACGTGTCGTCCTGGCGCGACTCCCCCGCTCGCTCGACGCGCTGCGCGATATCGCCGGGGTCGTCGCGGCGTACGCCGCCCCCGACGTGGTCGTGTTCGCGGGCGGTCGGATCAAGCACATGACGCCCGCGATGAATGACGTGCTCCGCGAGGTCTTCGGACGCGTGGACGTCACGCACGCGCGCCAGAAGTCGCGGGTGCTCGTGGCGCGCGAGCCCCACGGCGGCGGCGACCCGGTGCCCGCGGCATCCGTCGTCGACGGCGTCGAGGTGCGCGCTTTCGGCGGCGTGTTCGCGGGCGCCGCGCTCGACATCGGCACGCGCGTGCTGCTCGTGCACGCGCCCGCTCTCGCGCCGGGCACGCGCGTCGTCGACCTCGCGTGCGGCAACGGCGTCGTCGCGGCGACGCTCGCGCTCCGGTATCCGGAGCTTCAGGTGTACGCATCGGACGTGTCGGCCGCCGCGGTCGCGTCCACGCGCGCGACGGCCGCGGCCAACGGCGTCGCCGACCGCGTGGAGGTCGCGCGCGACGACGCGCTGTCGCGCCTCGCCGACGACAGCGTCGACGTCGTGCTGCTGAATCCGCCGTTCCACCGCGGCGCCGCGATCGACGAGCGCATCGCGCGCGACCTCTTCGCGGATGCGGCGCGCGTGCTCCGGTCGGGCGGCGAGCTGTGGGCGGTGTGGAACTCGGCGCTGGCCTATCGCCCCGCGCTCGCGCGTCTCGTCGGCCCCACGCGCCAGATCGCCCGCACGCCGAAGTTCACCCTCACGGCCTCCGTCGCCCGCTGACGCCCACCGTCGGGTCAAACGACGAACGTCGGAGGATCCGGCGGGGATCCTCCGACGTTCGCATGATGCTCCGACGGTCGGGGGTGGGTCAGAAGTCCCAGTCCTCGTCTTCGGTGGCCTCGGCCTTGCCGATCACGTACGACGAGCCCGACCCGCTGAAGAAGTCGTGGTTCTCGTCCGCGTTCGGCGACAGGGCCGACAGGATCGCCGGGTTCACGTCGGTGACGCTCGAGGGGAACATCGCCTCGTAGCCCAGGTTCATGAGGGCCTTGTTGGCGTTGTAGTGCAGGAACTTCTTGACGTCCTCGGTGAGGCCGACCTCGTCGTAGAGGTCCTGCGTGTACTGCACCTCGTTGTCGTAGAGCTCGTACAGCAGCGAGAACGTGTAGTCCTTGATGTCCTGCCGCGTCGCCTCGTCGACCTTCTCGAGCCCCCGCTGGAACTTGTAGCCGATGTAGTACCCGTGCACGGCCTCGTCACGGATGATGAGGCGGATGAGGTCGGCCGTGTTGGTGAGCTTCGCCCGCGACGACCAGTGCATCGGCAGGTAGAACCCCGAGTAGAAGAGGAAGCTCTCCAGCAGGGTCGAGGCGACCTTGCGCTTGAGCGGCTCGTCGCCCCGGTAGTACTCCATGACGATCTGCGCCTTCTTCTGGAGGTTTGGGTTCTCCACCGACCACCGGAAGGCCTCGTCGATCTCCTTCGTCGAGCACAGTGTCGAGAAGATCGACGAGTAGCTCTTAGCGTGCACCGACTCCATGAAGGCGATGTTCGTGTACACCGCCTCCTCGTGCGGGGTGAGCGCATCCGGGATGAGCGACACGGCGCCGACGGTGCCCTGGATCGTGTCCAGGAGCGTCAGGCCCGTGAACACGCGCATCGTCAGCGTCTGCTCCTGCGGGGTGAGCGTGTTCCACGACTGGATGTCGTTGGACAGCGGCACCTTCTCGGGCAGCCAGAAGTTGTTCACGAGGCGGTTCCACACCTCGAGGTCCTTGTCGTCCTGGATGCGGTTCCAGTTGATCGCCTGAACCTGGTTCAGGAGCTGGAGCTTCTCAGCCATTGTTCTTCTCTCTCGGTCCCTGAGCTTGTCGACGGGTCACAGGGTGCAGGAGACGCACTCGGTCATGTCGGTGCCCTCGAGCGCCATCTGCCGCAGGCGGATGTAGTAGATCGTCTTGATGCCCTTGCGCCAGGCGTAGATCTGGGCCTTGTTGATGTCGCGCGTGGTGGCGGTGTCCTTGAAGAACAGCGTCAGCGACAGGCCCTGGTCCACGTGCTGCGTCGCGGCGGCGTACGTGTCGATGACCTTCTCGTAGCCGATCTCGTACGCGTCCTGGTAGTACTCCAGGTTGTCGTTCGTCATGAACGCCGCCGGGTAGTAGACGCGGCCGAGCTTGCCTTCCTTGCGGATCTCGATCTTCGCGGCGATCGGGTGGATCGAGCTCGTGGAGTTGTTGATGTACGAGATCGAACCGGTCGGGGGCACCGCCTGCAGGTTCTGGTTGTAGATGCCGTGGGCCTGGATCGAGGCCTTCAGCTCGCGCCAGTCGTCCTGCGTGGGGATGTGGTGGCCGGCGAACATCTCCTTGACCTTGTCGGTCTTGGGCGCCCACTCCCGCTCGATGTACTTGTCGAAGAACGTGCCCGACGCGTACGTGGAGTCCTCGAACCCGTCGAAGGTCGTGCCCCGCTCGATCGCGATCTTGTTCGACGCGCGCAGCGCGTGGAACAGCACCGTGTAGAAGTAGATGTTCGTGAAGTCGACACCCTCCTCCGAGCCGTAGTAGACGTGCTCGCGGGCGAGGTAGCCGTGCAGGTTCATCTGCCCGAGACCGATCGCGTGCGAGCGGTCGTTGCCGTCCTCGATCGAGCGCACCGAGCGGATGTGGCTCTGGTCGCTGACCGCGGTGAGGGCCCGGATGCTGGTCTCCACCGTCTTGGCGAGGTCGCCGCCGTCCATCGCCAGAGCGATGTTGAGCGAACCCAGGTTGCACGAGATGTCCTTGCCGATCTGGTCGTAGGACAGGTCCTCATTGAAGGTCGTCGGCGTGTTGACCTGGAGGATCTCCGAGCACAGGTTGGACATGTTGATCCGGCCCTTGATCGGGTTGGCCTTGTTCACCGTGTCCTCGAACATGATGTACGGGTAGCCCGACTCGAACTGGATCTCGGCGAGTGTCTGGAAGAACTCGCGCGCGTTGATCTTCGTCTTCTTGATGCGCGGGTCGTCGACCATCTCGCGGTACTTCTCCGTGACGGAGATGTCGCCGAAGGGCACGCCGTACACGCGCTCGACGTCGTACGGCGAGAAGAGGTACATGTCCTCGTCGTTCTTGGCGAGCTCGAAGGTGATGTCGGGGACGACGACGCCGAGTGAGAGCGTCTTGATGCGGATCTTCTCGTCCGCGTTCTCGCGCTTGGTGTCGAGGAACCGCATGATGTCGGGGTGGTGGGCGCTGAGATACACCGCGCCCGCACCCTGCCGCGCGCCGAGCTGGTTGGCGTAGCTGAAGCTGTCTTCGAGCAGCTTCATGACGGGGATGATGCCCGAGGACTGGTTCTCGATCTGCTTGATCGGGGCGCCGGCCTCGCGGATGTTCGACAGCAGAAGCGCGACGCCGCCGCCGCGCTTGGACAGCTGCAGCGCGGAGTTGATGCCGCGGGCGATCGACTCCATGTTGTCCTCGATGCGCAGCAGGAAGCACGACACGAGCTCGCCGCGCTGCGCCTTGCCGGCGTTGAGGAAGGTCGGGGTGGCCGGCTGGAAGCGGCCCGAGATGATCTCGTCGACGAGCGAGGTCGCGAGTTCCTCGTCGCCGTCCGCGAGGGCGAGGGCTGTCATGACGACGCGGTCCTCGAAACGCTCGAGGTAGCGCTTCCCGTCGAAGGTCTTGAGCGTGTAGCTCGTGTAGTACTTGAAGGCGCCGAGGAAGGTCTCGAAGCGGAACTTCTTGCCGTACGCGAAGTCGTTGAGCTGCTGGATGAACTCGAACGAGTACTTCGCGAGCACCTCGGGCTCGTAGTACTCCTTCTCCACGAGGTAGTCCAGGCGCTCCTTGAGCGAGTGGAAGAACACCGTGTTCTGGTTGACGTGCTGCAGGAAGTACTCCCGCGCCGCGCGCTTGTCGGCGTCGAACTGGATCTTCCCGTTCGCGTCGTACAGGTTCAGCATCGCGTTCAGGGCGTGGTAGTCCATGCCCTCGAAGCGCAGGTCGGTCTTGAAATCGTTCGCGGTCAGTGCCGCCTCTAGTGCTGTGTCCACCATCGTTCCAGTCCTTCGTTGACGCGTGCGACGTCGTCCGGCGTGCCGAAAAGCTCGAGTTTGTACAAGTGCGGCACGGAGCACTTGCGGCTGATGATGTCGCCGGCGAGACCGAAGTGCTCGCCGAAGTTGGTGTTGCCTGCGGAGATGACCCCGCGGATCAGGCTCCGGTTGCGCGGATCGTTGAGGAACCGGATGACCTGCTTGGGCACCGCACCCTTCTCCTCGCCGCGTCCTTGACCGCCGCCGTAGGTGGGGGTCAGGAGCACGTACGGCTCGTCGACGACGAGCGGTGCGTCGGTGGAGTGGAGCGGGATGCGGACGGAGCGACGACCGAGCTTCTCGATGAAACGCGCGGTGTTGCCCGACACGCTCGAGAAGTAGACCAGGAGCGGCGTCTGCGACGCGGTCATGAGGGCGCTCATGTCGGTCTCGCTCACCTCGATGTCCGAGTCGGTCCGGCCGGGAGCACGATCGGTCCCGGCCGGCCGAGAGCCTCGGAGCTCAGGCCAGGCGGCCGGCGAGCTCGTCGATCTTGTCGGGGCGGAAGCCCGACCAGTGGTCTTCGTCGGTGATGACGACGGGCGCCTGCAGGTAGCCGAGGGCCTTGACCTGCTCGAGCGCGGCGGGGTCCTGCGAGAGGTCGTGGACCTCGTATTCGATGCCCTTCGAGTCCAGCGCGCGGTAGGTCGCCGTGCACTGCACGCACGAGGGCTTGGTGTACACCGTGATCGCCATGATTACCCGTTTCTCCCCTCAAGGTCTGTCATTCCGGCCACCGCGGTGCACCGGGAGCTCAATACTACATATGGGTGCCGACATTGGAAGGCACCACAAGGGGTAGTAGTTACATTCGTGTAGTTTTGCACCGCTCTCCCCAGATACAACACACGTTGTCCACCGTTTCATCCACAGGCGGCGGGTGTCGGAGAAGACTGGAAAAAGGCTGAATCACGCGCTTTTCCGGCCGCCCCCGTCGCCCTGTCCACAGACCGCACGCTAGGGGCACCCTCCGACACGCCGGCGCCTGTGGAATTCGGCGCCCCGGCGTGTCGCGCGACGCGCGCACGTGGTCGCCGGCGTCGGCGGCAGTCGCTACCGTGGGATGTCGTGGCCGGCTACGGAGATCTCCTGCGAACGCGCGGGGTCGCGCGCATCATCGCGGCACAGCTGGCCGCCCGCTTCCCCAACGGCATGACGAGCCTCGCGGTGCTCCTGCACATCGAGCACGTGACCGGCTCGTACGGCGCGGCCGGCCTCGTCCTGGCCGCGACCTCGATCGGCCAGGCGATCGCCGGCCCCATCACGAGCCGGTGGATGGGCCGCTGGGGCATGCGTCGCGTGCTGACCCTCACCCTGACGGTGTGCGCGATCGCGATCACCCTGCTGGCTCTCGTGGCCCTCCCCGTCCCCGGCTACATGGCGCTCGGACTCGTCGCGGGCCTGTCGACGCCGCCGGTGCAGTCGGCGGTCCGCACGATCTACCCGAAGATGGTGTCGTCGCGCCAGCTCACGCCGCTGTTCTCCCTCGACGCGTCGCTGCAGGAGATCATCTGGATCGTCGCGCCCGTGGTGATCACGTTCGTCGCGACGCAGATCGGCACGGTCGAGGCGCTCCTGCTCATCGTTGCGATCCTCCTCGCGGGCGGCGCGTGGTTCATCCTCTCCCCCGAGGTGGGGCGTGTGCGCATCCCGCGCAGCCGCCGCGGGTTCGGTCGGGTGCTCGCCAAGCCCGCCGTGCTCCTGGCCACGGTGTCGGGCTTCCTCCTCATCGCGGCGTGCTCCGCCGTCGAGGCCGGGGTCGTCGCGACGTTCGGCCACGGCGGCGCCGAGGCGGGCCTCGTCCTCGCGGTCTTCTCGATCGGAAGCCTCGCCGGCGGCCTCTCCTTCGGCCACATCCCGATCGGGCGCTGGGCGATGGCCCGGCGCATGGCCATCGTCACCGGCGGCCTGCTGCTGACCCTCGTGTCGCTGAACGTGTGGTGGCTCGGCGGATCGCTGTTCGTCGCGGGGATCGGGATCGCCCCGGCGCTCGCCGTCATCTTCGCCATCACGTCTGCGAGCGTGCGCTTCAGCGAGACCGCCGAGGCCTACGGGTGGATCGGCACGGGTCAGCTCATCGGCGCGGCGGCCGGCTCGGCGGTCGCGGGCTTCCTCATCGACGGTGTCGGGCCGCAGGGTGCCTACGTCGCGGCGCTCGGGTTCGCCGCGATCGGCGCGCTGGTGGCCGTCGCGTGCGTGCGCGGGTTCCCCGACCTCCGCGGCCGTGACGCGAGCCCCATCCCCGACACGGAGCCCGTTCCGACGATCACGTGAGTCACGCGATGCGGGCGAGGAGCGCGAGGACCGCCTGCGCGTAGGCGTCCGAAGGCTCCGGATGCTGGAGCCGGCGCACCTCGTCTCCCACCGCGACTTCGACCTCGTACGTGTCGGCGAGCCGGCGCAGCGCCCGGAACCCGCCGCGCAGCATCTCGCGCAGCTGCTCCTCGGTGGGCAGCCACAGCGCGTCCGCGAGCGCGACCGAGTCGAGCGCCCACTCGGTGGTGCCGTTGAAGGCGAGGATCGTCCCGGTCGGGTAGTCGCGCGCCTCGATCGTCATCTCGCTCACCGTGAAGACGTCGGCGTCGAACTCCGGCTCGTCCAGCTGGAAGCGATCGCCCGATCGCGGCCGCCACACCAGTCCCGCCTCGCGCAGCGCGAGGGCGGCTTCCGTGGAGATCATGCGTCCTATTGTGCGGGCGCCGGGCGCACCCGAGGGCCGCTCGGCGACGACGGCGGCACCCATCGGTTCCGAACTCCTCCTGATCGAGCCGATGCGGGCCACATCCACCTCCGCACGCTCGCCACCGGCCGGACTGGAGGAGACCGCGGCACGGCCGCCGCTCCCTAGCATGGATGTATGCCTTCCCCCGTCGAGCTGCCCCGACTCTCATGGGGCGCCGCGTCCGCCCCTCGCCGCGCCCTCCTCGTCCACGGCCTCGGCTCCAACGGCGCCCTCATGTGGCGCTACGGCGTCGCCCTGGCGGATGCGGGGTGGCGGGCCGAGGCCGTCGACCTGCGCGGGCACGGCACCGCGCCCCGCGCTCTCGACTACACGATCGACGCGTACGCGGCCGATCTCGCCGAGGTGCGCGCGGACGACGGATGGGATCTCGTCGTGGCGCACTCCTTGGGCGGCGCGGCCGCGACCGTCGCTGCGGCGGCGGATGCGGCGTGGACGCACCGGCTCGTCCTCGTCGACCCGGCGATCCACCTGTCGCCACGGGATCGCGACATCGTGCGCGCGAGCCAGGAGCGCGCGTTCGCCGACCCGTCCGTCACGGCCGTCCGGGCCGAGCACCCGACGTGGCATCCGCACGACATCGAGCTGAAGGCGCTGTCGGCCCAGCAGGCGAGCCGCTGGGCGGTCGAGCAGACGAGCGCGCAGAACGCGGCATGGGACGTGCGCGAGGCGGCCGCGCGGCTGACTGTTCCCACGCACGTGCTCGCCGCCGACCCCGCCGTGTACTCGATCTTCCGCGGCGCCCTCGCCGAGGAAGTGCTCGGCAACCCGCACGTGACGATGTCGGTCGTCTCCGGCGCCGGGCACTCGCCCCACCGCGATCGTCCCGAGAACACGATCGCCGCGTTCTTCGCCGCGCTCGGCTGAGCACCCCGCCGCGCCGCCGCCGCGAGGACAGGCGAATCAGGCGGATGCAGTACCTTCGCGCTCGTCCGATGCTGCATCCGACCGATTCGCCCGGTCCCCACGCGCCGGAGCGCGTCGTGCCGCGCGGGGAGCGGCCGCGTCGGGAGGGGCGGCGCGCCGAGCGGGACGGCGGCCCTGGGCCAGGCGGACGCGGGCGAGAATGGGGACATGACGGCCGCGTTCGACCCTGCGCACCACCTCCCCGACGAGCTGCTCGAGCGCATCCGCGAGCGCGCCGCGGCGCACGATCGCGAGAACACGTTCCCCGAGCAGGATCTCGCCGAGCTCCGGGATGCGGGGTACCTCGCGATCCTCGTGCCGCGCGCGCGCGGCGGCGCGGGCCTCGGTCTCGCCGAGGCATCCGTGCTCCAGCAGCGGCTCGCGACCGCCGCGCCGGCGACCGCCCTCGCCGTCAACATGCACCTCGTATGGACCGGGGTCGCCAAGGTGCTGCAGGATCGCGGCATCGACGACCTCGCGTTCGTGCAGACCGGCGCCGCGTCCGGCGAGGTCTTCGCGTTCGGCATCAGCGAGGCCGGCAACGACCTCGTGCTGTTCGGCAGCGACACCGCCGCCGTGCCCACCGGCGACGGCGGCTACGCGTTCACGGGCACGAAGATCTTCACGAGCCTCGCGCCGGTCTGGACACAGCTCGGCGTCCACGGACTCGACACGACGTCGCCCGACGCGCCGCGCATCGTGTACGGGTTCGTGCCGCGCACCGAGGCGGTCGTCACGCGCGACGACTGGGACACGCTCGGCATGCGCGGCACGCAGAGCCGCACGACCGAGCTGCACGGCGCGCTCGCCCCGGCCGACCGCGTGGTGCGCCGCGTCGCCCCCGGGCCGCAGCCCGATCCGCTCGTGTTCGGCATCTTCGCGGTGTTCGAGATCCTCCTCGCGTCCGTGTACACCGGCGTCGCGCGCCGCGCGATCGACCTCGCCGTGCACGCTGCCACGACACGGCGGTCGAAGCGGTCGGGCACGACCCTCGCGAACGACCCCGACATCCGGTGGCGCGTGGCCGACATGGGCATCGCCTACGAGGCCCTGCCGCCGCAGCTGGCTGCCCTCGCGCACGACGTCGACGCGCGGGTCGACCACGGCGCGCACTGGTTCGCGCTGCTCTCGGGCGTCAAGCATCGCGCCGTGACGACCGCCAAGCGCATCGTCGACGACGCGATCCTCGTCTCGGGCGGCTCGTCGTACTTCGCCGGCACCGAGCTGTCGCGCCTGTACCGCGACGTGCTCGCGGGGATGTTCCACCCCTCCGACCCCGAGTCGGCCCACGCCGCGTCGGCGACCGCGTGGCTGGGCCCGGTCGGGGGCTGAGCGGATGCCTCGCACCCCCGACGCCCTCCTGACGCCGGCCGACCGCGCTCGGCGCCGGGGCCTGCGCACGATGAAGGCGGTCGCCCTCGGCGCGCTCGTGTTCATGGCGGTGCTGTTCGCGGTGTCGTTCGCGCTGCAGGAGCGCATCGCGTGGCTGCAGTGGGTGCGTGCCGCGGCCGAGGGCGGCATGGTCGGCGCGCTCGCCGACTGGTTCGCCGTGACGGCGCTGTTCCGCCACCCGCTGGGGATCCCGATCCCCCACACCGCGATCATCCCGCGGCGCAAGGACGAGATCGGCCGCAGCCTCGGGGAGTTCGTCGAGTCGAACTTCCTCTCGGCCCCCGTCGTGCGCGGCAAGCTCGAGTCGACCGCGATCGCCGCGCGGCTGGGTGCGTGGCTGTCCGACCCCGCGCACGCCGCGCGCGTCTCGGACGAGGCCGCGACCGCCGCATCCGGGGTGCTGCGCGCGCTGTCCGACGACGACGTGCGCGACGTCATCGAAGACCTCGCCCGCGAGCACCTGCTCGCGCCCGACTGGGGGCCGTCGGTGGGCGTGTGGCTCGAGCGCGTCGTGGCCTCGCGCGCGCACACCGGCGCCGTCGACCTCGCCGCCGACTCCGTGGCGACGTGGCTCGCGGCCAACCAGGAGGCGTTCACGGGGCTCGTGTCCCGCCGGCTCCCGTCGTGGGTGCCGAGCCTTGCACACCGCTTCGTCGACGACGCCCTCTACCGTCAGGCGGTGTCGTTCGTCGACGCCGTGCGCGCCGATCCGGAGCATCCGGCCCGCCATGCGATCGACGGCTACCTCGCGCGCCTGGCCGACAACCTCCAGCACGACCCCGAGACGATCGGGCGGCTCGAAGACGCGAAGGCGGCCGTGCTCGACAGCCCGCGGGTGCGCGCGCTCGCGGCCGAGGCGTGGGCGACGGCGAAGTCGGGTCTGCTGCGCTCGCTCGCCGACCCCGAGAGCGGCCTGCGCCGCCGCGCCACCCAGGCGCTCGTCGAGATCGGCGAACGCTTGAGCACCGAGCCCGCGCTGCAGGAGCGCGTGGACCGGTGGGTGACGGATGCGGCGGTCTTCGCCGTCGAGCGCTACCGCCACGACATCGCCTCGATCATCACCGACACCGTCGAGCGGTGGGATCCGGCCGAGACGACCGAGAAGATCGAGCTGCTCGTCGGGCGCGACCTGCAGTACATCCGCCTGAACGGCACGATCGTGGGCGCGCTCGCGGGCGTGGCGATCTTCTCGATCGCCGAGTTTCTCCTGGGCTGAGCGATAGCCTGGAGTCGTGGACGATGCGCGGGGCGACCAGGCGCTCTTCACGTACGGCACGCTGCAGTCCCCCGCCGTCCAGCAGGACACCTTCGGACGCCTCGTGACGGGCGAGGAGGACGTGCTGCCGGGCTACCGGATCGACTACGTCGAGATCGACGACCCGCGTGTCGTCGCGCTCTCGGCGACGGCGGTGCATCCGATACTCCGGGAGACCGGCGATGCGAGGGACAAGGTGGTGGGGATGGTGCTCTGGCTGAGCGAGGCCGAGCTCGAGGCGGCCGACGAGTACGAGGTCGCGCTGTACCGGCGCGCCCGGGTCACCCTCGGCAGCGGCCGCGACGCATGGGTGTACGTGCCGGCATGATCCAGATCGCCTTCGCCCGCCACGCCAAGTCCGACTGGGCCGACGACGGACTCGACGACCACGACCGACCGCTCAACGACCGCGGCCGGCGCGACGCCCCCGAGGTCGCCAAGCGCCTGCTGCGCAGCGGCGTGCGTCCCGAGGTCGTGCTCACCTCGACCGCGCTGCGCGCGCGCACGACCGCGCAGGTGTTCGCCGAGGTCTTCGACGCCGAGCTGCGCGAAGACCCGGAGCTCTACGGCGCGGATCCGGACGTCCTGCTCGCCGCGGCGCGTGCGAGCGGCGTCGACGAGGTCATGGTGGTCGCCCACGACCCGGGCATGAGCGAGGTCGTGAGCGAGCTGGCCGGCGACGACGTGCGCATGACGACGGCCGCCGTCGCGGTCTTCACGTGGGAGAGCGCGACGTGGGACGAGATCGGCGCGACGCCGCCCGACTCGTTCGAGCTCACGACCCCCTGATCCTCGCGAGAACACGCGGGTGCACGCTCTGCGTCCGAGAAAGCGTGCACGGCCGCGTTCTCGCGAGCCGGACGGCCGGCTCAGCGGACGATGAGGCGCGGCTCCACGAGCACGTGGGCCGATCCGGATGCGGCGGGCCGCGGCGCGACGACGCTCCCCGTCGGCCCCATCAGCAGGTCGAGCGCGCCGGCGGCGACCTTCTCGGGCAGCTGCTCGACGCTCGAGATGCCGAGCGCCTCGACGGCGGGGGTGTTGTCGAACCCCACCACGAGCAGGTCGTGTCGGTCGGCGGCGACGGCGGCCAGGTGCGCGCCGATCGCGAGCGAGTCGCTCGCGCACACGATCGCGTCGACCTCCGCCCCTGCGGCGAGGGCGTCGGCGACGACGGCACGGGCCGCCGGCACGTGCTCCTCGACGGTCCACCGGGGAGCGGCCAGCCCGTGCGCGGTCATCGTCTCGCGCCACCCGCGCTCGCGCTCGTCGCCGGTGCCCGAGCCCGCCGGCCACCCGAGGAACGCGATGCGCGGCCCGGCCGCGCCGAGCGCGTGACGCGTGGATGCGGCGGTGCCGGCCGCCCCGTCGACGTCGACCCACAGGTGCGCGGGCGCCGCGACGTCGTCCTCGCCCCACGGGCGCCCGAACGACACGAACGGCAGCGCGCGGGCGGTGAGCCACCCGGTGCGCGGGTCGCCGTGGAACGTGCCCGTGACGATCGTCGCGTCGATCTCGCCGCCGTCCAGGAGCTCCCCCATGCGGGCGATCTCCTCCTCCGGCGTGCGCGCCGCGTACAGCAGCATCCGCATGCCCCGCTCGCTCGCGCGCTCGGTCAGCGCGTGGACGAATCGGTCGAGCACGACGCCGGAGATGCCGCCCGCATAAGGGTCCAGATGTACGCCGATCGTGGAGCTCCGGCGCGTGCGCAGCTGACGCGCGGCGGTGTGCGGCCGATAGCCGAGGTCGTCGATCACGGCCTGTACGCGCTCGCGGGTCGCCGCGCGCACGATGTCGGGCGCGTTGAGCACGTTCGACACCGTCTGGCGCGACACCCCGGCCGCGCGCGCGACGTCGTCGACCGTCGGGGCCTTCGTCATCGCACCTCCCGCAACGTTCCGCGCACACATCCTAGGGGCGGGACGGCCAGCCCTTGACAGTGGCGGGAGGCGTTTCGTACCGTGAGGGGGCGTTGTAGTTTGATCGTTCAAATTCAGGACGGTCGGAGCACGCGACGACGCGCACACATGCCTCATCGAAGGAGAAGAGACACATGACACGGCAGACAACGCGGGCGCTCCTCGGCGCCGGAGCGCTCGTGATCGGCGGCTCGCTCGCCCTCACCGGCTGCGGCTCGGGATTCGACGACCAGGGCGGCAGCGGCGGCGGCGACGCCTCCGGCAGCGGCGCCCTCACCCTCCTCATCGGCTCGTCGGGCGACGCCGAGACCAACGCCGTCGAGTCGGCGGTGAAGGCGTGGTCGGAGCAGTCCGGCGTCGACGCGACGGTGCAGGTGGCCAACGACCTCCCCCAGCAGCTGTCGCAGGGCTTCGCGGCCGGCTCGCCGCCGGACCTGTTCTACCTCGCCCCCGAGGCGCTCGCCGGCTACGCCGGCAACGGCTCGATCGAGGCGTACGGCGACGATCTCGCCAACAAGGACGACTTCTACCCGTCCCTCGTAGAGAACTTCACGCTCGACGGCCAGTTCTACTGCGCGCCGAAGGACTTCTCCACGCTCGCGCTCGTCATCAACACCGACATGTGGGCGGCGGCCGGGCTCACCGACGCCGACATCCCGCAGGACTGGGACCAGCTCGCATCCGTCGCGCAGAAGCTGACCGCCGACGGCCACGTGGGTCTCGCGTTCGGCGCGGAGTACCAGCGCATCGGCACGTTCATGGCGCAGGCCGGCGGCGGGCTCCTCGACGACGGCACCCCGATCGCCAACAGCGACGCGAACGTCCAGGCGCTCGACTACATCAAGCAGCACCTGAACGACGGCTCGTTCGCCTTCGCGGCGGATGTGGGCGCCGGCTGGGGCGGCGAGGCGTTCGGCACCGGAAAGGCCGCCATGGTGATCGAGGGCAACTGGATCACCGGCGCGCTGACGAACGACTACCCCGACGTGAAGTACACCGTCGCCGAGCTGCCCGCCGGACCCGGCGGCAAGGGCACGCTGCAGTTCACCAACTGCTGGGGCCTCGCCGCCGACAGCGGCAACAAGGACGCCGCGAAGGAGCTCGTCGAGTACCTGACCGGCACCGACCAGCAGCTGGCGTTCTCGAAGGCGTTCGGCCCGATGCCCTCGATCCAGTCGGCCGCCGACGCGTGGACGAGCGACAACCCGACGCTGTCGGCCTTCCTCGCCGGCGCCGAGTACGCGCAGTTCCCGCCGAACATCGACGGTGCCGCGGACGTCATCTCCGACTTCAACGCTCAGCTGGAGTCGCTGAAGTCGGGCGACCCGAAGGCGATCCTCGACTCGGTGCAGTCGAACCTCGAGGCCATCGCCCAGTAAGCGACGGCGGAGACATCGCATGACGGCGACGACTGCGGCGCCGCGGCGCGCCGGATCCTCCCACGGGGGGATCCGGCGCGGCGAGGCCGCCGCCGGGTGGATCTTCACCCTCCCGGTGCTCATCATCCTGGGCGTGTTCCTGCTCGTCCCGGTGCTCATGGCGCTGTGGGTGAGCTTCTCGGACTGGTCGGGGCGCGGCAGCCCCTTCTCCGGGAACGTGGGGTTCGTGGGGCTGGACAACTACGCCGCCGTGACCACCGGCGGCGGTCTGGCCGAACGCGACTTCGGCACCGCGCTGCGCAACAATGCGTGGTACGTGCTGCTGGTCGTGCCGCTGCAGACCGCGCTGTCGCTGTTCCTCGCGGTGCTCGTGAACCGCGCCGTGCTGCGCGGGCGCGGCTTCTTCCGCACCGCGTTCTACTTCCCCTCGGTCACGAGCTCGGTCGCGATCACCGTGCTGTGGCTGTTCCTCTTCTCCACGTCCGGCGCCATCAACGAGGTGCTTTCGTGGGTGGGCATCAACGGGCCGAACTGGTTCAACGACCCGCGGGGCATCGTGCACAATCTCCTCGGCGTGTTCGGCGTGCAGTCCGGCCCCGCGTCCCTCACACAGTCGGGGTTCCTCGGCGTGACGTGGTGGGACTGGCTGGCCGGGCCCTCGGTGGCCATGAGCGCGTTCGTCCTCATGGCGGTCTTCACGACGTCGGGCACGTTCATGCTGCTGTTCATCGCGGCGCTGCAGAACCTCTCGCACGACGTCGACGAGGCGGCGATGGTCGACGGCGCGAACGGGTGGCAGCGCTTCTGGCGCGTGACCCTCCCCCAGCTGCGTCCGACGCTGTTCACCGTGCTGACGCTGGGCCTCATCGGATGCTGGCAGGTGTTCGACCAGATCTACACCGGCACGCAGGGCGCCCCCGGCAAGACGACGCTGACGCCGGCGTACCTCAGCTACGACTCCGCGTTCATCTCGCAGGACTGGGGCCAGGGCGCGGCGATCGCCTTCGTCCTGTTCGTCATCATCGTCGCGTTCACGATCCTGCAGCGCTGGATCCTCCGCGACCGCCCCGTCTCGCGCCGCCGAGCCCGGGCCTACGAGCCGAAGGGAGCGCGACGATGACGTCCGTACCGCAGAGCATCGAGACCGACGTCGCCGTCGCGCAGCAGCTGAACCCCGCCGCATCCGCCCCCGCGCCGAGGCCGGCGCGGCACCGGCTGTCGGGCCGGGCGCTCGGGTTCCAGATCGGCCTGTACGTCGTGCTGATCGTGCTGGCGCTCATCTACATCTACCCGTTCCTCGTGCAGGTGGCGACCTCGTTCAAGACCGACGCGGATGCGGCGGCCGACCCGATCTCGCTGCTGCCGAGCCCGGTGTCGTGGGCGGCCTACGAGCAGCTGTTCCTGCGCTCGAACTTCCCGACATGGTTCGCCAACTCCGCGATCGTGACGATCTTCGTCACCGCCGGGCGCGTCTTCTTCGACTCGCTCGCCGGCTACGCGCTCGCGCGGCTGCGCTTCCGCGGGCGCGGCATCGTGTTCGCGGGCCTCGTCGCCGTGATGGCGGTGCCGGCGGTCGTGCTCCTCATCCCCAAGTTCCTGGTCATCAACACGCTCGGCATGTACGACTCGTACGCCGGCATGATCCTGCCGCTCCTCGTGGATGCCGCGGGCGTGTTCATCATGAAGAACTTCTTCGAGTCGATCCCGCCCTCCGTCGAGGAGCAGGCGCGCATCGACGGGGCCGGCACGTTCCGCATCTTCTGGTCGGTCGTGCTGCCGATGGCGCGACCCGCGCTCATCACGATCGTCATCCTGTCCTTCCAGGGATCGTGGAACGAGCTCAGCCACTTCGTCGTGTCGACGCAGTCGCCCGAGCTCACGACCCTCACCAAGGGCGTCGCGTCGCTGGCGAGCGGACAGCTCAGCCAGGGCACGCAGTATCCGCTCAAGCTCGCGGCCGCCGCCATCATGACGATCCCCGTCGCCGTGATGTTCTTCATCTTCCAGCGCCGCATCATGAACGCCAGCGAAGGAGCCGTCAAAGAATGACCCTCGAGAACACCGCCACCCTGCCGGGCGACGACGATCCCGGGGCGCTTCCCCTGCAACCGCTCCTGTCCGACGCGGTCATCGCGCTGCGCGCGCCCACCCAGGTGTGGTCGCGCACCACGGGCGACGCCGGCGGCGCCCCGATCGACGGCGTGTACCACGGCGACGTACGGCACATCCGCACGGTCGCGCTCACATGCGACCAGTCGCCGATCGAGTGGATCTCCACGGCCCCCGACGGCCCGTCGCGCGTGCGCTTCGGCGGACTCCTGCGGGGCGTGGACGACGCGTGGCCCGACCCCAAGGTGCGCCTCGTGCGCGAGCGCACCGTGGCGGCGGGCCGGCTCGCCGAGCGGCTGAGCGTGCGCTCGCACCTGAGCACCCCGGTGAGTCTCGTGCTGCGCGTCGAGCTCGAGCCGGACTTCTCGTCGCTGCACGACGTGAAGGCGGGGATCGCGACCGCCCGGGGCGGGGCGACGACGGTCGGCGAGGGCACGGCCCGCGTCGAGGGCGAGGGCGGGGCGGCGTTCGCGCTGTCCGCGCCGGGCGCGAGCGTCGAGGCGGCGGACGGTCGTGTCATCGCGGTGTGGCGCATCGACGTCGCCCCCTTCTCGCGCGTGGAGGTGGAGTGGTCCGTCGACCTTCGCGACGACGGCCTGGTCGTGCGCGCGCCCGCCGGCGCGGCGGCGTGGGACCCGCGGGAGGTCGCCGCATCCGCCCCCGACCCGCGGCTCGCGCGCTGGCTCGAGACCGCGCTCGGCGACCTCGACGCGCTGCGGCTGGCGCTCCCGGATGCTCCGGGCGACGCGTTCTTCGCGGCGGGCGCGCCGTGGTTCTTCACGCTCTTCGGGCGCGACTCGCTGTGGGCCGCGCGGCTCGCCCTCCCGGTCGACGTCGGCATCGCCGCATCCACGCTCCGTGTGCTCGCGCGCCTGCAGGGCGACGTCGACGATCCGGCGACCGCGCAGGAGCCGGGGAAGATCCTGCACGAGCTGCGCGCGTCGGCGATCGAGATGCCCGGCGAGGGCATCGTGCTGCCGCCGCGGTATTACGGCAGCGTCGACTCCACGCCGCTGTGGGTGTGCCTGCTCGCCGACGCGTGGCGCGCGGGCATGCCCGAGGACGAGGTACGCGCGCTCGTGCCGGCGCTGCGCCGGGCGCTGCGGTGGGTGCTCGAGGAGGGCGACAGCGACGGCGACGGCTTCCTCGACTACGTCGACCGCCTCGGCACGGGCCTCGCGAACCAGGGGTGGAAGGACTCCGGCGACTCGATCCAGTGGCGCGACGGCCGCCTTGCGGAGGGGCCGATCGCGCTGTGCGAGGTGCAGGCGTACGCGTACGAGGCGGTACGCGCGGGCGCCGACCTGCTCGACGCGTTCGGCGACGACGGCGACGACACCTCGGGGCTGCGCGCATGGGCCGCCGACCTCAAGGCGCGGTTCGCCGACGCCTACTGGGTCGAGACCCCCGAGGGCCGCTACCCCGCGATCGCGCTGGACCGGCACAAGCGCCCGGTCGACACCCTCACGAGCAACATCGGGCACCTGATCGGCACGGGCATCCTCTCCCCCGGCGACGAGGCGCACGTCGCGGAGCTGCTGCTCGGCGACTCGATGTCGAGCGGTTTCGGCATCCGCACGATGTCGACGGGCGCGGCCGGGTACTGGCCGCTGTCGTACCACGGGGGCAGCGTGTGGGTGCACGACACTGCGATCGCGCTGCACGGGATGCTGCGAGCGGGTCTCGTCGACCCCGCCCGCGAGGTCGTGGCGGGCCTGCTGGATGCGGCGGAGGGCTTCGGCTACCGCGTGCCCGAGCTGCACGCCGGCGACCCGGCGACCGAGACGACCGTGCCCACGCCGTACCCGGCGGCGTGCCGGCCGCAGGCGTGGTCGGCGGCGGCCGCCGTCACGTGCCTGCAGGCGCTCGCGCGCTGACGCCGCATCCGGCCACCGCCCTCACGTGCTGCGGGCGCTCGCGTGCAGAATTCAGGCTCAGCCGCCTCGCACCCGCGTCGACGGGGCGCGACGTGCAGCGGAGCCTGAATTCTGCGCACCCGGCGGGCGCGAACCGGCGACGACCGGCGATCGATCGGCTCGCCGCGCCCTGCCGGAGGCCGTGCAGAATTCAGGCTCAGCGGCTGTCCGCGGCTGCGGGCGCGCGCGAATCTACCGGCGAGCCTGAGTTCTGCGCGCCCCGAGCAGACCGCGCAGCGCGTCGAGCACACGCTCGGGGTGCCAGAAGATGTCCTCGGCGATCGGGCGGTAGGTGGCGAAGCCGAGCGCGGCGGCCGCCTGGTCGCGCCGGAGGTCGCGCCGACGCGCCTCCCAGCCGCCGTGATGGGCCTCGCTGTCGCACTCGACGATGAGCCAGCCGGCGACGAGGAAATCCACCCGTCCCACGCCGCGGAGCTCCACTTGCACATCGAATCGAGCACCGACTCGCCTTAGGAGGAGCCTCATCATCGACTCGGCACCCGACTCCGCCCGCGGGTCGACGAGACGTCGCAGGACTCGGTACCGCCGCGGCAGGCTGGCGAAGAGGTCGTCGAGGTCGTCGTCGCGGATGACGCCGCACCGGAGAGCGGAGTCGAGTGTCGCCACGCTCGCGCGGGGTTCCTGACACAGCACGGCGTGCCGGACGGCATCGACTCCCTCGACGGTGGCCGCGCGCGGATGCGGCGTGCGCAGCAGGCTCCCCCAGTGCCGGGTGGTCACGCCCTCCACCTCCCGCTGCCGCGACGCGTTCACCTTCACGTGCACATGCGTCCGCGGCCGCTCCATCACGAACACGCCACGACGCTCCAGTTCGCTCACGCACGTGAGAAGCCCGCCATGACGGGCCGCATCCTGCACCCGTGCGTCGTCGGAGGGCGCGAAGTAGACGCCGTTGCGTGCGCGATGCAGCTGCCCGCTGCGCACGGCTGCGGTGATTCCGCGCCCCGACCACCCGGCGGACAGGAGGTCGCCGCGACTCCATGCGAGCACGGTCGGGGGCGGTGGCGGCGCAAGCGGCGCGGGGTCGAGCATGCGCGCCAGGGTGCTCCGTGCGTCCCATCGCCGCAGCGCCGTCCGGCTGCACCTGCGGACACAGCGTCGGCGCGCCCGGCTGGGGAGGACAGGTCGCAGCCGTTCAGAACTCAGGCTCAACCGCATCCGACACCCGCGTTCGCGCCCCACAAGACCGGCGAACCTGAATTCTGCGCGCCGACGACCCGGCACGGGACGCCGCGCGACGCAAGCCCCTCGAGCGGCCGCCGCGAGCCCCCTAACGTCGCGCGGATGATCGCCCAAGACATCCGAGACGCTGCCCCGTTCCTCGAGCTCGTCGATGCGCGCCATCCCGCGAGCGTCACCATCACGATCGCCACCTCGGCTTCTCCGTCCGACCGGGAGCGCTCGCGTATCGCCCTCAAGGACGCCGTCGAGGAGGTCGAGCATCGCCTGGCCGACGTTCCGCTCGGGCACGGCGAGCGGGACGCCCTGCTCGCGGCACTGCGCGCCCCGCTGGACGACGCGGAGTTCTGGGCCGCGCAAGACCGAGGTCTCCTCGTTCTGGCCGATCCATCCGGGGCGCGCTGGTACCGGCTCCCCTTCGACCCGGGCGCGGAGTCGATCGTCGCCGACCGCTTCGACCTGCGGATGCTGCTGCGCGCCGCCGAGCCGGACGCGCGCGTGTTCGTGCTGCAGCTCTCGCGCGGCCTCGTGCGTCTGACCGAGGTGTCGGCGGCGGGCGTCACGCCGCGACCGCTGGCACTTCCCGACGATCACGACAGCGTGCTGGACCACGCGGACAACGACGGCCGGATGGACCGCGACCGCGCGCGCGGGTCGGACGGCGATCAGCCGGAGCGGGAGCGGTTCGCCAAGGCCGTCGATCAGGCGGTCGTGGCCGTGATCCCCCGCGGCGCTCCGCTCGTCCTGGCCGCGGCCGACGATTTCCGTGCCGCCTACCGCGCGCAGAACACTCACGCTCCGCTCCTCGACGAGGAGATCACGGCGCACCCGGAGTCGCTCGGCGACGGCGACATCGCGGCGCGCTCCCTCGCGATCCTCCACGGCCTCCACGGCGTGGCGGTGTCGGCGTGGAAGGAGCGTTTCGGCACGCTGCGCGCGCAGGGCCTCGCGACGTCGCGGCTGAGCGACGTGGCCGCCGCAGCCGCCGCCGCGGCGATCGAGGAGCTGCGCATCGACCGGGACGCGGAGCGCTCGGGCACGGTCGACGAGTTCGGCAGATTGCACGGCGGCGGCGATGGGGACTTCCTGCTGCAGGATCTCGCCGCGCAGGTGCTGCGCTCGGGAGGGTCGGTGCACGCCGTGCCCCGCGACGAGCTCACGGATGGCGCACCGGCGGCCGCGCTGCTGCGATTCCCGGTGCCGCAGCCCGCCGGCGGGTGAGGGTCGACGGGGGTCAGTCGACCTTCGCGACGGTGCCGGCCGTGAGCCGCACGAGCTGGTCGAACGTGAGCGGGAACACCGTATGCGGTGTGCCGCCGGCCGCCCACAGCTCCGGGTAGGCGGCGAGCGCCTCGTCGACGATCGTGTCGATCGGCGCGGGGTGGCCGGTCGGGGCGACGCCGCCGATGGCCTGGCCGGTGGCCTCGCGCACCTGCTCGGGCGTGGCCCGCGTGATGCGGCCGCGGCCGAGCCGCTCGGCGAGCGCGGCGGTGTCGACGCGGTGGGCGCCGCTCGTCATGACGAGCAGCGGCGCGTCGTCGCACCGGAAGACGAGGCTGTTGGCGATCGCCCCCACCTCGACCCCGAGGGCCTGCGCGGCGAGCGCGGCGGTGTGCGCCGCATCCGGCAGCACGACGATGCGGGGCTCGATGCCGGCGGCGGCGAGGCGCTCGGCGACGAGGCGGCTCCGGGCGGGCAGCGCGTCGGTCATGCCGCCAGCCTACGGCCGGCGCTGTCGCGTGTCGGTGCCGCGCGGTAGCGTCGGGCGCATCGACGGAAGGACGCTCATGGCCCAGCGATTCGACCCTTCGGATGCGGCGCAGCAGGCCGCGCTCGAGCTCTTGCGCACGCGCACCATCGCGTGGTTCACGACGGTCGATCGGGGCGGCGCCCCGCACGCCGTGCCGGTGTGGTTCTTCTGGCATGACGGCGCCGTGCTGGTCTTCAGCGAAGACGCGACCGCGAAGGTGCGCCACGTCCGCGCGGGCTCCCCCGTGCTCGTGCATCTGGAGACCGGGCGGTTCGGCAACGAGGTTTTGATCCTGTCGGGCGCGGCGGAGATCTCCGAGCGCGACTCGGCGTCGTGGCTGACGGAGTTCCGCGACACGTACATCGCGAAGTACGCCGACGCGATCGCCGACTACGGCCAGCCGATCGACGACATCATGCGCACGTTCGCCACGACGATCGTCTTCCGCCCGGAGACGCTCCTCGCCTGGTAGCCGCGCGGCTCACGCCCGAGCGGCTCACGCCCGCGCCGCTCACCCCCGCGCCGCTCCCGCCCGCGACGCTCACGCCCCGCGCGCGAGCACCTCGCCGTGCGGCATCGCGAGCCAGCCGTCCGGCGCGGCCGCCCACTCCCGCCAGCCGTCGGCGATGCGGTCGAGCGCCGCCCGATCGGCGAAGCCGAACTCCTGCGCGTGGCGCGCGAAGTCGGACTCGGTCGCGCGCTGGGCCCACGAGTCGGCGAACCACGCCCGGTCCTCCGGTGTGGCGTACGACCACACCGATGCGCCCGCCTCCTGCACGCCGAGCCCCGCCGCGTGCGCCCACGCGAGCAGCCGCCGGCCCGCCGACGGCTCCCCGCCGAGCGCGCGCCCGATGCGCACGAAGAGGTCGAGCCACTCCGCCAGGGCGGGCACCTCCGGCCACCACACGATCCCGCCGTAGTCCACCTCGCGGAGGGCGACCAGGCCCTCGGGCCCGGCGACGCGTCCGAACTCGCGGATCGCGTCGACCGGACGCGCGAGGTGATGCAGCACCTGGTGCGCCTGCACGACGTCGAACTCCCCCGCCTCGGCGCTGAGCGCGTACGCGTCGCCGATCCGGAACGACACCTCCACCCCTCGGCGCTGCGCGACCTCCCGCGCGAGCTGCAACGCGACGTCGGACGTGTCGACGCCGACCACCCGTCCGGGCGCGACGCGCTCGGCGAGGTCGACCGTGATCGTGCCCGGCCCGCACCCGACGTCGAGCAGCGACATGCCCGCACGCAGATGCGGCAGGAGGTAGGCGACGGAGTTCTCCGCGGTGCGCCGCGCGTGGGAGCTCACGACGCTCGAATGGTGCCCGTGCATATAGTCCTCGGCCATTCCGTCAGCGTACGCGCGTCCCCCTCCCGCCGACCCGGGTGGCGAGGCACAATGGGGGCGGATGCGGCACACCCGCCGCATCCGCCACGCACGGCCCACGAGGCCCGCCGGAAGAGGATCACCGATGACCCCTGCTCTGCCCCTGCCCGAGTTCACCCACGAGCGCGTGGAGGTGAGGACCGGCGAGCGGAGCGGACTGTTCATCGCCGTGGCCCTGCATTCCTCGGCGCTCGGCCCCGCCCTCGGCGGCGCGCGCATGTGGACGTATCCGGGCTGGAGCGCCGCGCTCGGCGACGCCCTGCGGCTCTCGGCGGCGATGACGCTCAAGAACGCCGCGGCCGGGCTCGACGCGGGCGGCGGCAAGTCGGTGGTCGGTCTGCCCGAGGGCACGACCCTCGACGTCGAGCGGCGTCGGGCTGCATTCCTCGACCTGGGCGACGCGGTCGAGGCCCTCGGCGGCGCGTACCGCACGGCGGAGGACGTGGGGTCGACCGCGGAGGACATGCTCGTCGTGAGCGAGCGCACCGCGCACGTCGTGGGGCTTCCCGACGCCGCGGGCGGCTCGGGCGAGCCCGCCGGGCCGACGAGCCTCGGCGTGTACGAGGCCCTCCGCGCGACGCTCGAGCGCGCGACCGGGTCGGCCGACGTCGCCGGCCGCCGTATCACGATCTCCGGCCTGGGGCAGGTCGGCAGCCGCCTGGCCGTGCGCCTGTCGGCGGAGGGCGCGGTGCTCCACGTCACCGACGTCAACCCCGCCAAGCGCGACCTCGCCGCCGAGCTCGGCGCGACGTGGGTGTCGCCCGGCGAGGAGCACCTGATCGCGGCCGACGTGTTCGTGCCCGCCGGCATCGGCGGTGTGCTCACCGACGAGGTCATCGACGCGCTGGATGCGCGCGCGGTGTGCGGCCCGGCGAACAACCCGCTCGCCGATCGCTCCGGCGCCGACCGTCTGGCCGCGCGCGGCATCCTCTACGCCCCCGACTTCGTCGCGAACGCCGGCGGTGTCATCTACCTCGACGCGACCGACAAGCACCTCGGCTCCCCCGCCGACGTCACGGCGCGCATCGCGGGGATCGGCGACACGATCCGCCGCGTGTTCGACGAGGCCGAGGCGCGCGGGGTGACCCCGCTCGTGGCCGCCGAGGCCCTCGCCGCCGAGCGTCTCAGCCGCGGCGCGCGCTCCGTTCAGCTCGTCTGACGCGGGCACGCGGCATTCGGTCTCGCGTCGGGCGACACCGGGTGCCGCGTGTGCCAGGATGGGCGCGGGCGACGCCGCGGTCGCCCGTCGTGGCCCGAAGGAGTCGCCCGATGTTCTCCAGCCCGTTCCCCGACGTCGAGATCCCGGATGTCGGCGTCTACGAGTTCCTCTTCGGCTCGCTGACCGGCGACGACCTGCCGCGCGTCGCGATGATCGATCCGGCCACCGGCGCCGAGACGACGTACGGTCAGCTGCGTGCGCGGGTCGACGCGTTCGCGGGGGCGATGGCCTCCCGGGGCGTCGGCACCGACACGGTCGTCGCTCTCCTGTGCCCCAACTCGCCGGCCTTCGCCGTCGCGTTCCACGGACTGCTGCGCCTCGGGGCCGCCGTCACGACCGTGAACTCGCTCTACACGGCGCACGAGATCCAGCAGCAGCTCTCGGATGCGGCGGCGACGTGGGTGATCACGGTGTCGCCGCTTCTCGCGCAGGCCGAGCAGGCGGCGGTGGCCGTCGGGATTCCCGCCGACCGCGTCATCGTCCTGGACGGCGCCGAGGACCACCCCGATCTGGCCGGGCTGCTCGGCGAGGGGCGCACGCCGCCCGAGGTCTCCTTCGACCCCGCGACGCACGTGGCGGTGCTCCCCTACTCGTCGGGCACCACCGGCGTGCCCAAGGGCGTCATGCTCTCCCACCGCAACCTGGTCGCGAACGTGCAGCAGTGCCGCATCAGCATCCGACTGAACCAGGACGACCGCGTGCTCGCCGTGCTGCCGTTCTTCCACATCTACGGCATGACGGTGCTGCTGAACCTCGCGCTGCGCCAACGCGCGAGCCTCGTGACGATGCCGCGCTTCGACCTTCCCGAGTTCCTGCGGCTCATCCAGGAGCACCGGTGCACGTTCCTGTTCATCGCGCCTCCCATCGCAGTGGCGCTCGCGAAGCACCCGATCGTCGACCAGTTCGACATCTCGAGCGTCCACACGGTGTTCTCCGGCGCCGCGCCGCTCGACGGCGAGACGGCCGAGACGGCGGGGCGCCGCATCCATGCCCGCGTGCTGCAGGGCTACGGCATGAGCGAGCTGAGTCCCGTGTCGCACGCCGCGCCGCCCGAGCGCGACGACTTCCCGTCGAGCTCGGTCGGCGTGCTGCTGCCGAACATGACGGCCAAGCTCGTCGACGTCGACACCGGCGTGGAGATCGAGGAGTTCGGCGACGACGGTCTCACCGCCCCGGGCGAGCTGTGGCTGCGGGGTCCGAACGTGATGATCGGGTACCTCGGCCGGCCCGACGCGACCGCCGACACGATCGACGCGGACGGGTTCCTCCACACCGGCGACATCGCCGTCGCGCACCGCGACGGCTACGTCGTCATCGTCGACCGGCTCAAGGAGCTCATCAAGTACCACGGCTACCAGATCGCCCCTGCCGAGCTCGAGGCGCTGCTGCTGTCGCATCCGGCCGTCATGGACGCCGCCGTGATCGGCGTGCTCGACGACGAGGGTCAGGAGATCCCGAAGGCGTTCGTCGTGAAGGCGCCCGACGCGGAGCTGACCGCCGACGCGGTGATGGACTTCGTCGCCGGTCAGGTGGCGCCGCACAAGAAGGTGCGCCGCGTGGAGTTCATCGACGCGATCCCGAAGTCCACGTCGGGCAAGATCCTGCGGAAGGACCTCCGGGCGCGCGAGCGCGCCGCGTGATTCGCTAGCGTGGCGAGCGGATGCGGCGCCCGCCGCGGGAGCGGAGGAAGACCATGGACGACCTGACCGGGCCGGCGGCTGCCCGACTCGAGCGCTTCGAGGCGCTGCGCGCCGAGGGCGCCCTGCCGGCGGAGTGGCTCGAGCGCCAGCTCCGCGCGGCGCTCGAGGAGCTCGCGGAGGTCGAGCCGATCGCCGACGCCGAGCAGGAGCGCCGCGAGGACTTCTGATCCCGGCGCCGGCTCAGGACTCCGGGACGAGAGTGCGCCTCAGGCGCCACACGTTGCCGTAGCGCCGGCCCCCGCCGTGCCGCCGCTCGAGGGACAGCTCATCGCACACGGCCGCGGCGATCGCGAGGCCGCGGCCCGACTCCGACATCGCGTCGCCCATTGACACGGCGTCGAGGTCGATGTCGGCCGGCACGCCGTCGTCGCGCAGCAGCGCCCGCAGCGCGTCGTCGGCCGACAGCTCCACCTCGACGGTCACGGGCGCGGCCTCGCCGGCCGTGTGCGTGGCGATGTTCGTCGCGATCTCGATGACGGCCAGCGCGAACATCGTGCGGTCGTTTTCGGGCACCGCGGGCGCGAGCGCCCACAGCTCCTCGAACGCCTCGTGCAGCTCTTCGACGAAGGCGAGGTCGGCGCGGCCCTCCCGGCGCACGACCGCCTCAGTCGCCATCGAACGCCTCCTCCGCCGTCGCGTGCACGTGCAGGACGCGGTCGAGGTTCGTCAGGCGCAGCACCTGCTTGACCTGCTCGGGCGCGGCGGCGATGCGCAGATCACCGCCCGCCGTGCGGGTCGCCTTCAACGCTCCGACGAGGGCGCCGAGGCCGGAGGAGTCGATGAAGGTCACGCCGGCGAGGTTCACCACGACGCGCGTCCTCCCCGCGGCGACCAGGTCGGCGACGGCGCTGCGCAGCCGCGGGGCGACGGCGGCGGTGAGGCGGTCCTCGACGTCGAGGATGACGACGCCGTCGTGATCACGCTGTGCGATTTCCATGGTGTTCCTCTCGTGGCGGGGTCAGCCGGCTCGGCGGATGGCGAGCACGGTCAGATCGTCGGGAGCGGACCGCTCGCGCGCGAGCCGCGCGGCCTCGGCGACCGCGCCGTCGACGCCGCCGTCGCGCAGCGCTCGACGCACGTGGCCGAGCGGGTCGCCTTCGTCCAGGACGTCGAGGAGCCCGTCGCTGCACACCATGAAGATGTCGCCGTCGCCCAGGCGCGCCTCGTCCACCGCGCGTCCGTCGGCGAAGCCCATGCCCAGCGGCATTCCGGTCGACCGCAAGTGCTCCCACGTGTCGTCGGCGCGCAGGATGTACGCGAGGCTGTGGCCGGCGTCGACGAAATGCACGACGCCCGACGCGGCGTCGACCTCGGCGTGGAAGAGCGTCGCGAACGTGCCGAGGTCGCGGGCATCCGCTTCCAGGAGCCGCTCCGCCTCCCCCACCGCCGACAGCAGGTCGCGGTCGGGCAGGGTACGCAGCGACGATCGGAGGCCGGCGGCGAGGAGCGCGGCGCCGAGGCCCTTCCCCATGACGTCGGCGACCGTGAGGCGGAGCCCGGCCGCCGTGGGATACCAGTCGTAGAGATCGCCCATCACGTGGCCCGCGGGGATTGCCGTCGCGGCCATCTCGTAGCCGGGAAGGTGCGGCACCGACGAGGGCAGGAGCGTCCGCTGCACTGTCGCGGCGTCGCCGAGCTCGCTGTCGGCCACGATCTCCGACTGCACCCAGCCGGCGAGGTCCTGCAGCATGCGCCGCTGGCGCTCGTCGAGCTCGCGGGGCTTGGTGTCGAGGATGCAAAGGGTGCCGATGCGCTCGCCACCGCGCGCGGCGAGCGGATGGCCGGCGTAGAAGCGCAGGTGCGGGTCGCCCTGCACGAACGGGTTGGAGGACCAGCGCTCGTCCTGGCTCGCGTCGGAGATGACGACCGTGCGGCCTTCGCGCACGGTGAAGTCGCAGAAGGCGTCCTCACGGGGTGCCTCGCGGCCGCCGAGGCCGATCTCCGACTTCCGCCACTGCCGGTCGCGGTCCAGGAGCGTCACGCTCACCATCGGCACGTCGAACATCTCCTGCGCGATGCGCGTGACGCGGTCGATGCGCTCGTCGCGCGGCGTGTCGAGGACGCCGAGGCGCTCGATCGCACGCTGGCTGGCGTCCTGGTCGTACGGGGTCGAGGGGGCGGAGTCGCGGGGTGAGGGGGGCATGGTTCCTTCCTGGGCGGGCGGAGCGGTGCGGGGGTTCATCGTTCCGCCACCGCGCTGTCGTCGAAGCCGCGATAGGTCGCCGCGCCGAAGAGCACGCTGAGCACGACGAGATCGTAGACCGCCCACGCGATGTTGACGGCCGTGCCGACGAGCTCGGCACCGTCGACGAAGAGGCGGTAGAAGCCGAAGGCGATCGCGATGACGAGCAGCACCATGACCGTCAGTTGCGGCTTGATCAGGTGCCACTGCGGTCCGGTCGTGACCGGCCGCGTCTTCGGGGTGACGGCGAAGCCGAGCGGGATCCGCAGCACCACGTTCGTGAACGCCGTCGAGCACGCCT